>JANMQR010000188.1:0-4815 GCA_031370625.1 Burkholderiales bacterium | reverse complement strand
GCGTTCCAGTATTCTGGTTTTAACGACTATCCAAAAGCAGGCGTGTGGCCAGACGGTTATTACGTGACCTACAACATTTTCAATGGCAATTCATTTGGCGGCGCGAAGGTGTGCGCCATGGATCGCGCGCGCATGCTGGCCGGCGTGGCTGCCACCCAACAGTGTTTTCAGCTGAGCACGGCCTATGGCGGCTTGCTGCCTGCCGACCTTGATGGCAAGACTCTGCCGTCAGCCGGTACGCCAAACTTTCACGTGAACCTCGGCACCAACGTGCTCAACATGTGGAAATTCAGCGTGAACTGGACAACACCGGCAAATTCAACTTTTACCGGACCCACCGCGCTGGCGGTGTCGTCGTTTGCTGCCGCCTGTGCGGGTGGCACCTGCGTGCCGCAAGCGGGGACCACGCGTACGCTGGATTCACTGGCGGATCGCGCGATGTACCGTCTCGCCTATCGCAAATTTGCGGATGGTCACGAGGCCATGGTGGTCAACCACGCGGTAAAAGTGGGCACGAGCCGCAAGAGCGCCTACAGTGCGACGCGCTGGTATGAAATTCGTAACCCGTCGACCGCACCTTCAGTCTTTCAGCAATCGACTTTCGCACCCGATACCACCCATCGTTGGATGGGCAGTATTGCCATGGACAAGCAGGGAAATATCGCCTTGGGCTTCAGCGCATCGAGCTCACTCATCAAACCCGCTATTCGCTACGCCACGCGCCTCGCCGGTGATCCCATCAATACGTTGAGTAATGAGACCACCATTGTGCAGGGCACCGGCGCGCAAACGGGTACCCTGAGCCGTTGGGGCGATTACAGTCACATGAGTGTTGATCCGGTCGATGATTGCACTTTCTGGTACACCACGGAGTATCTGAAAGCCGATGGCACGTTTAACTGGAGTACGCGGATTGCCTCGTTCAAGATCAACGGCTGCGTGTAATTGATCGATTAAGCGAAATGTGGCGGCCTGTTTACTCAATTGTCCGCCGCCATATTTTCGTCGTTGAATTAGCTGAACCCAAACCCCGGCCGGGTGCCGGGGTTTTTCCATCTTTGATTGACGCAAAATGAGAAATATAAACTGGTTTATCAGCATTGCGTTCGTGGCGGGCATGGTGTTTGCGGCTTGGTGGGCGCTCCACCGTGTCAGCGATGTCAACACCACCAACGCGGCTGCAACAAGTCCGCCCGCGCCAGCGGCGAGCGGCTCAACGCCCATAAAAATTTCGCCGACTTTCCCGCCCGGCTCCGAATCACGGCCTGATCCAACGAGCGCATTGAGCAGTAGCGACATGGGCAGTGACACATGGGGCAATCTGCTCGAAACCAGCGCTGATCTTCGCGATGTGTTCGATAGTTTGAAAGCCAGCCAGAATCCGGTCGCAAAGAATGTTGCCTACCGCGCGTGGACGGCGTGTTTTCCGACCTTTATCAGCGCCGAGGGTGAGCCCGCGAATCTGGAGCGAATCCTGAACACAATCCCGCCAAGCGATGCAAACACCGCTGCCAATGCCCGGCGCGATGCCTATCGCAGCCTGTACCAACGTTGCGCAGGGTTTTTCAAAATGAATCGCGACACCACTCTGCTCACCACCCAAGTGCAGCAAGACGGCTGGAATCGGGGGGCATCACTAGCACCAGGCGAAGCTGCCAGCAAGCTGTTGCGTGACGGTGAAACGGAGCAAGCGCTGCTGCTGGCGCGTCGGGTCATTGAATCGAAAAACGCTTATGCGGTTGCTTCGTTACAAGAGTATGTTCATCTCTCGCTGGTATTGAAACGTGATGCCGGCGATATGCGCAGCGGTGAGCGTGCAGATGTAATCGCACTTTCGTACGCGGTTGCGGCATGTCAACTTGGGCTCGAATGCGGGCCGACATCATTGACCGCGCTCAGGCTTTGCGCCAACGGAGGGCAGTGTGAAGGCAGCGCGACCGACCGCATGTTAAACGCCCTGTCGAATCCAAAAGATCGGCAGGCCGTCTCCAGCGAGGCGCAACGCATCGCTGCCGCGATTCAGGCGGGAGACGTTTCGGCGCTGGGATTTTCGAAGAAAAATTAACGCGCCAGTGACGCCCGCGTTATTGGTGAATCTGGTGGGCTGTAGGAATTCGTTTGCTCTTTATTCTAGCTTGCGAAATGCGAATTTGCTCTGGCGACTGATTTGATGAATGCAAAACCCCAACACTGGTGAGGTTTTTCGGCCAGAACAGGCTGATAAGCCGCGCCAATACTGGTGTTTGTGGAATGAATGAGCGCAATTCGGTACTCACTTGCAAATGCAGGCCGAGCATTTGGCGGAGCTGGCGCAAGAATTCACGTTGTCAAAATGATTGAACGCCGCGATGATTGCACCTACCAACAATCAGCGTGGCACATCGATTTCAAGCGAACTATTTTTCAACATCCGCTCCCGCCAGCCAGGCCGACGCTCTGCCATTTTCGCGGCGATATTTTCGCTGATGCGTTGTCGCGTAGCCGCATCGGGTGTGAAACTGAGGCCAGTGCTGGCAAACGATTTGATCGTCGCATTGGACGATGAAGTTGCATCGATTCGCGATGCAAATACATCGGTGCGGTTGTTGATGTTGCCGTCGTTGCCGCGTACAAACAGCGGAATGAAAACATTTCCCGAACTGGTCAGCCCTTGATAGTCGCCGAGAAAAAAACCGCGCCCGGCGGAGACGGGTGCGATGGCTAAATCAAACGCGTTTGATACGCGCGATTCAGTCCAGTTGATGCCATCGCGCGAGCGTGCGAGCCAGTAATCGGTGAGCAGGGTGGCGGCATCTGCGGTGTTCGCACGGAAGTCGTAATAGGTCACGCCAATGGTGCCATCGGCACGCACGGCCACGCTCGGTACAAACGCGGATACGGTGGTGTTCGTATTCACGCGAACCGGTGCCGACCACGTGAGCCCGCCATCGCGTGATGAGGACAGCGCAATTTGGTCGCGCGCGCCGCTACTAAATCGCGAGTCCTGCCAAACCACATGGATGTCGCCGTTGGGTGCGGTAGCGATGGAGCCAATGCCCGAACCATCGCGCACGCGGCTACCGGTTTCAGGATCGCGCGTGCCAACGGCAAAAATATCAGCGATGCGAATGCGGCTGCCCCACGTGCTGCCATTGTCGGTTGAGCGAATGATGTTGAGTGATGATGATGAGGTGCCCGCCGCCGTATCGATCTGGGTAAAGAAATTAATGATTGCGCCGGACGGTAACGAGGCGACGATATTGCCGATGGTTTGACTGCTAAGTCCGGGATCATAAATATTTCGCGCAGCTTCCCAGCTTTGCCCGCCATTGCTGGTGCGCGCGAAATAAGCAGCGCCGCCACCTTGCGCACCGAGCCGATCCCAGACCGCATACGCAAAATTATTATTGCGGGTGTCGGCGGTGATCGCGTTTTTGTCGTTGAACGCATCGGCCCCGTCGAGAATGAGTGTGGTGATGCTGCCCCACGTGCGACCGCCATCGCTCGAGCGTGACACCAGCATCGCGTTTTTACCGCCCGCTGCAAAACTTCTGCCGGAAGTCGTCAGCGCCATTTGGTACGCCGTGCCGTTCGGCGAGAATGTGACCCACGGATCGGTGGCGCGTGTGTAGTCGCCACCGTTGCCCGCATTGCCGCCTGCGCAAATCGAAAATGGTACGGCGGTGTTTGTCCATGTCAAACCACCGTCAAATGAATAGCCGGTCGCCAGTCCTTGCGAAGAACCGTCCGACCATCGATCTTGCTGCCACACCGCGATTAGATTATTCGGGCTGACAGGATTGGATGCGATAAAAGGCTCCACCTCTGCATTGGCAAAAACGCCGGTGCTGGCTTCCGCGCAATTGGCCGCGAATGGTGATGGACCTGAAACGCGAATTGCGCCATCGCTTGATGCAGTTGGCGGTGGTGGTGGTGGTGGCGTTGTTACACTGCTGCCACTATCGCCGCCACCGCCACCTCCACATGCGACGAGGAGGCATGGGAGGAAGAGCGTTGCCAGCTTTACTTGCCCATTAATTTTTCGTGAGTTGCGATCCATCTTGCAAATCCTGGTTCGTTATTTATAAGGTGTTCGCAACGATGACTTAATTCGATTTTTCGCCAAGCTCCATCAGCAACGTTTTCACATCTGCCATGACGGTCTGCGGATGCAGGAAAGTTGATGTATAAATTTCGCGAATGTTGCGATCACGATCAATCAGGAAAACCTTGAGCACGTGTGAAAGCTCTCGGTTGAGTTTGCCATTTGCTTTACTGAAGCTGTAGCGCACATCTTGACCGAAACCATCGATCAATGGCAGCACCTCGGCGGTCGAGCGCGTGGTCAGAAAATACCATTCCAATCCCTTGGAGTTCTGCAGCCGACCGCTGCCGTATTGCGCCATCACTTTCGGCGTGTCGCGTTCGGGATCAAAGCTCAAGGTCACAAAACGCACCTTGTCATTCAACGCAGGAACCGCGAGTATTTGTTTTTTCAGATCGTCAAAAACCCGATACGCGCGCGGGCAGCCTTCCGGGTCCGCGCACGAGGTATAGATGAATCCAAGCAGGGTAATTTTGTCGCCGGTAAAGCGCGACAAGGGCTGCGCTCTGCCATCCACATTCAGCACCTGCCCGTCGGGTGCGGGCATGATGCGATGAAGTTGATAGCTGCCCGGCGCGGGCGGCTGAAAGTCTAGCTGCGGCAAGGTTTCGTGTGCTGGGTGCGCGTAGGCCACGCTCGCGGCTGCGAGCATGACGCATAACATCGCTAAAAATCTGGGCATCATCATCCGTTATTTGCGCGCGATTTTTTGTGGTTGCTCAGGCGCAAAA
>JANMQR010000374.1:0-2026 GCA_031370625.1 Burkholderiales bacterium | reverse complement strand
CTCAGCGATGGTGTGCTGGCTGTTTGTCGGTTCATCGATTTTCTCTGCCGCGTTTGCGCTGCTGGGCGGGCAGAGCATTGTTGAGACCTGGGTATTATCGTTGGGACTTACGCCGGTGCAGTTCATGCTGCTCGCACAGTTCATTATTTTCGTGCTGGGCTGGCCGTTGGAGTGGACTGAGATCATCGTTATTTTCATGCCGATCTTTATTCCGCTGCTGCCGAAGTTTGGTATCGATCCGCTATTTTTTGGTTTGCTGGTCGCGCTTAATTTGCAAACGGCTTTCCTGTCGCCACCGGTGGCGATGGCGGCTTTCTACTTGAAGGGGGTTTCGCCGCCGCACGTGACGCTGAACCAGATTTTTGCCGGCATGATTCCGTTCATGGGGATACAAATCATCGCGATCTTCGTGTTGTATATCTTTCCGCAGATTGGTTTATGGTTACCAGAGCTGCTGTACAACAATTAATGGCAGGGTAGCCGTGTGAACTGGAGCCCCATTTGCAGCGATGCGAATGGGGCTTGTCAATTATTGGAATAATAAAATCATGAAAAAAAAAATCCTCATCGCGCGCCAGGTGTTTCCCGAAGTTATTGAGTTCTTGTCCCCCGATTTTGATATTGACTACAACGAGGGCGATGACATTCTGTCGCCCGATGCGTTGCGTGCGGCTGCGCAGGGCTGCGCAGGCGTGATGTGTACGATTGCCGACAAAATCGATGCCGCGTTTTTCGACGCCTGCCCGCATTTAAAAGTGGTAAGTAATATTGCGGTCGGCTACAACAACATCGATGCCGTTGAAGCAAAAAAGCGCAACATAAAAATTACCAACACCCCCGGCGTGCTTGATAACGCCACCGCTGATCTCACCTTTGCGTTGCTGATGGCCGCGGCGCGCCGGGTAGCAGAATCAGAAGCATGGTTGCGGCGCGGTGATTGGAAAAAAGGTTTTGCGTTGCAGCAAATGTTGGGTGCGGATATTTATCGGGCGACGCTCGGCATTATCGGCATGGGGCGCATCGGCCAGACAATTGCCAAACGTGCGCTGGGCTTCGAGATGGTGGTGCGTTATTACAATCGCACCCGGCTTGATGCAGCAACTGAAGCCGCGCTGAACGCGAGCTATGCAACACAAGAATCGGTATTGCGCGAGAGCGATTTCGTGGTCGTGATGGTGCCGTATTCGCCCGCCACACATCATCTTATTGGTGCGAAACAAATCGCGCTGATGAAACCGACCGCGATTTTGATTAACACGGCGCGCGGCGGTGTGGTTGACGATGCGGCCTTGATTGATGCGTTGAAGGCAAACAAAATTGCCGGTGCCGGATTGGATGTTTTTGAAAACGAGCCCGCTTACAATCGCGAATTTCTGAGTTTGAATAATGTGGCACTCACGCCGCATATTGGCAGTGCCACGCGCAGTACGCGGATCGCGATGGCGATGTTGGCGGCGAAAAATTTGAAAGCGGCACTCACCGGTAAAGAACCACCGAATTGGGTCAATCGGTAACGAAAAATGTTGATCCGTAGGTCACGTTGCGCTGCTACGTGACATCGGTATCCACGCTGAGGGCAAGTCAGGTAGCCTTCGGCAACCTAACCTACGAACATTAATACTGGCGGGCAGTTCAGCGCGAAAATGCCCCAAAACCCCAGTCAACGCTAGGGTTTAACATTTTAATCAGATGGAGTAATCATGAAAGTCGCATTTTTAGGTCTCGGCGTAATGGGTTTTCCAATGGCGGGTCATCTCAAGGCCAAGGGTTACGAGGTCACGGTCTACAACCGAACCGAAGCGAAAGCCAAATCTTGGGCAGAGAAATTTGGTGGCGCATACAAGCCCACGCCGGCCGAGGCCGCCGCCGGTGCTGATTTCGTCATGATGTGTGTGGGTAACGACAAAGATTTGATGGAAGTCGCCACGGAGGCGCTTAAAGGCATGAAAGCAGGCGCGGTGCTAGTCGACCACACGACGGCCTCCGCAGACGCCGCACGCCAGCTCTACGCGACTGCCAAAGCGCA
>JANMQR010000174.1:0-13862 GCA_031370625.1 Burkholderiales bacterium | reverse complement strand
AACCACTCATAGCTGTGTCCTTTCGTCTCAGAAACAAAAGGGTACCGCGGTTCAGCTCATCACCCCTTCAGTCGTCTACCCTGACTTGTCGGGACTCGTACTTGAATCCGGGAAAATGCCTTGTGAGGGTTGCTGGTATTGGAGTTTGGTTTATTGACAGGAGAAGAATTTGATTGCTCGATTCGCGTTTGTATTTGCCTTGCTTGCCCTTGTGTTTGTGGTGTTGCTCACGGTGCTCGGTGCGCTCAGTTTTCCCGGTTACAGTCACACCGCGCAGTTCATCAGTGAGCTTGGCGCACGCGGTGCGCCGCATGAAATGTTGATTCGTTTCGCGGGCTTTTTGCCTGCGAGTGTGTTCATGATTTTGTTTGTAATCGGCGCCTTTAAGTTATTACCGCGTTCCGCCTTGACCACTATCGGGTTGGTCGGGATTGCGCTCTACGCGCTGGGCTATATCGTCGCGGCATTTTTCCCATGTGATTTCGGCTGCCGGCCTGTGCAGCCAAGTTCTTCGCAAGCGATTCATAATTTGTTCGGCTTGATCGGCTATGTTTTAGCACCGCTCGCATTGCTGGCGCTGGGCTTCAGCGCGCGCAACTGGCCTGGCGGTCGCTACCTTTCTTGGGCCGCATACGTCGCGGCGGCGCTCGCGCTTTTCGGGATGATGACGCTATCACCAAAATCTCCGTACGTCGGCCTCAGTCAGCGGCTGATCGAAGGCGCGGTGTTAATCTGGGCGGTGATGTGCGGGTGGTACGCGAAGTCACGCCCACTGGCATCATGAGCAAGCCGTAAGGTAGTATCTATTTTTCATTAATCAGGCAATCGCGACTTTACGCACGATGACCGCAATATTCTCCTGTGCAACTTCGGATACTTTCGCGGGTTTCAATTTGATCCGCGCCACGCGATATGTGCAGCCATGAACTGCCTCCGCTGCGTGCTCGCATTGGCGATGTGGCTGGCATTCTCGTTGATGCCGCCGGTGCATGCGCAGATCGTGAATCCACCCCTTACAAAGCCGGTTGACGCAAGAGCGATTAACCCGCTAACGACCTCAGCCACCCAATACAAAATCGATGTTTGGCAGACCGAGCAGGGTCTGCCGCTGAACACGGTTCAGGCAATGTATCAGAGCCGCACCGGTTATTTGTGGGTAGGAACCGCAGGTGGACTTGCGCGCTTCGATGGCATTCGCTTCACCACGTTTGAATCGTCAGCGGTGCCAGAACTCGTGTCAGGGCCTATTTTCGGGTTCATGGAAGACGTGGAAGGCAATCTATGGATTGGCCATCGCCGGGGTGCCGCGCGCTATCGCAATGGACGTTTTGAGCCCGCGTTCGACAATGAATTGCTGCAGGGCAAACGAGTCTGGGCATTTGCGCAGGGGCGCGATGGGGTGGTGTGGGCGGCGAGTGAAAACGGGCTCTTGCGATGGGAAAAAGATAAAGGCGTGACCAAGATCTACAAAGAGGCAGACGGGTTGCCCACCAATCGTCTTCGCACCCTCGATTTTGATAAAGATGGAACGTTGTGGATCGGCACAACCGGTGGCGGTTTGATCTCGTTCGCGTCGGAAAAATTCAGCGTTATGAATCCGACCAATGGGTTCCCGCATCTTGAGGTACGGCACGTGCTCGCCGATCCGGCGGGTGGCGTTTGGGCGGCGACGGCGGGGGCGGGCTTGGTTCATGTTGCGCTCGGCCAAACTAAAAGTTATGGCGTGGTCGATGGCTTGCCCACCGACCAGCTCACCTACCTCGCCCGCGATAAAGCGGGATCACTTTGGATCGGCACCTGGGGTGCTGGCGTGAGTCGAATGAGCGACGGCAAGTTTTCCACCATCTCGTCCTCGGGGGGGCTGACTGGTGACCAGATCTGGGCCGTCCATGTCGACCGCGAAGGCAGCGCGTGGGTGGGCACGTGGAACGGCGGATTGAATCGCGTGAGCAGTCGACCGTTCGGTGTGTTCGGCAAGCCGGAAGGCTTGTCGAGTGACAACGTGCGATCCGTCATTCACACGCGGGACGGCGCGACCTGGGTGGCGATGGCTGGCGGTGGCGTTAATCGTATCGGCGAGGGCCGCATCACGCCAGTCACCAAAAAAGAGGGGCTCGCCACTGATGAGGCGTCCAGCTTGCTGGAGGATCGCGATGGCTCAATCTGGATCGGCACGTACACCGAGGGCGTCGCGCGATTAAAGTTGGGTAAGCTGGAAAAATTTGGCATCGCGCGAGGCATTCCCAATGTCGATGTGCGCGTAGTTTTTCAGGATCGCGCTGGCATCGTGTGGGCAGGCACTCACGCGGGTCTGGCGCGCTTTAATGGACACGACTTTGTGCCCGTGCGCGACGCCGGTGCACCGCTCGAAGTCATCACCACGATTTTTGAAGATCGTAGCGGCGTGTTGTGGATCGGCACGGCCGGGCAGGGGCTGGTGCGCTATCGCAACGGCGTGTTTGAAACGCTGACGCGAAAAGAGGGCCTGGTCTCGAACTGGATTCTCGCGTTGTATGAAGATGCCGCCGGCACGCTCTGGATCGGCTCGAACGGCGAAGGCATGAATCGCCTCAAGAATGGCCGCATCGCTGGCATTCGCACTGCTGACGGATTGTGGGACGGTATTGCGCAAGTGATCATTGAGGACAAGACGGGCTACCTCTGGATGACATGCAATCGTGGCTTTTTCCGCGTGCCGCGTGCGGAGCTTGATGCCTTTGCCGATGGGAAAATTGCGAGGGTAACATCGGCTGGATTTGGCCCTGGACACTCGCTGCGTAGTAGTACTTTTGCCGGCGGGTTACAGCCTGCTGGTGCCATTGATGGGAAAGGTCATTTGTGGCTGCCCTCGCTCAAAGGCCTTGTTATTGTCGACCCACAACAGCTGCCCGGTTCGGATGATCCGCCACCCGTCATGGTGGAAGACGTGTCGGTGAATGGCGTGAGCGGGCCACCTGAGGCTGAAATCATTCTGCCACCCGGCTCGGTGCCGCTGTCGATTCGCTACACCGCGGGCACATTGCTCAACGCCGACCGTGTGCGATTCCGATACCAGCTTGATGGCATCACGCAAAAATGGGTTGAAGCAGGAAAAAGTCGCGAGGCGTCGTTTCCCGCACTGCCACACGGCGCGTATCAATTTCGCGTCGCGGCCACCATTGACGGGAAGCGCTGGCAAGAAGCGAGCGGCCCGCTTTCGATCACTGTAAAGCCGCACTATTACCAGACGCCGTGGTTCGCAGCGCTTGCGGTTTTCGCTTCGCTCGCAGCAGCAGCCGCGCTGTTTCGCCTGCGCACCCATCGACTTCACCAGCGGCATGACGAGATGGAGCGAATCGTGGCTGAAAAGACCGAAGCCCTGCGTCTTGCCAACGAACATCTCTCACAGCTTTCATTTGTCGATGCGTTGACTGGCCTCGCCAATCGTCGCCGGCTCGACGAAACGCTGGACACTGAATGGCGGCGCGCGTGTCGTATGCAAACGTCGATTGCCATTGTGATCGCTGACATTGATGCATTCAAGGCTTACAACGACACGCTGGGACACCCAGAAGGCGACAAGTGTCTTGTGGCGGTAGCGGAGGTCATCCGTCAGGCAGCGGGGCGCGCGGGAGACTTCGCGGCGCGCTATGGCGGCGAAGAATTTTTCATCCTGATTCCCGGTTTGGATCATGCCGCCGCCATCGCTTACGCCGACAAACTTCGGCAGGCATGCGAAGCGCAGGCGATTCCACATCCTGCCTCTCCCGTGGGGCCAGTGGTCACGATCAGTTTGGGCGTGGCCGCTTGTGTGCCGTCTGAAAAAGCGCAGGTCGCCACACTCATTGCGGAAGCCGACTCGGCGCTTTACCGTGCGAAAAAAGAAGGCCGGAATCGGGTTTGCTAGCGACGCGGTCGTATGGGCGCGTCCCGGCGATGTGCTGCTAATGGCGTGCAGCGGTGGTGGCGAAGGCCAGCGTTGGCGGGCATTTCGGGCCTAAAATGCCCCAAAAAGCGCACAGATATTAGAGTTAATGATCCGCTACTGTATTCAAGCAAACTTGGTCTTAATGTCCGGCTTCATCAATTCCACCAATCGCGTCGCATTACGCGCGACCATGCCGTAAATCGATAGCTGCGGATTCGCGCCGATGCTGGTGGGAAATGCCGAGCCATCGAACACCCACAAATTTTCCAGCTGATGATGACGGCCATCGCCACGCGTGACACTCATTCGCACATCTGCACCCATCGCGCAGCCGCCCATTACGTGTGCGCTGGCGATACGGGTGCGCAAGGTTTCCATTGGCAGTGCTTCAATAAACTTCTTTGCCTCGCTCCACGAGCGCATTGGCTTTGAATCTTCATGCAGCGGCATGACAATTTTTGCACCGGCGGCAAATTGAATTTCGGCCATCACCAGTAAAGATCGTCGCACGCCATGCCACACATAGTCAGTGATTTTGTAATCGAGCACCGGGCTGCCATCAGCGCGGATATTCACGTTACCGCCAATGCTGCCGTCGTGAAAGCCATCGCGCATCAGCGCAATCGCGACATGCATATTCGGCAAACGCTTCATCCACATTGCGTGATCATCACCAAAACCTTGCAGCGTAATGCCGGCCAGAATCGGATGAATCGGCGGCGCTTCGAGTTTGTAGCCGATCACATCATCGACCGGCTGGGTATCAAGAAAGTGATCGGAATAAATCGTTTGCGGCGCGCCGGAATAGCCCTCTACTTTGCCGTCCATAATCGCCGCGCTGACCGGCGATGGATGCAAAAACGTGCGCTTGCCGAGCGTGCCGTGAGGATCAGGCAATTTTGATCGCAGCATCAACGCGGGATTGTTAATCGCACCGCCAGCGAGGATGTAATGCTTTGCGGTTACGCGAATTTTGTATTTACCAATCGCAACACCTTCGCGATCCATGCCAATGGCGACCAAGCTCGTGATGCGTCCATAACGATTCGCGAGTCGCTCCACACGTGTTGAGTGAATCAGTGAAAGGCCATGATCGAGCGAGGTAGGAATGGTCGTGACCAGCATCGATTGTTTGGCGTTCGTGGGGCAACCCATGCCGCAGTAGCCCAGGTTCCAACAACCTTTTACATTGCGATTAATTGCGGCAGCCGGGATACTGAGTTTGTCGCAGCCCCGTTTTAAAATATCGTTGTTCTCATTCGGCGCGACTGCCCACGGCGAAATCGATAAGCGCTCTTCCATTTTTTGAAACCACGGCAACATGTCGGCAACGCTGTAATCCTTCAAACCCCACACGCGCTGCCAGTGCGCGAGTGTGGTCGGTGGCGTGCGAAAGCTCGATGTCCAGTTCACCGTAGTTGAGCCGCCGACCGCGCGGCCCTGCAATATCACGATGCCTTTATCTTTGGTTTGACGGCCTGCGGATTCCTGATAAAGCTGCGGGTAGGCATCGCGCTCGCGCATGCGGAAATCAGTTGATGATTTAAATGGACCTTCTTCAATCATCACCACATTCAATCCGGCGGCAGTCAAAATTTCTGCCGCGGTACCACCACCTGCGCCAGAGCCCACAATCACGACATCACATTCGATATCGATGTCTGCCGTCAGACGTGAACCGTCGAGCACTTTCCAGCCGCGCGATTTATCTTCACGCGCAATCTTGATGAAATCAGGAATGACACTCTTAGTCATTGCAACCCCAATTCTTTCGCGAACGGTGGGCCGCCGTAACTAATCTTGCCCCACGACAGCGGATTGCCATACCAACACGCAATCATCACGCGAACCAGTGCCTGATAGCCTTGTTGCAATAGCACGAAGCGGTGATTGCGCCAGCGCTCGAGGAATTGTTTAATTTCGTCCTCAGTCGCATTCGGCCACGTGGCAGAAATGCCGACCACAAATCGACGCGTAATCGGCATAGTGAGCAAACTCAATAATTCTTCCACCTCACGCTGCACCGCAGGGGACAAGCCCGCTACGGTGCGATCAAATGCTTCCACCACTTCATTAATCGCGATCTGGCGCGAGACAATATCATCCGGCAAGCTGCCCGCAAGAATTACCGGTGCTAAGGCGGCAATCACTTCGGCATCTTTGTTGGCCAATTTTCTAAGGTCAAGCGAGCCGCGAAGCGAATTCGGAGACGCGAGTGCAAATGCGTTGCGATCAAGCGAGCGTGTCACCGCAAGTGCTAGCGCACCGGCAATGCCCGCTTTCAAAAACTGGCGGCGGCTGGTTCGGGAACGGAACGTCATTTCAACAGCAGCTTCAACATTTTCTCCACCCGCTTGCCATAAGGTGGTTTGAGCAAATTAAGCCCATTCAGTTTTGGCTGGCGAAATATTGGCTTTAATTTTGAAAAGGTAGCAAAGCCAAACTTGCCGTGATACGCGCCCATGCCGGACGGCCCGACGCCGCCGAACGGCAATTCATCCTGCGAGATATGGAGCAGCGTTTCGTTGATGGTTACGCCGCCCGCAACCGTTTCCGATAACACACGTTCGATATTGTGCTGGTCACGGCCAAAGTAATAGAGCGCCAACGGACGTGGATGCTCGTTCACATATTGAATCGCCGCATCAAAAGAATCGTAAGGCACCAGCGGCAGAATGGGACCAAAAATTTCTTCTTGCATGAGCGTCATGGATTCTTTTACGCCGTACACAATGGTGGGCGCAATTTTTTTGATTGTTTGGTTATCAACATCAAGTTGTTCATTGGCGGGCGAGATTGGTGTGATCGACGCACCCTTGGACGCGGCATCCACCAAATAATTCTGCAATCGATCAACATGGCGCTCGTTGATGATGCTGGTGTAGTCAGCGTTTAAAGCAAGCGTGGGATAAAGCGCTGCCACGGCGGTTTTCGCCGCTTCAATAAATGCGGCTTCCTGACCGCGCGGCAGCAACACATAGTCTGGCGCGATACAAGTTTGGCCAGCGTTTAAACATTTGCCGAAAATGATTTTTTGTGCGGCTTCCAACAGCTCCGCTTCGGGGCCAATGATGGCGGGCGATTTACCGCCGAGTTCAAGCGTCACGGGCGTCAGGTTTTCTGCTGCTGCGCGCATCACGTGGTGGCCCACCGCCGTGGAGCCGGTGAACAGCAAATGATCAAACGGCAACGCGGAAAACTCGCGTGCTATTTCGGCACCGCCATTGATAACGGAGATGTGATCTGCTGCAAAATTTTCAGCGATTAGTCTCGCAAAAAGCTCACCGAAGCGCGGGGTGAATTCGCTCATCTTGATCAACGCGCGATTGCCCGCTGAAAGGGCGGCCACCAGGGGGCCAATCGCCAATATCAGCGGGTAATTCCACGGCACGATAATGCCAATCACGCCCAGCGGTTGCGCGCGCAACTCGGTGCGCGCGGGCATGAACCAGAATGAGGCAAAACGGCGCGTCGGCGACATCCACGATTTCACCTGCGCGCGCGCGTGACGAATCGCGGACAGTGACGGGAACAGTTCAAGTAACTGCGTTTCATGCGTTGAGCGATTACCGAAATCAGCGCTGATGGCGGCCTGAATGGCGGCGCTGTTATTGACCAATAATTTTTCCAGCGTTTCCAGCGTCGCGCGCCGCGTGGATGCGCTCGGATTGCGATTTAGTGCATAGCCCGCGCGTGCGTGCAGAAATCGCGTTTTTAAATCCGCTGACGTGATCGGCGGCGTAACAGTACTCGGCTGGCTGAGATCCATAATTGATCGTTTATGTGTCATGAAAGTAGGAGACTAGAATACCAGTGCAGCCGACTCAAGACGCGCCTGAATTAGATTGAATCCTCTAAATTGTGGCGACGCAGCAATTAGAATGTGAGCATGATCGAAAATCTCGAAAAACTGGAAAAATTGCGTGGGCCCGGCTCGCAAGAAAGAAATGACGCCGTGTTTGCCAAACGCCTAAAAGCCGTTAAAACGTGGCAGCAGGCCAGACTAAAGCGCACCTACCCTGATCTTGCCGCAGATGCGCGCTACGGGCCTGCCACCGCGTTTTTCATGGACGAGCTTTACGGCATCAAGGATTCGGCGCTGCGTGATCGCGATTTGATCCGCATGTATCCCACCATCAAACGGGTGTTGCCACAATTCGCCTACGATGCGGTAAGCAAGGCGCTGGAGCTTGATGTGATCTCGGAAGAGTTTGACCAACTACTGGCGCAAGAAATCGGCGATGTTGAGATTAATGAGGAAAATTACGCGAAAGCGTTTCGCGATGCGGGCACCATGAAAGAGCGCTTGCGCCAGGTAGATTTGATGCGCGCGGTGGGTGCCGAGCTGGACGTGGTGGTAAAGAAGCCGCTGATCTACACGACTTTGCGCATGCTGCGCACGCCCGCGCGACTCGCTGGGCTGTCGAATATGCAGCAGTTTTTGGAGGCAGGTTTTACGGCATTCAAACACATGAATGGTGCAGACTATTTTCTGGAAACAATCGCGACGCGTGAAACCGAGCTGATCAAACGCATTTTTTCAGCGCACCCGGCACCGTTCGAAATCGTGCGCTAGCCGATTCGCGAATATTGCACTACGCTTTCTTGGTGGTGGGTTTTTTTGCAGCGGTTTTTGCGGCGGGCTTTGCAGGTGCTTTTGCCGATGTCGTCGGCGCAGGTTTGGCGCTGGCGAGCGCGCCATCCAGATTTTCAACCACCGCTTTTTCAATCGGGCCTTTCATTGCCTTAAGCAAAAAGCCAAGCGAGACTTCCAGCTCCATGTGGGTTTCGCTGACCAACATTTTTCCGTTGACCCCGGAACGCTGAAAATGCAGCGTGTCGCCGGTCCACGAGCTGATCAGATCAAATTTTTCGTTCAGTCTGGCCGACATTTTGTCCGCTGCCGTTTTGGCGCCTTTGAGTCCTAATTGATGCTTCCGTGTCAGCGAAATATCGGCCATGATTTTTCCTCAAATGTTGATGGATCAATTATTGTAAAAATATCGACTCCCTAGTTTAACCAAAACTGCCGTCAGGATTCGTCGCACCTAATCGTCATTCATCGCATATGCATTGTCGCTGCCGATGGGGCGCGATATTCTGGGAGCTAGGGCATATTAATACATGAGTCGAATGGGATCGAAAAACATGGGCGTGGGTTTTGAATCATGGCAAGAGCGACGAATGGCGAAATTTACGCCAGAACAGCGCGAGGAAATTGCCCAATTGACCAAGAGTTTCAGGCAGAACCAGTGGCTTATGTTCGCCGTACTTGCCTTTTTCTGGCTGGCGGGGGTGGTGGCCATGCGTTACTTTATTGGCGAGGCGAGATGGTCAGTTGCAATCGTGGTGCCGCTCATTGTGGTTGGTGCGGTTGGCTTCGGCCTGCTCAGCGTTTGGCTGCAGCCAACGCGCGTTGATTGTAAATCCAATGGGTGGCTAAAGCTTGCGCTGATCGCAATCGGACTCTCCGTGGTGGGCGCGGTTTTTGGTGGCTTTATCGGCAAGCTGGCCAACGTTGGTGTGCAAGGTCTTGAGCAGGACGATTTGTTGCGACTGGCATCACGCGTGTTGATTGGCGGTTTGGTTGCGGGGGTAGTTTATGCGGCGATGACCGTTGCCGTATTGCAACTCAGACGAAATTTGTTGGCTAGACGAAACGAGCAGTTACGAAAATTGGCCGCCGACGAACGCCTTGCGCGGCAACTTACCGACGCGAAATTAAGGCTTATGCAGGCGCAAGTCGAGCCGCATTTTTTGTTCAATACATTGGCCAGTGTGCAGCATCTGGCGGAAACAAATTCGCCGGATGCGGCCAAGCTCACCGCACAACTCATTGCGTTTTTGCGCGGCGGCTTGAGCGGATTGCGTGAGGAGTTCACCACGCTGGAACGCGAATTCACGATGGCCAAATCGTATCTTGAAATCATGAAAACGCGGATGGGACAACGTCTCGATTTTAAACTCGAATTACCCCCCGATTTGGCGAATCAAAATGTACCCCCCGCGATGCTGATTTCGCTGGTGGAAAATGCCATCAAGCACGGTCTCGAAACATTGCCCGATGGTGGGCGCATTGATCTTGCCGCGCGCAGATCTCAGCGTCAATTGATCATCCAAGTCAAGGACACAGGCCGGGGCAGCGGCGCACTGGTTTTGAACAGTGGCGTCGGGCTGACCAATATTCGTGAGCGGCTGCACGCGATTTATGGTGAGCGAGCGTCATTGGAATTAACTGAGAATTCGCCAACCGGGTTTATTGCCACACTTTCGTTTCCGATGACATTTTCAAACAGAGAGGCTGCATAAATGCCTACCGCGATCATCGCTGAAGACGAAAAACTGATGCGCGACCGTTTGCGCGACGCGCTCAATCGCGTCTGGCCTGAACTTGCCATTGTTGGTATCGCCGAGAATGGGAATCAGGCGCTGTCACTGATCGCAAAGCATCGCCCGCAGATTGCGTTTCTCGATATTCGCATGCCGGGTAAAACCGGGCTGGAAGTGGCGGCCGAGTCAGGCGATGCAATCCACACCGTGTTCGTAACCGCCTATGACGAATTCGCGGTGAAAGCATTTGAAAACGGTGCAGTCGATTATTTGCTCAAACCGGTGGACGATCAGCGATTGCAGGCCACTGTCGAGCGACTTAAAAAAAGAATCAGCCACGCGCCAGCCGATTTAACGGGCTTGCTCGAGTCACTACTCAATCGTGATGCAAAATCGGCCGTACCCAAACTCAAATGGATTCGCGCGTCGCTCGGCAACCAAACGCGATTAATAGATATTGACGACATCATTTTCTTTCAATCTGACACCAAGTACACACGCGTCGTGACGCGCGATGCAGAAGCGCTGGTGCGTATTCCGCTGAAAGAATTAATTGAAGGGTTGGATCAAGATTTGTTTTGGCAGATCCATCGCGGCACGATCGTGAATGCCAGCGCCATAGATCGCGCTGTTCGAGAAGGGCCTGAAAAGCTGACGCTAGTACTGAAAAATCGACATGAAAAACTGGCTGTTTCGAGACAGTTTTTTTATTTGTTTAAGCAGGCGTGAGAAGCTAAACTCTAGCAGGGGTAAGGTGTTTGGGGAATTTTGTGCTGGGAAGGCTCGTTAAAGCTGGTGTTTCAGACTTTGCCGGGCTGCTACACTGGGCTGCTACATTCACGCTGCCACCGCATCAGCCCAACAATTCGGCGTCTCATACAAGCGCACTTGGGTGAGCGTGAGCTCGTGGCCGAAGCGATCCCGATACGCGTGTTCCAAAATCTCGAACGCGGCCTTGACCAAATTTTCAGCAGTCGGTACTTCGTCAAGAATCACCGTTTTATGCCCCGAAATCGCGGCTAGAAAATTCACCATTACGGTATCGCCGCGCCACACCAAAAACGCGTGATCCCAAACGTTGACGAGCTTTTCATTCGCGATCGATTTGATGTCACCAAAATCCATCACCATGCCATCGTCGGTCGCGCCTTCGTCGTGGATGAGGTTCGCAGTGAGCGTAATTTCAATCGCATACCGATGGCCGTGCAGATTGCGGCATTGGCTTTTGTGATTCGGTAGCCGATGACCCGCATCGAATTCGAGGCGGCGGGTGACTGAGATGGGGTTGGTTGTTGTGGGGGTCATTTTTTTGTCGTATTTGCGATATTCGCGCTGAATTGTACGATAGATTACGCCTAACTCACAGCGGACGCGACTATAGCACCTTGAGCGCGTGCGCTTCCGTTTCGCTACGGATTCGCCATAACTTGCCGGAAACGTTAAAATCAGGGTTTTTCGCTGCGGAAAGACCTAAAAACGATATGGCGTTAATTGTTCAGAAATACGGCGGCACATCAATGGGTTCGCCAGAGCGGATTCGTGAAGTAGCCAAGCGCATTGCGCATTATCATTCGCAGGGTCATCAACTCATCATCGTTCCGTCCGCGATGTCGGGTGAAACTAATCGTTTGCTTGGCCTAGCGAAACAGCTGAATGCGGAGCCGGAAGGTCGTGAGCTGGATGTGATCGCGGCGACCGGTGAGCAGGTGTCGGTTGGCCTGCTGGCGCTGGCGATTCAGAACCTTGGTATCAAGGCCAAGAGCTATACCGGGTGGCAGGTGAAAGTGCTGACCGATAGTGCGTTTACGAAGGCGCGCATTTTGTCGATTGACGACAAAAATATTCGCAAAGATTTGGCTGACGGCAATGTGGTCGTGGTCGCGGGTTTTCAGGGCATTGATGAGCACGGCAATATCACCACGCTGGGTCGTGGCGGCTCAGACACGACGGGTGTGGCGATGGCGGCGGCGCTGCAGGCGGATGAATGCCAGATTTTCACTGACGTGGATGGCGTGTACACAACCGATCCGCGCGTGGTGCCTGAGGCGCGAAAGCTCGAACAAATTACGTTCGAAGAAATGTTTGAGCTCGCCAGTCAGGGCTCGAAAGTGTTGCAAATTCGCTCGGTGGAATTTGCGGGGAAATATAAAGTAAAGCTGCGCGTGTTGTCTTCGTTCACTGAATTTGATTCAGAAGATCGCGGCACATTGATCACGTATGAGGAAGACGAAAAAATGGAACAAGCCATCATTTCCGGGATCGCGTTTAACCGCGATGAAGCGAAACTCACCGTCGCCGGCGTGCCGGATCGGCCTGGTATTGCGTTCTCGATTTTGGGCCCGATTGCAGAAGCCAATATCGATATCGATGTGATTATTCAAAATACATCTTTCGAAGGAATCACCGATTTTTCATTCACGGTGCATCGTAATGATTATGCGAAAGCGTTGGCGATTTTGAATGACAAGGTGAAGCCCGCGATCAGCGCGCGAAGTGTGTTGGGTGATCCCAAAATCGCAAAAATCTCCATCGTGGGTATCGGCATGCGCTCGCACGTGGGTGTGGCCGCAAAAATGTTTGAAACCCTTGCGCGCGAAAATGTGAACATTCAGATGATTTCTACGTCTGAAATTAAAACCTCGGTGGTGGTCGATGAAAAATATATGGAGCTGGCGGTGCGTGCGCTGCATACAGCGTTTGAACTAGACAAGGCACCAACAGTTTAACGATCAATTCGTAGGTCAGGTTCGGGTTGGCAAATGAGGCTACCTGA
Source organism: Burkholderiales bacterium (assembly GCA_031370625.1). Taxonomy (GTDB): domain Bacteria; phylum Pseudomonadota; class Gammaproteobacteria; order Burkholderiales; family Usitatibacteraceae; genus UKL13-2. The sequence continues at coordinate 852 of JANMQR010000174.1, read as the reverse complement.
CGTTTTTTAGATGTTCCGATATCGATGTCAGGTAGCTGCGCAACCTGACCTACTGGTTGAGATTGCGTTTAATAACGAGGGGTGCACCACAAGCGCAGCTCTCTTCTTTCGGAGAACCCACAATGTTTCGTCGCATTTTATTTGGAACCATCGCCATGTCCGCATCTTTGTCCCTGATTTCCGCCAATGCAATCGCGCAAGAAGATCCCTACCTCTGGCTCGAAGATGTGATGGGCGATAAGGCCATCGCATGGGTGAAAGAGCAAAACGCAAAGTCGCAAAAAATCATCGAGGCGCAGCCGCAATTCGCGCCCATTCGCGACAAAGTTTTAGAAGTGGTGAATTCGAAAGAGCGCATTCCTTTCGTGCAAAAGCGCGGTGAATTTTTATACAACTTCTGGCAGGACGAAACCAGTATTCGTGGCCTCTGGCGTCGCACGTCAGTCGAAGAATATAAAAAGCCGCAACCTAAATGGGAAACAGTTTTAGACCTCGATCAGCTGGCGAAAGACGAAAAAGAAAATTGGGTGTGGAAAGGCTCAACGTGCCTCTATCCAACCTATGAGCGCTGCCTATTAAATCTATCGCGTGGCGGTGCCGATGCAACAGTCGTTCGTGAATTTGATGTGCCGAGCAAATCGTTCGTAAAAGATGGTTTTGTGATGAAAGAAGCGAAGGGCGGAGCCTCGTGGATTGATCGCGACACCGTATTTGTTCAGACCGATTTTGGTGCGGGATCAATGACCAAATCCGGCTATCCGCGAATCGTTAAACAGTGGAAGCGCGGCACACCAATTGAATCGGCAAAAACAGTTTATGAAGGCAAGGATGCTGACATCAGCGTGGCCGGTG
>JANMQR010000145.1:0-5705 GCA_031370625.1 Burkholderiales bacterium | reverse complement strand
GAGAATAAAAATATGAGTGCAAAAGGGCAACTATTACAAGACCCGTTCCTGAATATTTTGCGTAAGGAACATGTCCCTGTCTCAATTTATTTGGTAAACGGCATCAAGCTGCAAGGCCAAATCGAGTCGTTTGATCAATATGTCGTATTGCTCAAAAACACAGTTACTCAGATGGTTTACAAACACGCGATTTCCACCGTCGTTCCGGCGCGTGCTGTAACGGTGCCGTTCGAAAATCCGAACGAAGCATAAATCTGCGTTAACGGGCGCTGCCAAGCCGGCGCGTTCGGTTTGGCGAAACGAACTTGGTCGCCGATGGAAAATATTGTCCAAGGCTCGCTCAGCGCGGTTGTTCGAGGGCTGTTGTGCAGCTATTTTTGATCCTGCTCTTGCAGATTAAAGGCATACTCCCCACATGCTTTGCAGACGATTATTGTAGATAGTCACTTGTGGCCTTCAAATCTTGGCGCTGTCGTGCGTTGCTCCCCATACCCAATTCATGAAACCAAATTACGCGCCATCCGCGCAACCGCAAGGCTCCGCCGTTTTGGTGGGCATAGACTTCAGCGAGCCGCTCTTCGACGCGCAGTTGGACGAGGCGGTAGAGCTTATTTCGAGCGCTGGTGCGAGGGTTGCTGATACGGTCACTGGCAAACGTTATAAACCTGACTCGGCAACGTTTGCCGGTAGCGGCAAGGTAGAGGAAATCGCCGCGGCGGTTGCTGATGCGGATGCGTCGCTGGTAGTGTTCAATCATCAGCTCTCGCCCATTCAGATTCGTAACATAGAGAAAATTGTCGGCGTGCGTGTGATCGACCGCACCGATCTTATCCTGGATATTTTTGGTCAGCGGGCGCGGTCGGCTGAAGGCAAACTGCAAGTCGAATTAGCCCAAATGCAACATTTGCTCACACGCCTCGTGCGCGGCTGGACCCACCTCGAGCGCCAGCGCGGCGGTATTGGTGTGCGGGGCGGACCGGGCGAAAGTCAATTGGAAATCGATCGTCGTTTGGTTAGTGACAAGATCAAACGGCTCAAAGACAAGCTCAAGAAGCTGGAGCGCCAGCGGCATACGCAACGATCAGGTCGTGCGCGTTCCGACACGTTTTCAGTGTCTATTGTTGGCTATACCAATGCCGGGAAATCCACCCTGTTTAATCGCTTGACGGGAGCCAGTTCCTACGTCGCGGATCAATTGTTTGCAACCCTGGACACCACGACGCGTCGTGTATTTGTAGGCGTCGGAGTTGATTCAGCGTATGCAGCGGGCCCGCCAAAAGTTAATGTCGCGCTGTCTGACACAGTCGGATTCATTCGCAATTTGCCGCATGGCTTGGTGGCGGCATTCCACGCGACCTTAACCGAGGCGCTGGAAGCGGATGTTTTGCTGCATGTTGTGGACGCGTCCAATCCGATGCGCGAAGAGCAGGTGCTGGAGGTAAACAAAGTATTGGCCGAAATTGGCGCGGCAGAGATTCCGCAGATTGTGGTCTACAACAAAATTGATTTGCTTGATGAAGGCCAGATGAGTTCACCACTCGGCGCGATTGTCCGGGATGTCGATGGTAAAATTGGTGAGGTTCGGATCAGTGCCACCTCTGGTGCGGGACTGGAATTGGTCCGCGACGCGATGAGGGAATTTGCAACTGCCGCCCGGTCAGCACGTTCACACCATGCTCCGTTTGCAATCGGTGCAGCAGACGAACACAACGATGAAGAGATTCACGAAGAGAATCACCCAGAAGAAAAGCAAGAAATTTTATTAGCCCACGCGCTTGAAAATGCGCATCTCGAGGTTCACTAAATTTATGTCAGCACACGCACCATTACGTCATCCCGCATCGTATTTCATTGCAGCGCTGGTTTACCCAGTGGCCTGGTTGAATTACCAGCTTAGGAATAAATTTCAGCGTGGCGCAGTTGCCAACGAAACTGAGATGTCCATGAATGATCCTCAGTGGGGAAAGCGTCCCAACAAAAACGAAAATGGCCCGCCAGATTTCGATGAAATTGTTCGAAAGTTCAATCAAAAATTGAACGGATTATTTGGTAAAAAAAGCCCCGCGACAGGCGGCGGCGATGGCGGCAATCAGTTCGGTGGGCCCAGCAAAGCGGTCATGGGTGGCGGCTTTCTGTTCGCGATTGGCTTGGCGGTGGCGGTGTGGTTGGCGAGCGGATTTTATATTGTTGAAACGGGGCGCAAGGGGGTTGAGCTGCGCCTTGGCAAGTATAAACAGACTACTGGCGCAGGCTTGAATTGGCGGCTGCCGTATCCGGTTGAAAGCCACGAAATCGTTAACATCGATAACGTCGAAGTAATCGAGATCGGCCATCGCAATAACCAAAAAGCGAAGGTGCCGGAAGAAGCGCAAATGTTGACTGAAGATCAAAATATTGTTGACGTTCAATTCGCGGTTCAGTACACGCTCAGAAGTCCTGAGGACTTTTTGTTTAACAATAAAGATCCCAAGGAAGCGGTCAAACAAGTTGCTGAAACCGCGATGCGCGAAATCGTTGGTAAAAGCAAAATGGATTTTGTGCTGTATGAAGGCCGTGCGGACATTGGCGCTCGGGCGAAAGTGTTGATGCAAACGCTCTTGGACCGATACAAAACTGGTATTCAGATTTCGACCGTGACGATGCAAAATGCACAGCCGCCACAACCGGTGCAGGCAAGCTTTGATGATGCGGTTCGTGCCAAGCAAATTCGCGAGCAATTGAAAAACGAAGGCGAAGCCTACGCGAACGACATCTTGCCGAAGGCACGCGGCTCGGCGGCACGTTTGCTGGAAGAAGCCGAAGGCTACAAACAAACTGTTGTTGCAAACGCGCAGGGCGATGCCTCACGATTTTCTCAGATTTTGACTGAGTACGAAAAAGCTCCCGGTGTAACTCGTGAACGGATTTATCTCGATGTGATGCAGCAAATCATGCAAAACAGCAGCAAGGTGTTGGTTGATCAGAAGGCAGGGCAAAACCTGCTGTATCTGCCGCTGGATAAGCTCATGCAAATGCAGGCTCCGCCGACCGGCTACGATGGCGCTTCGGCTGAGAGCGCGATTGCGCGCGCAGCGGCAAGCGCACCGCAGCCCACGCCTACTGCGCCGGTTACCACGCCAGATGCGCGCGCGCGCGACCCGCGTGCCCGAGAAAATCGCTAGCTCGCACGAGCTTCGCTCACCCCGTTCATATTGAATTTAGACTGCGTTTAGCACACCACAGAGATTTCGGAAAATACTATGCAAAAAAATCTTCCTTTCATTGGCATCATTGCGCTACTGGTGCTGATTACGCTGATCATGTCGGCATACACCGTAGACCAGCGCCAGGCTGCGATCAAGTTCAGGCTCGGTGAAGTCAGGGCGATTCAAAAAGAGCCTGGGCTGTATTTCAAACTGCCCATGATCGAAAACATTCGCGTATATGACACCCGCATTCAGACGCTGGATACCAAAGATCCCGAGCGTATTCAGACCAAAGAAAAGAACAACGTGTTGGTGGATTCGTTCGTTAAATATCGCATTGTCGATTTTCAACAATTCTTTGTTTCCACGGGTGGCGACATCGCCCGGGCAGAATTACGACTATCGCAAAGCGTCAATGACGATCTTCGCGCAGAATTTGGCCAACGTTCACTTGCTGAAGTCATTTCTGGCGAGCGTGACAAATTCATGGGCAACTTGCGGGTGAAAACCGATAAGGATGCGCGCAGTATTGGTGTGGAAGTTCTGGATGTTCGGCTCAAGCGGGTCGATCTGGTGCCAGAAATCAGCGCCGACGTATATCGCCGTATGGATTCAGAACGCAAGCGTGTTGCGAATGAACTTCGGTCTACGGGCGCAGGGGAAGCCGAAAAAATCCGCGCGGAGGCTGAACGCGAGCGTGGTGTTTTATTGGCAAAAGCCTATCGCGACGCGCAAAAGCTGAAAGGTGAGGGTGATGCAGAAGCGTCAAAAATATACGCGCAAGCGTTTACCAAGAATCCGGAATTCTTCGCTTTTTATCGCAGCATGGAAGCCTACCAAAAAACGTTCAGAAATCGCAGTGACGTGATGGTGCTTGATCCAAGTTCGGATTTTTTCAAGTACTTAAAGAACCCGGGCAAAGGCGGAAAATAGCGCAAACCGCAGGCTGCTAAGGGCCGAAGCCGAATCGATTTGGCTGCCTGGTTGAAATCGTCTGCGTTTGCCAACTCGTTCGCGTATAATTTGACAACGGCGTGTCCCAATCTGGGCGCGCCGTTTTTGCGTGCGGTCCAATTGTTGGACTTGCGCAGTCCGTTGCAAAACCACGCCACGATCGCGCTACAAAATTATGAGAACTTGGGCCTTACCCGAATACATCGAAGACGTGCTTCCGCAGGACGCCCAAAAGCTGGAGCGTGCGCGCCGCATTGCACTGGATCTTTTTAAAAGCCACGGTTATGAATTGGTTGTACCGCCGCTGCTGGAGTACGTGGACTCATTATTGTCGGGCAGTGGCCATGATATGGATTTGGCGACATTTAAGTTGGTCGATCAGCTTTCCGGCCGCACCATGGGCGTTCGCGCTGATACCACCCCGCAAGTTGCCCGCATCGATGCGCATGTACTGAATAGGCAGGGTGTGTCCAGACTTTGTTATGCCGGTAGCGTGTTGCACACACTGCCGTCCGGACTGGGTAAAAGCCGTCAGCCGTTTCAGGCCGGTGCCGAGCTTTATGGTCACGCGGGGCTGGAAGCGGATATAGAAATTCAACAGCTGATGATCGATGCACTTAACGCCATTGGTGTTAAAGCCGCACAGCTCGATATTGGTCATCCGGCGATTTTTCGTGCGCTGGTTGATCTGGCGGGCGTTGGTGCTGAAACGGCAGAAGCCATGTTTATTGCAACGGAGGCGAAAGATATTCCCGCACTAAGCCAACTTGCACAAAACGCGGGGGTGGTAAAAACCGCGCTGCTCGCCTTGCCGACTTTGTACGGCGGCGAAGAAGTATTTGCGAAAGCAGCACAGGCATTGCCGGCTAATGCACGCATCACCGATGCGCTCACACAACTAAAGGCGATTTACACACAATTTAGCGCGCAAGGCATCGTGGTCAGTATTGACTTGGGTGAGCTCGGCGGTTTCAATTATGAAAGCGGTGTGGTGTTCGCTGCATTCGCCAATGGTGCGTCTGACGCAGTCGCGCGCGGCGGGCGATATGATGAGGTCGGCAAGGCGTTTGGCCGTGCGCGTGCAGCGACCGGATTTAGCCTTGACCTGAAAGCGCTGCTGCCGCTGATTTCAACATCGGAAACACGACGTGCGATTCTCGCGCCCGCGGTGGTTGACTCGCTTGCTAAAAGTGAAATGATTAAATTACGCGCCACGGGCGAGATCGTCATTGCACGTTTGCGCGGGCACGATGCTCACATGCACGAGCTGGACTGTGATCGAGAACTTGTTTTAAAAGACGGCCAATATGTCGTCGTCCCCCTGCAAAATTAACTGAAAGCGTTTAGGAAAAATCATGGCAAAAAATGTGGTGGTGATCGGTACGCAATGGGGCGATGAAGGCAAAGGCAAGATCGTCGATTGGTTGACCAACGAAGTTGCGGGCGTGGTGCGTTTTCAAGGTGGCCACAATGCCGGACACACGCTGGTCGTGAATGGCAAAAAAACGATATTGCGTTTGCTGCCATCCGGCATGTTGCATCCGCACGTGACCTGTTATATCGGCA
>JANMQR010000368.1:0-3009 GCA_031370625.1 Burkholderiales bacterium | reverse complement strand
TACATCCAGAAACGGCACGCTGATCGTTGACGAAATTTATCAAGGCCTCACCTATGGCGTTGAGCCTTCCACGGCGCTGTCGATCTCGGATGATTTATTTGTGATCAATAGCTTTAGTAAATATTTCCAAATGACCGGCTGGCGATTGGGCTGGGTGGTGGTGCCGCCGGCTTATGTGCGCGAGGTGGAAAAGCTCGCGCAGAATTTATTTATTTCACCCTCAACCCCTGCACAATACGCGGCGCTGGCGGCATTTGATGTTGAGACGATTCGCGTGCTTGAGGAACGCCGCGCTGAATTTCAGGCGCGTCGTGATTTTCTCATTCCCGCGCTGCGTGAATTGGGTTTTGGTATTCCCGTGGTGCCGCAAGGGGCGTTTTACATTTATGCGGATTCATCAAAATTAAGCGCGAGCAGTTTTGATTTGTCGCGAAAAATTTTAGCCGAAGCACATGTCGCACTCACGCCGGGAAAAGATTTTGGCGCGAATCATCCGGAGCGGCATATTCGTATCGCGTATACGAATAAAATTCCAAGATTGGCAGAAGCAATTGAGCGTATTCGGAGGGTTCTATGAAAAAAGTTTTTTTATCAGCTTATGCATTGATTGTATTTTCGTTCTTCGCACTAAATGTCGCGGCGCAAGACAAAGCAGATCGTGCCATCAATGAAAAAGTTACCGTCAAAGCAAACGTCGATGATGTGTGGAAAGCGTGGACGACGACGGAGGGCGTCAAAACATTTTTTGCACCCGATGCAAAAGTGGAGTTGCGGGTCGATGGCCCATTCGAAATTTACATCAATCCACTGGCGGAGCCGGGGCAAAAAGGCGCGGACGACATGCGCATCCTCGCGTTTCAAGATAAAAAAATGCTCACCTTCACCTGGAATGCGCCACCGTTTTTGTCTGAAGCGCGCAAGCAGCGCACGGTGGTGATTGTTCGTTTTATTTCTCGTGGCGATGCGCTCACGGATGTGACGCTGCAGCATGTTGGCTGGGGTGAGGGAAACGAGTGGGATAAGGCGTTCGACTATTTTACGAAAGCATGGCCCAGCGTATTGAAGAATTTGAAGAAGCGTTTTGATGACGGGCCGGTGGATTGGAAGCCGTGGCTGGAACAATTGAAGCGCGGGCAGGCAGCGGTGAATCAGAAGAAGTGACTGATACTGGCTCAATAATTATTTCAACTCTCCTACCAAATTGAAATTTCCCCGCATGAAGCTTTGGCAAATTGCGTTGATAGTTATCGTCATATTTTTAATGGGCAGCGCGGCGTGGTTGTATACGCCGGATAAAAAAATAGCTGAGCTTGAATCGATTTACCTTCGCGCGTCCACCGATTATGTCGAGGTGGCTGGGCAACGTTTGCACATTCGTGATGACGGCTCACAAAACGCAAATAAGGATGCCCCAGCTGTCATCATGCTGCACGGCGTTGGCGCGAGCTTGCACACATGGGAGCCGTGGGCCGCGCAATTGAAAAGTGACATGCGCGTGATTCGTTTTGATTTGCCCGGCTTTGCACTTTCGGGCCCTGATCCGACCGACGATTACAGCGATGCGCGAAGTGTGCGGATCATTCTGGCGTTGATGAATAAACTAAATTTAACCCGCGCGAGCGTGGTCGGTAACTCCATCGGTGGACGTATCGCGTGGAAATTTGCGGCGGCATATCCTGAGCGGGTAGACAAGCTGGTATTGATTGCGCCGGATGGATTTGCGAGCTCCGGCTTTGAATACGGCAAGGCACCAGAATTTCCGGCAGCAATGAAGCTGATGCGTTATGTGCTGCCCGCCGCCGCGGTAAAAATGAGTATGGCTCCTGCGTATGGCGATCCTGAATTCATGAGCGATGCACTGGTCACGCGCTATCGAGATCTGATGCTCGCACCCGGTGTGCGCGATGCAATGCTCGCGCGCATGTCTCAATCCATTCTCATCCCGCCAGAAGAAATTCTGAAAACAATACGGGTGCCGACGCTATTGATGTGGGGCGAGAAAGATCAGATGATTCCGTTCGCTAACGCCAAAGACTATCTGCGACTATTGCCGAACGCCACCTTGAAATCTTTTTCACGGCTTGGGCATTTGCCATTTGAAGAGGCACCGGCTGAAACGCTTGGACCAGTGCGAGCGTTTCTATTCAAACAAACGAATGGCGTTAGACCTTAGATGCTTGACTAATGCGCAGCTTCGGGCATAACTGCTCGCTCACGTCCGCGCTAATTGATCTCACATATCGGAGCGTATTAGCAAAATATTTAGGAATTTTTGTAAGTTGTGGGTAAAATTATTTACGCGGATAGCTATGCATGTAAACACGTCACGCGTCTAAAAGTCGTATTCCCTACAAGGCTCAAGATGAAAAGAATGCCCTCCACCGCTTGCAAATTCCTCGCTGTATTTTTCATGTTGCTGCAGTTTGCAGCAAACGTGCCTGCACAGCCCGCAACTATTCCGACAGCAGCGCAGCCGGCTCCGGTGTATGCAGTGCTATCGCTTATTGGCGACAAACTGAACATTGTCATTGCCCAAACACAAACGGGCACTCGCCTTGATATTAATCAGCGTGATTCAGTTGATATCGACAACGCAGTCTTTGACAACGCTGCGGTGAGCGCGGTTGCTACCGCGGTACGGAAGATCGACCCAAAAGCGGAGCTTGCTGCCATTAATACACGCAGCGCCGTATTGTTCGAAAAACAGCGCTCGTTATTTGCACTAAGCGGCGACACGATTTCAATGCCAGGCGCAATTCGTGATGCGCTCAAAGCACAAAGTGCCACGCATCTTTTTTTGATTACCAAACGTCGTGACGATGCCAACGCGCAGTTCACGGATGGCTCTTCAGATGGGAAGGGCCGTCTTGAAGGTCTCGGCTTTTATCTGGATGGCTCAATGCAAACCAAGGTGAGTCAGACAGGCGCAAGCGGGCGCGGGTTCGTGGCACCTTATGTGTACATTGATGTTGCACTGATTGAAGTGGCCTCATCGAGAGTCATCAAGAA
>JANMQR010000119.1:0-14388 GCA_031370625.1 Burkholderiales bacterium | reverse complement strand
GATGAGCAAATCGTGTTCCGACGCTTGAGCGTATTTGCCGGCAGCATGTCGCTGTCGATGGCGCAAACGGTGGCGTCGTGTGATCGGCTCGATGAATGGACAGTGCTGGAACATTTAGCGGCGCTGGTAGATAAATCGCTGGTGCTGGTTGAGTTGGTTGCCGAAAAGTCTGCGTCGGAAAGCGTTGGCGCGCCGCGCTATAAATTGTTGGAGTCGCAACGGGTGTTGGCCGCTGAAATGTTGAACGAGGCCGGTGAAGCCGATGTGATTGCACGACGCCACGCACACGCAGTGCTCGATCATTTCGAATCGAGCAACGCCCAGTATTGGCTCGCGCCGCTGGATTCACTGCTGCAAAACGTGCAGGCCGATACCGACAATTTGCGCGCCGCACTCGCGTGGGCGGCCGGTCTGAATTCGGATTCTGCATCCGTGCAACATCGGATCAATGATCGTGCCGTGTTGATCGCGCTTGCCGGTGCGGCGTGGTGGTTGTGGAAACCGTCGCTCTTAACGTCAGAAGGTGTGCGCTGGTGCCTGGCGGCGATGGCGATGATTGATGCCAACACGCCGTCCTTGCTTGAGGCGCGATTGTTGTACGGATTCGCGGCGATATCGCACAAATCGGCGGCCGATAAGGAGCTGCCCGCCTTGCAGCGTGCAGCGGAACTTTATCGACAAACTAACCATTGCCTGGAGCGCTATCACGCGCTGGCGCTGTTGTCGCAAAAACAAGCATGGCGCGACGATTTATCGAAAGCTGCTACTGCCGCGGCCGACGCCGCAAGTGCTGTCTTTGACGAGGCGGCCAAGGAGGAAGGCTGGCCTGCGCCGACCCGCGAGGCCTTGTTGGTGGCACGCACCTATATTTATGAAGCGGCCGGTCGGCCCGCCGATGGCCAGCCGCTGATGGAGGAATTGGTCGCGATCATGCGTGAGCTGGGCGATACGCGACGACTCGACGCGGCGCTAATTCAACTTGCCGAGAGCCTGTTTGTGCAGGGAAAAGCGGCTGAGGCCATTCGTATTCGCAGCGAAGTGGCCGAACGCATTGATCAAGGATTAGGCTTGGCGCGGGTGGATTATGCGGTTACAAACTTGGGAAACTTGTGTGGCGCGTTAACGTTTCATGGCGATGTCGAAGCGGCGATGGAGGCTATGCTGCGCGTACTGCCGCTGTTGCGACGCGCCGACAAATTGGCCACGTTTTCTGATCATTTCGCACTGTTGTCCTGCAAGCGCGGCCGATTTGCCGATGCCGCACGTATTCTCGCCTGGACCGATGTCGGTTACCAACATTCTGGCTTTGACCGCGAAGTCAGCGAGCGGCGTGCCCGCGATAGCACGCTAGAGATGTTGAAAAAAGTGTTGAGCCCGATTGAGCTTGACCGCGTGCTGAGCGCGGGCGCGGTGATGAGCGAGGATGAAATTTTTCGCGTGTTGCTCAGTGATTGACCGCGTTTCGCATCGCCACTGCAGCAGTTTTGCAGGATGGGTGGAGCGGCTGGGTTTGGCAAACTTGGCTCCACCCATCCTACAGCTATGGTGCAGCAAGCGGCGAGGCATAAATAAAAATTGATTAGACCCCAAGATTGGCGGTCGTTTCGAAGCAAAATGCTTAGAAACGCCCGCCAATGCTGGGGTTTGCCTTTCAGTATCAAGGTGCCAGTCGTTCAATTCCCCACGCGCCATCTGCTGTGTTGTTACCAAGGCGATATAAAATTCGATCATGCAATCGGCTGGATCGCCCCTGCCAGAATTCAAACCGATCCGGGATCAGCCGATAGCCGCCCCAATGTGGCGGGCGGGGTGGCTTTAGCATAAATTTTGCGGCATATTCGGCCGCGCGGCCGACCAATACTGCACGCGAAGAAATCACTTCGCTTTGCGGCGAGGCCCACGCGCCGATGCGTGAATCGAGCGGGCGCGAATTGAAATAGGCGTCACTTTCTGTGTCGCTGATTTTTTCAACCGTGCCTTCAATTCGCACCACGCGCTCCAATTCCACCCAATGAAATTGAATCGCTGCAAACTTATTTTCGGCTAATTCGCGGCCCTTACGGCTTTGATAGTTGGTAAACCACACCGGCCCGCGTGCGTCGAATTCCTTGATCAACACAATGCGCGTTGATGGCCGATTATCGTTGCCGACCGTTGCCAGCGTCATCGCATTCGGTTCGGGCAATTCAGCCGCAATTGCTTCGTTCAGCCATTTTTCGAATTGCGCGAAAGGGGAGGCGGCCACATCTTTTTCGGCGAGTGATGCGACTTTGTAGTCTTTGCGTAGATCGGCAATGTTCATGTGTGGTTGTCCAGAAGGAATGATTTTTTCGCGAGCCGCGTAATGCTTTCGTCCAAATGTGATGCGACGATTTCGCTTAGCGACATCCATTGCGCGCCGAGCGATTCGTCGCTGATCACCACGCTCGTGTCGTTGGCCATGATGAGATATCGCACGTCGTAATGAACATGCGCGGGTTCAGTTTTACGTTCAGGAATGGGATGCACATCAACATCAAAGAGGGCTGTATTTACGAATGAAAGCGTGGCGATGCCGCTTTCCTCGACAGCCTCGCGCAGCGCGCCGTGAGCGGGTGATTCATCGCTGTCGTCGAGGTGCCCGCCCGGCTGCAACCAGCGATTGAGTTTGGCGTGATGCAGCAGCAACGCATGCGTGCGCGCCGAATTGAGCACCCATGCGGACGCCGTCACGTGGCCGTCGGTTGTGCTGCGCTGCCACCAATTTATTGGATGTTGCTCAATGAATGAAATGGTGTCGAGTCGATGCTTTTCTTCAACGGCATCAAAAGCAACGTGTTCATTGAGTTCAGCGAGCAAGGCATGAGTGAGATTCGAATTCATCGCAAATAAATTTTTGGGTTGGCAGCTTTATTGATAACGATGTGACACGTCGCGCGTTAGAAAATTTTCGTGTCGCGTGATTTTTATTCCAAAATTCTCGCTGATTTTGGGCACTTATTTTTTACCAAAAAGCGCTGTAAAAATAAATGTAAAAAATATGTGATTTCCACCGCGTTGCATCAATACGACAGACACTTGCGCACTCTTGCAAATAATGCGTTATATTTGCCTCCGTGAGACGGAAATGCACTATGACACACTAGCGCACCGCCGCATGTTCCCTAGAATCATTTGGGAACAATTCAACAACAGACTGGAGGATTTACATGGCTGCAAAGAAACCTGCTGCAAAGAAACCCGCCGCTAAGAAGCCCGCAGCGGCCAAGAAACCCGTTGCAAAGAAACCAGCTGCAAAAGCGCCTGCCGCTAAGAAGCCTGCTGCAAAGAAACCCGCAGCAGCTAAGAAGCCCGCAGCGGCCAAGAAGCCCGCTGCTGCTAAAAAGCCCGCTGTGAAGCGTACGCCAAATGCTGCGTTCATGAAGCCTATGAACGTCAGCGCCATGCTGGGTGCAGTTATCGGTTCCAACCCGATGCCCCGCACGGAAGTCACCAAAAAGCTCTGGGAATACATCAAGAAGAACAAGCTTCAGGATGCTGTTAACAAGCGCATGATCAACGCGGACGAGAAGCTCAAGGCCGTGTTTGGTGGCAAAAAAGTCGTATCCATGTTCGAGATGACCAAACTGGTCTCCGCACATTTGAAGTAATAAGCAACCGCGAGAGTTTTCGCGGTTTTTTGCTTCAATCAGCCAACCGGCTGCACGATTCTCGTGCCGCCGGTTTGTTTTTTCCGCCTGCCTGTCTTACAAGAATCGGCGCAAACTCGCGGTATAACTGTTGGGGTTCCGTTTATTCTGGTAACCCATTTCTCATTTTCGCCATCCCCTCGTTCCCACCTTTCCACCTTTCCCCCCTTTCCCCCTGGAGTTTCACCATGTCATCGACACCCGCCGTCACCAATCACACCATCCGCCTCATTGCCCGGCCGGTGGGGGAGCCGAAGCGCAGCGATTTCTTGATCGCTGACGAAGTTTTGCTGCCAATTCAGGATGGCGAAATGCTGATCAAGGTTGAATATTTGTCGCTTGATCCGGCCATGCGCGGCTGGATGAGAGAGGGCAAATCCTACATTCCGCCGGTCGCGCTTAACGACGTGATGCGCGCGGGTGGCATCGGTAAGGTTGTTGAATCGAAACACTTGAAATTTCAAGTGGGCGACTATGTTTCTGGCATGGTCAATGTGCAGACCTATTGCGCCACCGACGGCAAAGGCTTCGTCAAAGTTGATCCCAGCATTGCCCCACTGACCACCCATTTGAATGTCCTGGGCATGCCTGGCATGACCGCGTATTGGGGTTTGCTGGATGTAGGACAGCCAAAATCGGGTGAGACCTTGGTGGTGTCGGGCGCGGCCGGCGCGGTAGGTGCCACGGTCGGGCAAGTCGCCAAAATCAAAGGCTGCCGCGTGGTCGGCATTGCCGGCGGCAAAGACAAATGCGATTACGTGGTGAACACATTGGGCTTCGATGCCTGCATTGATTACAAATCCGAAGATGTGCAAAAAGCATTGAAAGCGAATTGCCCGAACGGCGTCGATATTTACTTCGATAACGTAGGCGGCGATATTCTGGACGCCGTATTAACGCGCATTAATCTGCGTGCCCGCATCGTCATCTGCGGCGCGATTTCGCAATACAACAACACCGAAGCCGTCAAAGGCCCGGCCAATTATCTGTCGCTGCTGGTAAATCGCGCGCGCATGGAAGGCATCGTGGTTTTTGACTACGCACCAAAATATAAAGAAGCCGCGATCGAAATGGGCGGCTGGCTCGCCGAGAAAAAAATGGTCTCGAAAGAGCATGTGGTGGAAGGCATCGACACCTTTCCGGAAACGCTGATGAAGCTTTTCAAGGGAGAGAATTTTGGGAAGTTGGTGTTGAAGGTTTAGCTTATCGCAAAGGAAAATTTTTCGAAGCCTCAAATATTCGTCACCCCGGCGGAGGCCGGGGCCCAGTCCGTTCGTAGCTTTTGAATAGGCGAAGGGCCGGGTTCCGGCGAATTCTGGTAACTAAGCCGGAATGACAAATTTTTCCGAGGTTTCGGCAAAATGACTTGATTCGTAAAGCCAATATCCACGGCCATCTCCAAGCATAAAGTGTCCAAGAAGCCCGCCCCTGCTAGAGTTTCACTTATCGTTAACGCGAGCGGATCGCTATAAACACACAAACAGAAAGTGGCTAAGCGCCAAGATTTCCATCACAATCAGTTGTGCGTAATAAAAAGTTGTTTGTTGCAAAAACACGACTGACATAAATGGATAGCTTCCACCGCATCTACCGCGCTCACCAGATATTTAGCAGCCGCCGCATGCCCGTCTCGCGCGCCACGCTTGAGCACGAACTCGATTGCACTCGATCCACGGTTGGTCGCATCATCAACACGCTGCGCAACTACGGTGCCGTCATCGACTACGATCAAGAGCATGGCGGTTATCTATACAACCGCAAAGTAGCGTTTGAATTGCCCGGCATATGGTTCACCCACGACGAGCTTTTCGGCCTCATTACGGCTCACGATCTACTCACCAGCGCCGAGCCAAGTTTATTCAGCGATACGCTGCAACCGCTGCGCGCCAAGCTCGATAAATTATTGCTCACCGAAAAGCTGGGTCGAGGCGAATTACCGAAACGCGTGCGCATACTGCGCCTCGCCGGACGCGGGCCGGGAAAATATTTTGCCGATGTTGCGCGCGCATTGGTCGAGCGTAAACAGCTACAGTTCGACTACACCGCCCGCACTACTGGCGACGACGCCAGCCGAAAAGTGTCACCGCAACGGCTCACCCACTATCGCGATAATTGGTATCTGGACGCGTGGTGCCATGATCGTAAAGCACTCCGCAGCTTCGCGCTAGAGCGCATTCGCAATGCACGCGTAAGCCGCCTCGCCGCGCGCGACATTGATGAAACGCAGCTTCACGAACATTTCGCCAGCGCCTACGGCATCTTTGCAGGATCGCCAAAAGCTACCGCGCGGCTGATTTTCACCGCACACCGCGCGCAATGGGTCAGCGAAGAAGCGTGGCATCCCAAACAAATTGGCGTATTTTTAGACGATGGCCGCTATCAACTCGACATCCCGTATTCCGATACGCGCGAACTGATGATGGATATTTTAAAGAACGGCCCTGATGTAGAAGTGGTCAGCCCGGCAGCACTGCGGACTGAAGTTGAGCAAAGGCTCGCTGCCTCTCTACAACAATATGAAAATGCCCCACCCGCCTCGAACGCCGCGCCAGATAAGGCGTTTGGCGGGGTCGTGGAATGAGGTTGGGGGTGGGTATGATGAACTTTGGAACGAAAGCTGGGCATGAAACACCATGATCTGTTTTAGCTTACTTGAGCCTGCATGAATCAAACGACTCAATATATTGCGCATGTTAAACAAATGCCCGATGGTGCTTGGGTTGAGCATGCGCTTGAAGACCATTTACGGAAAGTGGGAGACTTGGCTGCGCAATTCGCGTTAGTCTTTCCGGGTGAAGATTGGGCGCGGGTTGCAGGGTACTGGCACGACCTTGGTAAATATCGTTTGGCATTTCAGCGCTACATTAAGACCGTTAGTGGCTACGATATCAATGCGCATATCGAAAATGCGCCCGGTCGCGTTGACCATTCTTCGGCAGGTGCAATCTATGCCAAACAAAAACTCGGAACACTTGGGCATATTCTTGGCTACTTGATTGCAGGCCATCATGCCGGTCTTCCCGACTGGAATTCTGCGGATGGCGGTGCAAGCGCGCTATCGTATCGCCTCGAAAAAGTGGAATTGCTTGACGATGCCATGACATCGTGCCCACCCGAAAAATTGCTAAATTGCGACTTACCCACATCCAGCGTACCGGGCGGAATTGACGGATTCGCACTTTGGATACGAATGCTTTTTTCCTGTCTTGTCGATGCGGACTTTCTGGACACCGAACGGTTTATGGACGAAGGCAAGGCGAACACGCGTGCCGCCTATCCCACATTAGAGGAGCTGAAATTATTGTTCGACGCCCACATGCTGAATAAGGCGTCCACCGCACCGACAACCAAGGTAAATGAAATTCGCGCCCGTGTGCTTAAGCAATGCAAAGAGGCTGCCGTTGGCCCATCCGGCATTTATACGCTGACGGTTCCCACCGGTGGCGGCAAGACACTTTCCAGCATGGCTTTTGCACTCGAACATGCAGCACGCCACAACAAGCAACGCATTATTTATGTGATTCCATTCACCAGCATCATCGAGCAGACCGCGAATATTTTTCGCGAAATCTTTGGCGATACCGTGATTGAGCATCACAGCAATGCCGACGAATCAATCAATGAAAATCATAAGAGTCGGCTCGCATGTGAAAACTGGGATGCGCCGATTATTGTCACGACTAGCGTGCAGTTTTTTGAGTCGCTGTTCGCCGCACGCACCAGCCGCTGCCGTAAATTGCACAATATCGCCGGTAGCATCGTGGTGCTGGACGAAGCGCAATTGATTCCTGCCGAGTTGCGCATTCCTATTCTCGACACAATAAATTTATTGGCAACACATTACGGCGTCACGTTTGTACTTTCCACTGCAACTCAGCCGGTACTCACTAGTTCTAGAGCGGCCAAACAGGGTACAGCGCTTTGCAACGTTCGAGAGATTATCAGCAAGCCTGGCGAACTGTTTGCCGAGCTAGAGCGCGTCGCCTATGAGCTTCCTCAAGATACGGAAGCCGCTAATGCTTGGCGGACTATCGCCGAGGAATTAGTTAATCATCCGCGCGTGCTTTGCATTGTGAACTCGCGCCGTGATTGCCTTGATTTGCATACGCTGATGCCCAAAGGCACGATCTGCCTAACGGCGCTGATGTGCGGTCAACATCGCTCCAAAGTCATTACCGATATTAGAGAACAACTTCAATCGGATGAACCATTGCGCGTTATCAGCACGCAACTTGTGGAAGCTGGCGTGGATATTGATTTTCCGGTTGTGTATCGCGCTCTCGCAGGTCTTGACTCCATCGCACAGGCAGCTGGGCGTTGCAACCGCGAAGGCAAGTTGGCGAGTGGCTTGGTCAAAGTCTTTGTTCCACCAAAACCTGCACCAATAGGAATGTTGCGAAAAGCAGCGCAAGCGACAAAAAGCGTTCTCGCATTTGGCGTGTCTGCAACACTGCCGCCGGAATCGTTTACGAAATACTTTCAGCTTTATTTCGCTGACATCAGTCCACAAAAAGCCAATGAAATACAAGTCTTGCTGACAGTAGATAAACAAAACCTCGGCTGCGCATTTCGGAGTGCTGCCGCCGCATTCAAACTCATTGATGATGAAGCGCAGCGATCAGTTTACGTTCGATACGGCGAAAGTGAACAATGGCTAGGCATGTTGGCAAGTAAAGGGCCAGAACGCTGGCTATTGCGCAAGCTGCAACGCTATTCAGTCAGCATTTCAGTGCGTAACTTTGACAAGATGCTGGCGAATGGCGATGTTGTTCCTGCTTATCAAGGTGGTTATTTTGCGATTAGTTCTGTAGCTCTCTATGGTAAAAACGGACTAATTACCCCGGATGACAAGTCTCTAGCGCCGGATAGTTTGGTGATTTAATAAAATTGAATGAATAAGGTTCTTATGCCAAAAACCTACACACTTGAAGTCTCCGGCGATTACGCCTGTTTTACGCGCCCTGAAATGAAAGTCGAGCGCGTGAGCTACGACATCATCACACCTTCTGCCGCGCGATCCATTTTCGAAGCAATTTTATGGAAGCCTGCGATTCGATGGCGCATCAACAAGATTGAAGTATTGAAGCCCATCAAATGGGTGTCGGTGCGCCGTAATGAAGTCGGCGCGGTGGCGTCAACGCGCAACGCTGAATCCGCCATGCGCGCAGGCAAAGGGCATGTGGCTCTATATGTTGAAGACGAGCGGCAGCAACGCGCGGGATTGTTTTTACGCGATGTTGCCTACCGGCTGCACGCAACACTAGAACTTCAGCCGAATGCGGGTGAGAACAACACACTTCCAAAATTTATGGATATGTTTGAACGCCGCGCGCTATCTGGTCAGTGCATTAATCAACCTTATCTGGGAACGCGTGAATTTGCCTGCGCTTTTGATCTGATTGAAGATGCGCCGAAAGCAGTTAAAACAAAGCCAGCGATAGCAGAATCCCGCGACCTAGGCTGGATGTTATATGACATGGATTTTAGTAAAGCGAGTGACCCTGCGCCGCGTTTTTTTAAGGTGCAGATGCATGAAGGCGTGATTCAAGTTCCCGCTTGGGAAAGCGACGAGGTGCGAGGATGATTTTGCAAGCGCTGGTTGAATACTATGATCGCAAAGCGACTGACCCGGATAGCGCGTTGGCACCTGCAGGATTTGAATGGAAAGAAATTCCATTTGTGCTGGAGCTGACGCTTGATGGCAACGTTGTGCAAATAATCGATACGCGAGAAGCGCCGAGTAAAACCCAGGGCAAAAAGCTGATTGCACGGCGCTTTCTTGTCCCGCAATCGGTTAAAAAGACCTCTGGAGTTGCGGCAAATCTTCTTTGGGAGACAACCGAATATGTTTTTGGGCTTGATCGTAAAAACAATCCAGAACGCGCAAAACAGCAGCGGGATGCGTTTGTGCAGCGAATCGAATCACTGCCCGCGACAGCGAAAAAAGATGATGGATTTATTGCGCTGATGGCATTTCTTGGCAAGGCCGACAATGTTGCTCAGATCGAGCAAAAATTTCCAGAGCGATTTGTCGAATGGAATGAAACCAATCCCGTTATTTCATTTCGTCTGGTCGGCGAGCCCAACCTTATTGCGGAGCGGCCGGTAATTCATGCCGCGCTTGGCAAGAACGTTGGCGCTAGCGAAAATCCGAATGGTGAAACGACCGCAGCAACCGGCTTTTGTCTCGTTAAAGGCAAGGCAGATGAAATCGAACGGCTGCACACATCAATCAAAGGTGTGTGGGGTGCGCAATCATCCGGTGCCAATATTGTTTCATTCAACCTTGATGCATTCAATTCATTCGGAAAGGTTCAGGGTGATAACGCACCTGTCGGACAAGATGCGGCATTCGCCTACACCACCGCCCTCAATCATTTGCTGGGTCGTGATTCACGCCAGCGCATTCAGGTTGGCGATGCGTCTACGGTATTTTGGTCGCGCGATAAATGTGCGTTGGAAGATGAGTTGGCCACCTTGTTTGGCGAATCTGGCAAGGACAATCCTGATGACGGCTCGCAAGCCGTGGCGAATCTTTACGCTGCCATCAAAAACGGTGTCTATGTCGAAGGCAAGAACGACAATCGGTTCTATGTTTTGGGACTAGCGCCAAACGCCGCAAGAATCGCAATTCGTTTTTTCCATTCCGGCACCGTGTCTGAGATGGCGACCAATATCAAACAGCATTTCGACGATCTTGATATTGAGCGAGCGAGCTTTGACAAACCCCATCTCTCCATTTTTCGTTTGCTGGTGAGCGTTGCCTCCCTTGGCAAAGCCGACAACATTCCACCGAATTTGGCTGGGGATTTTGCGCGCGCCATCCTAACTGCATCGCCATATCCAATCACATTGTTGCAAGCCGCCATACGACGCATTCGTGCTGAACATGAAATTACTTATCCGCGCGCAGCACTCATAAAAGCTATCTTGAATCGACAACAACGTTTTCAACTTCAATCTTCATCCACGCAGTCTGACAAGGAGCTTACCGTGTCGCTTGATTTAACCAATACCAATGCTGGCTATCGCCTCGGGCGATTATTCGCGGTGCTGGAGCGTGCGCAAGAGCGCGCCAACCCGGGTCTTAATGCAACTATCCGAGATTGCTATTACGGTGCTGCTGCCAGCACCCCAGTCGCTGTTTTTTCAAATTTGATGAAGCTAAAAAATCATCATATTGCCAAGCTGGAAAACAAAGGCGAGGCGGTCAATCTTGAAAAGTTGATCGCTGAAGTGATGGACGGCATCAGCGATTTCCCAGCGCATATGCCACTGGCAGATCAGGGTCGCTTCGCAATTGGCTACTACCACCAACGCCAATCTTTCTATACCAAATCTAATTCAACCTCCTCACCCGAATAAGGAAAATCATCATGGCACTCAACCACCGCTACGACTTCGTATTGTTGTTCGACGTAAAAGATGGCAACCCCAATGGCGACCCGGATGCGGGTAACTTACCGCGCATTGATGCAGAAACCGGCCACGGTCTGGTGACGGACGTTTGCATCAAACGCAAAGTACGCAACTATGTTGGTTTGGTAAAAGAAGAAAAACCACCGTTTGAAATCTACGTCAAGGAAAAAGCGATTCTCAACAAACAGCACGAGCGTGCCTACATTGGCATCGGTGCAGAGGAGATGTTGAAAGGCGACGACAAGAAGCGCAAAGGTGGCGACAAAGTAGACGAGGCCAAAGCATGGATGTGTCGGAATTTTTTTGATGTTCGTACGTTCGGCGCAGTTATGTCCACAGGTGTCAATTGCGGGCAAGTACGCGGCCCGGTTCAGATCACATTTGCGCGGTCAGTAAAGCCGATCATCGCGCTTGAGCATTCCATCACCCGCATGGCGGTTGCGACCGAGGCGGAAGCGGAAAAGCAGGGCGGTGATAATCGTACGATGGGTCGCAAACACACCGTTCCGTACGGCCTTTATCGTGCGCATGGTTTTATCTCTGCGCATTTGGCAGACCAAACCGGTTTTTCGGAAGACGACCTTGCACTATTTTTTGAGGCGCTCGTCGGCATGCTGGAACATGACCGGTCCGCCGCGCGGGGTGAAATGTCTACTCGCGGTCTGTATATTTTTGAGCACGACAGCAAGCTCGGCAATGCACTTGCTCATGCACTATTTGAGCGCCTGACCGTTGTGCAAAAAGATGAAGCACAAGTTGCTCGCGGGTTTGACGCCTTTAATGTAGAGTTTGATGGGAAGGCGCTAGAAATTGGTGCATCGACACAGGCTGCGACGGGTGTGAATTTGATGCGAAAGGCATGATGGCTATATGAATCTCATGCCAAGAGTTGGTGAGACGAGTAAGGTAAATTGGTTGTGCTGTATCGAGTCAGATTTGTAATATTTACAAGTTTGCAAAGTAAAGTTCAAAGTATAGAGATTGCCGCGCAGCGTGACGCTGCAATCGAATCCGACAAACTGCAATTGATCGACTATGATGAATTTCTAAAGCGAACCGGTAGCGCTCTATAAATCAAGAGGTAAACATGAACATGAACTGGAAAAAACACATTGCAGTTGATCCTGAAATATTGGCGGGTAAGCCAGTTGTAAAGGGGACGCGTATCTCGGTTGAACTGATCTTGGATCGTACTGCGGATGGCTGGTCGCTTGAGGATATTTTGCAATCTTATCCAAACCTCACCCGCGAGGATGTGCTCGCAGCGCACACCTTCGCAGCCGAGATTTTCAAGGAAGAAACTTTCGTTGCTGTTGGAAAGCTCGCCGCTTGATTGCTCGCTTGTTGCTGGATGAAAATTTTCCAGCGCCATCGGTTCGCTTATTGAAGGAAGCCGGGCTGGATGTGCTGTCGATTTCTGAATCGTATTCGGGAATTGCCGATCCAGATGTATTGGCATTAGCCGTCGCCGATGAGCGTTGGCTCGTCACGTTTGATCTGGATTTTGGCGCGCTGTTATTCTCTAAAAAGCTCACGCAGCCACCAGCGGTATTGCTGCTTCGCGTATTACGTTATAAACCCGATGAACCGGCTGCGTGGGTTTTAGAATGGCTGAAAAGCCAGCCTGCGCCGATTGGGATGTTTACTGTTTTTGACGGCACTTCGTTTCGACATCGATCGCTGCGACCAAAATAAATCAATGGATCCCGCCGACCCCATCATGCTGTCCGCGCTGGAGCATTACAGCTACTGCTCGCGCCAGTACGCGCTGATTCACATTGAGCAGGCTTTTGATGACAACGTACACACCAAGCGCGGCAACGCGGTGCATGAGCGTGTGGACGAGCCTGGGTTGGAGCATCGCGAGGGGCTGCGTATTGAGCGCGCGCTCCCGGTGTGGAGCGAGCAGTTTCACTTGATTGGTAAATGCGATGTCGTGGAATTTTTTCGCGACGGCACGGCGTATCCAGTGGAATATAAACATGGTGCCAAGCGCGTCAAGGCGCATGACGATTTGCAGCTCGCCGCGCAAGCAATGTGCCTCGAAGAAATGACCGGCAAGCCGGTACCGAAAGGCGCGATTTATCATTTCACTTCCCGCCGACGACGGGAGGTGGAGATTACTGCTGCGCTACGGCAAGTGGTGATCGAGACGATTGCGGCCATCCGGAAAATTCAACAATCGAGCAAGCTCCCGCCGCCCGTGAATGACAAACGCTGCGACCAATGTTCGCTCAAAAATATCTGCCAGCCGTCAGCGGTTGCGCTGGGTAATGCAGGCACGATCATCGATGCGCGTCGCGAATTGTTTGAGTGATTTAATCAGGGTTTTTGAATTTCGCGACATTGAAAATGAAACACAAGCACTGGCGTGCTGTTTAGAGCATAAATGCCGCAAACGGCAATACAGGAGCGGGGTTTGTGTAGGTCAGGTTGCGCAGCGACCTGACACCGCCGTTCATCTGAGTCCGATGTCACGTAGCTCCGCAACGTGACCTACATCGCCTATAACCGAATCGTATTTTTCTAATCAGAAAACCAGCCATGCAACAAATACTAAACACGCTATATATCACCACGCCGCAGGCCTACGCGCATCTGGAGAATGACACCTTGCGCATTGATGTTGAGCGAGAAAAAAAGCTCGCCGTGCCGCTGCATCATATCGGCGGCGTGGTTTGCTTCGGCAATATTATGGTTTCGCCCGCGCTCATCCATCGTCTGGCTGAAGATGGTAAATCACTCGTGTTTCTCGATGGCAATGGCCGCTTCAAAGCGAGAGTTGAAGGGCCCACTGCGGGCAATATTTTATTGCGGCAGGCGCAGCATCAGCAGTGTTTGGTTGAAAGCGTCGCGCTTGAGTTTGCCCGCAACATCGTTGCTGGCAAACTCAAAAACAGTCGCCAAATCATTTTGCGTGGCGCACGCGAAACCGATGATGCGGCTGAACAAGCCGCACTCACGCGCACCGCTGACAATCTCGCCGCGTCATTGCGCGCGCTCACGCAAGCCGCTGACCTTGATATTGTTCGCGGTATAGAAGGCGAAGCCGCGCGCGGTTATTTTGGGGCGCTGAATCTGCTTGTTCGTCGAGACTATCGCAGCGATTTTCAAATGGATGGTCGCAGCAAACGTCCGCCCCGTGACCGTATGAATGCACTCATGTCCTTTCTGTATTCGATGCTCACTAACGATTGTCGCTCCGCTATTGAATCCGTTGGCCTTGATCCGCAGCTAGGTTTTCTTCACGCGGTGCGCCCGGGCCGCGCTGCGCTCGCACTCGATCTGATTGAAGAATTTC
>JANMQR010000093.1:0-8832 GCA_031370625.1 Burkholderiales bacterium | reverse complement strand
TGCCATTTTATTTTGGTGGCACATCTCTCTTGATTATTGTGGTGACGACTATGGATTTTATGGCGCAGTTGCAGGCCTACATGATGTCGCATCAGTACGAAAGTCTTCTGAAGAAAGCAAACTTCAAGGGCCAGGGTTTCCCCGTTCGCTAGTCGTTGTGATTAGCTGACAGGTTTAGGAGAAAAGAATAGCGCATGGCGAAGGAAGAAACGATTCAAATGCAGGGCGAGATTGTAGAGACGTTGCCCAACGCCATGTTTAGAGTAAAACTGGAAAACGGGCACATTGTGCTGGGTCATATCTCAGGAAAAATGCGCATGCACTACATCCGCATTCTGCCGGGCGACAAAGTCACTGTTGAGTTGACGCCCTACGACCTGACCAAGGCCAGAATTACCTTCCGCGCGAAGTAATTGATGCCGAAACGTTTTCGGTTGCAGCTGAATAATTTAAGTATGTATTTGAGTATTACTGAGAAATACCAAGGAGCAAAAAATGCGAGTTCAAGCATCGGTTAAAAAAATCTGTCGCAACTGTAAATTAGTTCGACGCAAAGGCGTGTTACGTGTGATCTGCAAAGAGCCACGTCATAAGCAACGTCAAGGTTAATTGGAAAGCACATCATGGCCCGTATTTCTGGTGTAAATATCCCGAACCATCAACATACTGAAATCGCATTAACCGCGATTTATGGTGTTGGTCGTACCACTGCAAAGAAAATTTGTGACGCTGCGGGGATCAACCGCGCCGCCAAGATCAAGGATCTGACGGACGGCGACATGGACAAGCTGCGCGAGCAGGTTGGCAAGTTCACCGTTGAAGGTGATCTTCGTCGCGAAATTTCGATGAGCATCAAGCGTCTGATGGATTTGGGTTGCTATCGCGGTACGCGCCATCGCAAGGGTTTACCTTGCCGTGGTCAACGCACCCGCACCAACGCACGTACGCGCAAAGGCCCGCGCAAGGCCATTCGTCTCGCTAAGTAAGCGGACGAAAACAAGTTTAGAGTGAAGGAATAAGCATGGTTAAACCCACAGCTGCAACACGCGTACGCAAGAAGGTAAAAAAGAATGTGTCGGAAGGTATCGCACACGTTCACGCGTCGTTCAATAACACGATCATCACGATCACAGACCGTCAGGGCAATGCATTGTCTTGGGCAACTTCGGGTGGCGCGGGCTTTAAAGGCTCACGCAAATCCACTCCATTCGCAGCCCAGGTGGCAGCGGAGGCCGCAGGTAAAGCGGCAATTGAGTGCGGTATTAAAAACCTCGAAGTTCGCATCAAGGGCCCAGGCCCAGGTCGCGAATCTGCGGTGCGTGCATTGAACGCATTGGGTATTAAAATTTTGTCGATCGCTGATGTGACGCCAGTGCCGCATAACGGCTGCCGTCCACCCAAGCGTCGTCGTATGTAATTGCGGGAGATATAAACGTGGCTCGTTATCTTGGTCCTAAATGTAAGCTCTCCCGTCGTGAGGGCACCGATCTATTCCTGAAGAGTGCTCGTCGTCCACTCGATTCAAAGTGCAAACTTGAATCGCGTCCCGGCCAGCATGGCGCAAAGCAAAACCGTGTTTCAGAATACGGTACACAATTGCGCGAAAAGCAAAAGATCCGTCGTATGTACGGCGTGCTGGAGCGTCAATTCCGCACTTACTTTGCCGAAGCAGAGCGTCGTAAAGGTGCGACCGGTGAAAACCTGTTGCAGCTACTTGAGTCGCGTCTTGATAACAGCGTGTACCGCATGGGTTTTGGTTCAACCCGCGCTGAGGCTCGACAGTTGGTGAGCCACTGTGGCATTTTGGTTAACGGTAAGCCGGTAAATATTCCGTCGTATCTGTTGAAGCCAAGTGACACGGTGTCATTAAAAGAAAAAGCACAAAAGCAGTTGCGCGTTCAAGATGCATTGAAGTTGGCTGAGTCGCATGGTTTCCCAAGCTGGGTTGAAGTCGATACCAAGAAGTTTTCGGCTATTTTCAAAAGTTTGCCAGACCGCGCTGAATTCGCCAACGATATTAACGAGCAGCTCGTCGTCGAATTGTATTCAAAGTAATCCCCGTTTTTTCGGGCGCGCCACGTCACACGTGGTGCGCCTTCACTTTTTAATAGAGGCCACCGTCAATGCAAAGCAATGCTACGACTTTCCTAAAGCCGCGCATCATCGACGTGCAGAATATCTCGCCGGCGCACGCCAAAGTGGTAATGGAGCCCTTCGAACGCGGCTACGGCCATACGCTCGGCAATGCGCTCCGTCGCATCTTGTTGTCTTCCATGCCAGGGTACGCGCCGACGGAAGTCAAGATCGCCGGCGTGTTGCACGAATATTCCACCATTGAAGGTGTGCAAGAAGATGTGGTTGATATTTTGCTGAACCTCAAAGGTTTGGTGATGAAGTTGCACAACCGCAACGAAGTTACGCTGAAGCTGAAAAAAGCAACAGCGGGCGCTGTGACCGGTGCTGATATTGAGCAAACGCACGACGTTGAAATTCTAAATCCTGATCATGTGATTGCGCATCTCACGGCTGGCGGCAAACTCGATATGCAACTCAAAGTCGAAAAAGGCCGTGGCTACGTTGCGGCTACCGCACGTCGCGCTGATCACGACAATCGCACCATCGGCTCCATCCTGCTTGACGCATCCTACAGCCCGGTTCGTCGCGTCTCATACGCAGTCGAAAGCGCGCGCGTAGAGCAGCGTACAGACTTGGATCGTTTGGTGATGGATATCGAGACCAACGGTGCGATTGAGCCGGAAGAAGCAGTTCGCTATGCCGCTCGCGTGTTGGTTGAGCAGCTGTCCGTGTTTGCCGATTTGCAAGGCACACCGATGCAAGCTGAAGAAGCCAAGGCGCCACAGATTGATCCAATTCTGTTGCAGCCGGTTGACGATCTTGAACTCACCGTTCGTTCCGCTAACTGTCTCAAAGCCGAAAATATTTACTACATCGGCGATCTGATTCAGCGCACTGAAAACGAACTGCTCAAGACGCCGAATCTGGGCCGCAAATCACTCAACGAAATCAAAGAAGTGCTCGCTACCAAAGGCCTGACGCTTGGTATGCGTCTTGAAAATTGGCCAGCTGCGGGTGTCACAAAATAAGTGTCACGAAATAATTGCACCACCCAAAGTTAACGTTCCAAATTCATTAACCCATAACGATAACAAGGTTGGCTCGCTGGCTTAAGCTGGCAGAGCAAAACGACCAAGATTTTATAAGGAAATTATCATGCGTCATCGTCACGGTCTTCGTAAATTAAATAAAACCAGCTCGCATCGCTTAGCGATGTTACGCAACATGACCAATTCACTTTTTCAGCACGAGATCATCAAGACCACGTTGCCAAAAGCCAAAGAATTGCGTCGCGTTGCCGAGCCGCTCATCACGCTTGGTAAAGAGCCAACACTTGCCAACAAGCGTCTTGCGTTCAACCGCATGCGTGATCGCGACATGGTGTTGAAATTGTTCGCTGAACTCGGCCCACGTTACAAAGAGCGCAAGGGTGGTTATTTGCGTATCCTGAAATTTGGTTTCCGTAACGGCGACAACGCACCGATGGCATTGGTTGAATTGGTGGATCGTCCAGAGCCGACCGAAGCTCCAGCCGCTGAGACAACTGGCGAATAATCTGGAAAAGCAAAATTCGTTTCACTGAAAAGCCGGGCTTGCCCGGCTTTTTTATTGCACCAATTTTTTCTATAAACCCTAATATCAGTGAGCATCTTGGGGCAGAAATGCTCCAAAGTGCGCGCCAATACTAGTGTTTGTCATTTCAAGTTCGTGAACACGGCCTTCCCGGCACACTACTTTTCTAAAGGATGATCACCGTTCTTTGGTGTCCACTGCGAATGATAAAATCTTCGCGTATAGCGATTTGAACTCAGCAGTGGGCATGACCAATTCTATGTTCACGTCTGAGAGCAATCTCGAGCCGTATCTCAACTCAACTCTTTATATAACCGCACGCAATTCACCGACCCCATGTCGTTTTCACCCGCAAACCTGAAATCAAAACTACCCCACGTCGGCATCACCATCTTCACGGTCATGTCTGCGCTTGCACAAGAGGTCGGTGCGGTTAATTTAGGCCAAGGTTTTCCTGATTTTGATTGCGATCCCAGATTGCTCGATATGCTTGATGCCGCCACTCGCGTGGGTCTCAATCAATATCCACCGATGACGGGCGTGCCCGCGCTGCGTGAGGCAGTCGCTGAAAAAGTCAGCCGGATGTACGGTGCGAAATATAGCGCGGCCGAAGAGATTACCATCACGGCCGGCGCGACACAGGCGATCCAGACAGCGTTAACTGCGATTGTGCATGCGGGTGACGAAGTAATTATCTTTGAGCCGGTCTACGACAGCTACGATCCAGTGATCCGAATGAACGGGGGAACGCCTGTTTACGCCCGCCTTAAATTCCCTGATTTTCGCCCTGACTTTTCAGAGATTCGCGCGCTCATCACAACCAAGACCCGCGCGATCATCATCAACACGCCACACAATCCGACCGCAACCGTCTGGTCGCGTGACGACCTTTTGGAGCTCGCCTCAATTTTGCGCGAAACCAACATCATTCTCATCAGCGATGAAGTGTATGAGCACATGGTGTTCGATGGCGTGCCGCATCAAAGTGTCGCTAGGTTTCCTGAGTTGGCAGAGCGAGCATTTTTTGTTTCCTCATTCGGAAAAACATACCACGTTACCGGTTGGAAAATCGCCTACTGTCTCGCGCCGAAGGCACTCATGACAGAGTTCCGCAAAGCACATCAATTTATCGTTTTCACCGTGCATACGCCGTCACAACATGCGCTGGCGCACTACATGGCGCTGCGCACGCATGAGGCACTTCCCGCTTTTTATCAGGCAAAGCGTGACTATTTTCTGGCGCAAGTTTCGCAAACCAAATTGGCTTTCTCGCCTTCACCCGCAACGTATTTCGTGCTCGCCAGCTACGCGCACATGGATGGCTATGCGCATCTGACCGAGTCTGAATTCAGCATGAAAATTGCGCGCGAAAATGGTGTTGTGTCCATTCCGCTGTCGGCGTTTTACAGCAACGGCGAAGATAATCGCGTTGTACGATTCTGCTTTGCGAAAAAAGAAGAAACCTTAAAGCTGGCTGCACATCGCTTGCACACACTTTAACGCCAGCATCGCGACTTAGCTGATCAGAATCACCCGATAATCGTTCACATTGGTTCGGGTGGGACCCGTCACCACCAAATCTTTCAGCGGCTCAAAGAAACCATAAGCGTCATTCATGGCGAGCTGGTCGTTTGCGTTAACGTGTATTGCATGCGCACGCTCAAGCGAATCCGCACTCAAAATCGCGCCAGCATTTTCCTCACTCCCATCGATGCCATCCGTGTCGCAGGCGATGGCAGAGACATCAGCAAGTCCGTCCAGCTCTACAGCAAGTGACAACAAAAATTCGCTGCAGCGTCCGCCGCGCCCTTTATTGTTGTTGCGTAATGTCACGGTACATTCGCCACCAGAAATCAGCGCCACTGGCGGCTTTAGCGGATGATTGTGCGAGCGAATTTGCTTTACCAGCGCCGCGTAAACTTTCGCCACTTCGCGCGCCTCGCCAGTCACGCCGTCGCCTAAAATCATCGGTGTCACACCGCGCTGCTGAAAAAATGCGCCCGCCATCGCCAGGCTCGCTTGACCGCTCGCGATCACGCGATTCTCGACGTTCAGAAATATACGATCTGCAAATTTATACGTTTCCGGCACGTCACCACTGGCGCCTTTCGATAAGTGCCGCGCAATTGAAATCGGCGGTGTGATGCGATAACGATTCAAAATTTCCAGCGCCTCGTCAAACGTGGACGGATCGTGCGAAGTTGGCCCCGAAGCAATATCGCTCGCCTTGTCGCCGGTCACGTCCGAAATAATAAGCGCCACCACGTTCGCGCCACGCCCACCCGCGACTGCGGCAAGGCGACCGCCCTGAATCGCGGAAAGATGTTTGCGCACCACATTCATTTCTTGAATTGGCGCACCGGATGCCAGCAAATCTTTCGTCACCGCTTTCAAATCGGCCATCGAAATATCGGCGACCGGCAGCGACAGCAAGCTCGAACCCCCACCCGAAATAAGCGCGAGCACCAAGTCATCTGGTCCAGCGGTGCCAGCGAGCGCCAAAATTTCTTTCGCGGCAGTTTCACCAGATGCATCTGGCACCGGATGTCCTGCTTCCACCACGCGGATTCTCTTTAACGCCGCCTCGCCCGAATAGCCATGTGCATAGCGCGTAATCACCAAGCCTTCTAGCGCCGCGTCCAGCGGCCAATTGTCCTCCACCGCTTTCGCCATTGCCGCCGCCGCCTTGCCCGCACCAACCACAATCGTGCGGCCCTTTGGTGGTGCTGGCAAGTGCTTGGGCACGATCAGTAATGGGTCTGCTGCGGTGAGTGCAGCCCGAAAGCTGTCCAACAAAAGTTCACGAGTATTCATGATTGATTGTTTTTTTTGAGTAAATGAACTATTACTTCTATCGCGCCGCTTTCGCTGCGCGCCTTGGCAGGGCCTCGGCAACGCCCAGCGACTTTGCCAAATATTGTCCCGTAAAACTGCCCGGTGCCTGCGCCACATCTTCCGGTGTGCCCTGCGCAATAATCTGTCCGCCGCCATCACCCCCTTCGGGCCCCAGATCGATTACCCAATCTGCCGTTTTAATCACGTCCAGATTGTGTTCGATCACCACCACCGTATTGCCTTGGTCGCGCAAACGATGAATCACTTTTAGCAGCAAATCGATATCGTGAAAATGCAGGCCCGTCGTGGGTTCATCCAGAATAAATAGCGTGCGGCCCGTGTCGCGTTTTGATAATTCTAACGACAACTTTACGCGTTGCGCTTCGCCACCTGACAGCGTCGTTGCGCTCTGACCCAAACGAATATACCCAAGACCCACATCCAGCAACGTCGACAGCTTCCTCGCGACAACCGGCACCGGTTTGAAAAATTCGTACGCCGTCTCAACCGTCATCTCCAACACTTCGGTGATGTTCTTGCCCTTGTAATGCACATCCAACGTTTCGCGGTTATAGCGTTTACCATGACACACATCGCACGGCACATACACATCAGGCAAGAAATGCATTTCCACTTTGATTACGCCATCGCCTTGACACGCTTCACAACGGCCACCCTTGACGTTAAACGAAAAACGCCCCGGCCCATAGCCGCGCGCACGCGACTCAGGAACTGATGCAAACAAATCGCGAATCGGCGTAAATAGCCCCGTGTACGTCGCTGGATTTGAACGTGGCGTACGACCAATCGGTGCCTGATCAACGTTAATTACTTTATCGAAATGATCCAGGCCTTCAATAGTCTCGAACGGCGCAGGCTCATCACTCGATGCGTAAATATGATGCGAAACGACTTTGTATAGCGTGTCGTTTATCAGCGTCGATTTACCCGAACCCGATACGCCCGTGATGCAAATCAGCGCGCCAACCGGCAAATCCAGCTCCACATTTTTCAGGTTATTGCCGGTCGCGCCTTTAATCACCAACCGTTTTTTACCGTCAAACTTAAACCGTTTTTTCGGCACGGCAATCTGTTTTTTACCCGACAAATATTGCCCCGTCAGCGATTGCGATGAACGCCGAATTTCATCTGGCGTACCTTCTGCGACCACCTGCCCGCCATGCACGCCCGCGCCGGGCCCCATATCGACCACATAATCTGCTGCATTAATCGCGTCTTCATCATGCTCAACCACAATCACGGAATTTCCCAGATCGCGCAAACGCTTTAAGGTCTCCAGCAAACGGTCGTTATCGCGCTGATGCAAGCCAATAGAAGGCTCATCCAGCACATACATCACACCGGTCAAGCCCGAACCAATTTGCGATGCCAGCCGAATGCGTTGCGCCTCGCCACCGGACAGCGTATCGGCTGAACGTACCAGCGATAAATAATCGAGGCCGACGTTATTCAGAAATTGCAAACGCGCGGAAATCTCTTTCAAAATCCGATCCGCAATCGCCATTTTTTGTGTCGATAGCTTTACTGTTTCAAACCAGTTGTGCGCAACGCGCAACGGCATGGCCGAAATTTCATGCAACGTCTTGTCGCCCACTTTTACATTGCGCGCTTCGGTGCGCAAGCGTGTGCCTTCGCAATCGGGGCAGGTTTTATTCGAAATATATTTCGCCAGCTCTTCACGTACTGCCATCGAATCGGTCTCGCGATAGCGCCGCTCAAAGCTCGGTACAATGCCCTCAAACGTTTCTTCTTTGACAATCGCGCGGCCACGTTCACCCGGATATTTGAACGGAATTTTCTGCTTGCCGCTGCCGTACAAAATAATATTCTGCGCATCTGCCGACAATTTATCGAACGGCATATCGATATCAAATTTGTAGTGCGCTGCAAGACCCAGCAATATTTGAAAATAAAACTGATTGCGGCGGTCCCAGCCCTTGATCGCGCCGCCGGCTAGCGACAAGCCCGGATACGACACAATCCGCTTCGGATCAAAAAACGTGATGTTGCCGAGCCCATCGCAGCTCGGGCACGCACCCATCGGATTGTTAAACGAAAACAGGCGCGGCTCCATTTCGGAGAGCGAAAAATCGCATAACGGGCAGGAAAATTTTGACGAGAATAAATGCTCTTTCTCGTTATCCATATTCACCGCAACCGCCTTGCCCGCGCCTAAACGCAAGCAAGTCTCGAACGATTCCGCAATCCGCTGCTTCATTTCCGGCGTGGTTTTCAGGCGATCCACGACCACTTCAATCGAGTGATTTTTCTTTTTGTCGAGCTTCGGAAACGCGTCAATCTCAATCACTTTCCCATTCACACGCAAAC
>JANMQR010000074.1:0-4676 GCA_031370625.1 Burkholderiales bacterium | reverse complement strand
ATCCGTGTAGGTCGGTTCGACTCCGGCTCGCGCCTCCAGGAAAAAGAAAAAGCCACCGTTCGCGGTGGCTTTTTTGTTGATTACCGCGACCAAATTACGACCAGTTCGGTTTGCGCTTTTCCAGAAATGCGCCAATACCTTCTTGTGCATCCGCATGCGCAAAATTGCAGGCAATGGTGGCCGACGCATCCTGATAAGCGGCCTCAATTCCGGTTTCAAGCTGCCGGTAAAAAAGCGCTTTTCCCATCGCGAGCGTTTCACGCGGCTTTGCTTTAAGCGTCGCACATAATTTCAGCGTTTCGGCGCGCAACGATTCCGCATCCGCCACACGATTAATCAGCCCCCAGCTAAGCGCTGTCTGTGCATCGATGAACTCACCCAGCATCAGCATTTCAGCAGCGCGTTTGCGCGAGATCGTGCGCGAGAGTGCGACGGCGGGTGTGGAGCAGAACAAGCCCAAATTCACACCGGAGACGGCGAATTTGCTGGATTCGACCGCCACCGCCAAATCGCATTGCGCAACCAGCTGGCAGCCGGCCGCCGTTGCCATGCCTTGTACCTCAGCAATCACCGGTACGGGTAATTTTGCGATTTTCAACATCATTGCTGAGCAGCGCTGAAATAGCTGTGCGGCGAAATTTGCGTCGGTCGAATTTTGCATTTCTTTCAAATCGTGTCCCGCACAAAACGCGTGACCGTTCGCGGCAATCACCGCCACGCGGATAGATTGATCGTGCGCGATTTCATCAAGCGCTGCATGCAGGTGATCTAGCAACGCTGACGAGAGGGCGTTGTATTGCTTGCCTCGATTTAGTGTAAGCCATGCGATGCCATCGCTTTTGTCTACGATAAGAGCAGAATCAATCGCTGGACTAACTTTATTTACTTGATGATCAACTTGCATGTCGGATTTCTCGAAAATAAAACGTATACATGGATAGGGATGAAAATGCATAAATGCATAAAACAAATAAATCGAAGTGATTTATCACTTGCAGTGTGCGGTTCTTCACTGCCCGCCGCTGCCAGGTTATTTAATCTAATCATGCTGCGTAATACCTTTGGGTGATGCGGCGTGAGACCTTTGGGTGTAGTGTACAAGCGTGATCAAAAAGAATTCTACGCAACAGAGAATATTGATCTTTACTGAAGCTATAAGAGCGAATGAAATTCAACGCTACTTAAGATGACCTAAAAGGCGAAGCGAGTCATGATAAAAATAACCAACTTGCCGATACTGCTGCTTCCACGTTGGGCTCGCTGTACAGTCACAGCACTTTCATTGGTTTCTACGTTTGCATTTGCAGCGCCCGACGTGCTGAGTCGCGCGCAGCGTGAGCTCGCGGCGGGCAATCCCAAGCAAGCTTATATGATGCTGATTGCCGAGCAAGACAAGTTTGGTGGCGATGTCGAGTTTGATTGTCTGCTCGGTGTTGCCGCACTCGACAGTGGCAAGGTTGATGATGCGATCATCGCGTTCGAACGCGTGCTCGCCAAAAATCCGAAGAATGCCGGCGCGCAGCTTGATTTGGGTCGCGCGTATTTCACGGCCGGGTCGTTCGATTTAGCTGAAGCCACATTTCTGGTGCTGCGTCGCAGTAATCCGCCACCGAATGCGATGCTGGCGATCAATCGATATCTGGACGCGATCAATGCGCGCAAGAAAAAATCCGCGCGCTCAATCACCGCATGGGGCGAGACCTCGCTTGGCTACGACACCAACTTGACCGGTGTGCCGAACGATTTCAGTGCGGCCGTGGCGTCATCATTTAATTTGATCGGTATTGATCCCACCGGCAATTCCATTAAGCGCAAAGCGCCTTATCTCGGTGCCGCCATTGGCGCGGACGTTGAGCAGCCGCTGGGCCGCAATTGGAGCGCACTGCTGACCGGCGAATTGCGCGGGCGTGCCTATCGCAAGGAATCTGATTTCAATTCGTTGTTTGGCGAGCTTCGCGGCGGCGCGGGCTGGACGGGCGGCGATCATCAATTACGCTTGCTGGTGGGCGGCAGCTACTTTAGCCAGAAAGCGCAAGCGCCGGGGGAACCCAAGCCGACCAATGATCGGCGTGGGGCTTCGGTGAGCGCGGATTATCGGCTTGCACTTTCGCAAAACCAGCAAATTAATGTTGGCTTGACGGGTGCGCAAACGCGGTTCCCCAAGAACGATATTGAGGACATTAATTCCATTGTTATTTCTGGTGGCTGGGCCAAAACATTCGAAGGTCGCGGCGCGCCGATTGTGCAGTTGAGCGGATTTTTTGGCAACGACAAGGCAGAGCGAAAACTCGCCGACGATACGGCGGATAAATCGAAACGCGTCGGTGGACTGCGTGCATTTGCGCAATATAGCCTCACTGAAAAATTGGCGTTGTTTAACAGCACCGGCTATACCCTGCGCAATGATCAAAGTGCATTTGCGCGTGCGACCGAGGTTGAATTTGGACGCGATAAATTATTCGACACCACGCTCGGTGTGAATTGGCGATTTAAGCCGAGTTGCACTATGCGTGCGCAGTGGTTCTTCTCTAAAAATCAATCCAACATCGCGATTTACGATTACACCCGCAGTGAAATTTCATCGAATATCCGCTGCAATTTCGAATAATCGTCGCTTAATAATTTTGGGAAACTGACATGAGAACGCAACATAGATTGAAGCCCGCTTGGACGAATATGCGCGCAATTTTTTCAACTTCGTTGATCTTTTTTGGCGCGTTATTCTCGGCCTCCGTCATGGCGGCAAGCGGGCAGTTTACCTATGTGACTGGTGAGGTATTCGTAGAGTCGCAAGGTCGGCGCACGCAGGCGACACGCGGCACCGAAGTCAACCCCGGTGATGTCGTTGTCACCGGTGCCAATGGCCAGGCGCAGTTGACGATGATCGATCAGGCCAAGCTGTCGTTACGGGTGAATTCGCAGCTCAGGATCGAGCGCTATCAGCGCGCCGCTGGTGAAAATGATGGTGCGATTTTGGCGCTGCTGCGCGGCACTTTGCGTACTTTCACGGGGTTATTGAGTACGCGAAATCGCGATCAATATCAGATGCGGACTCGAGTCGCAACCGTGGGCATTCGTGGTTCCGGCAACATCATGACGCACACTGATGACAACATTCCAACCACGATCAATCACACCATCGAAGGCAGCCACGCGGTTAACAATATTGATGGAAATTTTCAGCCGATTATTACCAGCCCGAACGATACCGTGCGCGTGCAATTCGGGAGAGCCCCGGAGCTTATTGCCACGCCGCGCGAGCTGCTTACCGCAGTAACAGGTTTGGAAGAGGGCGATGTAAATGATGGCAACGCGAGCAATCAGCAGCCGCTTTTTCCGCGCGTCAATATTGTCGGTGCGAATGGTTTGGGCTACTCATTTTTCGATACCAAGATTGGTGTGGTGGTTGATCCGTTGCCGCTTCAAGATATCGGCATTGCGGTGGGTGGCGCGAGCTTCGGCAATCAGGCCACAACCGACGCGCTCACGCTTGATGGCCGCAATCTGCGCGGCTATCGCGCCTATGCGGGCGAGCAAAGCGGTGCGGTCGTGACACTTAACGGCGGCACTGTTGCGGATGCCGCCAGCGTCAATCTCCGCGCGGGAAACATCATCACGTGGGGCCGCTGGAATAGCGCAGATGGCGTCACCATTTTGGGCCAAGCGCTGCGCGCGCCAGGCAGCGTGCACTGGATTTATGCGAATGCGGGATTTCCCACTTATTTGTCGGATGTATTGACCGGCACCGCGTCCTATCAGCGTGTTGGTGCGACCACGCCGACAAATCAGTTGGGCACATTGGGCTCGCTGGTTACGTCGGTTTTGGATGTAAATTTCACGGCTCGTACGTTGAACGCAACCATCGGCGTTTCGCTTCCAGCCGTAGGCAACAACAGCGGCGGCACGTGGACGCTGCGCGCTACCAATCTCGCATTCGCGTTCAATCAGTTTTCCGCCACCACCGGCTCGGGTCTGGTCGTGAC
The DNA here is from genome assembly GCA_031370625.1 of Burkholderiales bacterium. GTDB lineage: Bacteria > Pseudomonadota > Gammaproteobacteria > Burkholderiales > Usitatibacteraceae > UKL13-2. Next base: position 693 of record JANMQR010000074.1, on the reverse strand, counting down.
CAACGGTAGCGGCCAAAGCTCGGCAACGAATGCAAATCTCACCGGCTCGCTCGATGGCAGTTTTGTTGGTAGCCGATTGAATGGCGCGATTGTCAGTTACGGTGTTAATGATCGCAGCGCAGCCACCGCCGCTAACAGTAACCTGAATGTCATTAACGGCGTAATCGCGTTTCAAGGGCCGGCACAAAATACCGCCACGCAGTATCGCGATGGTTTGATTTCAGATCCGACAGCGTCCCTCGTCAATGCGAGCTTCATTCAATCATTCGCCACCACCAATCGCCCGAGTGAGGTGACCACCGATGCGCAGGGTCGCGTGATTGCGTTTGCGGGGCCGGTGTTAAATGGCAATAACCTAATCGGTCATCAGCCATATGCGCTCGGCACAGCGACGATTTCTGAGGCAGGTTTTGATGCGACCACTGGACTCACCTGGGGCCGCTGGTCAGGCGGTAATGCGACCGTCAACGGACAAAATATTGGGTTAAATAGCGCCAGTCTGCACACCATTTTCTCCGCGAATCAATCGGTACCGGTGACATTGCCGCTCACCGGCACTGCCGTATATGACGTGATCGGCTCAACCAAGCCGACGGACTTGCGCGGCAACGTCGGCAACCTCAACAGTGCGACACTGAACGCGAACTTTTCCGCGCGTACCGTGAATGCCAGCGTGAATGTCACGGTGGCAAA
>JANMQR010000020.1:0-17241 GCA_031370625.1 Burkholderiales bacterium | reverse complement strand
GGAAACGGACAGCGCGCGGGTCGAGAGCAAGGTCAACGGGATCGCCAGCAGCAGTGCTAAGGTCATTCCTGCCGTGGCAACAGCCACGGTACGCCATGTTTCGCGCACCACCATCGATAAAAACTCTGTGCCGACTGCGGGCGGCAGAAAGTCTTTCAGAAAATTCCAGGTCGATTTGCGACTCGCCTCGTCGAACATGATCCACGGTGTGAATTCGCTCGCCACCATCAATGGCCACAGCAGTACTGCAGCGACACTGATCCAGAATACGCGCGCAAGCCACGCCGGATCGCGGCTCGGTGCGGGATCCACCAAATGCACCATATGCGCGCGCGTCACCATTATCGGCAGTGCATCACGACGGGTGCTGTCGCCGCATTCGCAGCGGCAATCAAATCGTTCGGCGGTGCCGCACCGGTAAGCTCGTCCTCATGCTGTGCATATAGGTCGCGCAAACGTGTTTTCGTGACCTCGTGCGCGCTCAGATCGAACATCACATTACCGTCACGCAGCCCGATAACGCGTGGAAATCGCGCGAGTGCCACTTCCACTTGATGCAGCGTAATGACCAGCGTGGCATGGCGTTCGCGCGCAGACGAGATCAGTGTTGTCATCGCCTGCTCGGCGCGCGTAGGGTCAAGTGCCGACAGCGGTTCATCAATGAGCCAACAGCGCGCGGGTGACACCAGCGCCCGCGCCAGGCCGACGCGTTGCCGTTCCCCGCCCGACAGCCGATCCACGCGGTCAAACAGCTTATCGGCGAGATCGAACTTCTCCAGCGCGTGATGGGCACCGGCAATGTCGCGTGGATAGAACAACGAGCGCACGCTTTCAACAAAACTCATGGCCGGCAGGCTGCCCGCGAGAACTGACGTCACCACCCGCTGTCGCGGCGGCAGCGGCGGTACTTGTGGCGCCAGATACAAGCTGCCGCGCAATTTTTGCAGCGCCGTCCGCGATAGCGTCCATGGATCTACGCCATCGAGTCGCACATTGCCCGCACTTGGCGGAAGCGCGCAGGCGAGTGCGTGCAGCAGCGTGGTTTTGCCCGCACCGGATGGGCCGATGATTGCCACGTGCTCACCTGACGCTATCGAAAGGGTAGCGCGCTTTAATGCATCGGGCGCGCCGTCCCGCGCGACCGGATGGCGCGCGGAAACGGCTTCTGTATCGAGTTTCAATTTGCTCGCGTCAATGTTTCAATGTGTCAAAACTTACAGCAGGCCTGCACTTTTCGCAGCGGCCTCGATGCCTTTGTAATTATCGACCGTGGTGCTGATATAGCGGGTGGCGCGATTCAGTTTCAGAATTTCAGCACCCTCGGCAGTGGCAGGATCGATATCGAGCAACGCTTTTTGCACTTTTTCGCGCAGCGCGGCGGGCATGTCGGCATGCACGGTCCAGTTGTAGTTGAAGTAGCCAGGCGTGGTGAAAAACACGTCCACCGCTTTGGTGTCCACTTTGTTTTCAGTGACAAATTTTTTCCACACCGTAATATCGAGTGCTGCTGCATCAACCTTGCCGCTCACCACTGAGGCAATGGTGGCATCGTGTGCGCCGGAATAGGCGATGCGCTTGAAGTCTTTTTCAGGGTCAATGTTTGCCTGCAACAAGAAACTGCGCGGCATCAAATGACCGGAGGTGGAAGATTGCGAACCGAAGGAAACCTGCTTGCCTTTCAGGTCGTCTAATTTCTTTATGCCGGAATCGGTCTTGGTGATGAACACCGATTGAAATTTCGTGTCTTCCTCGCGCTGCGCAATTGGGATGACCTTGCCACCCGAACGGATGTTCGCCTGCACGAAGGTGAAGCCGCCAAACCACACTAAATCCACTTTCTTGTTGACCATCGCCTCGACCGCCGCCGGATAGTCCGTTACCGGGATGAATTCGACTTTCATGCCGAGTTTTTTCTCAAGATATTGCGCGATGGGGCCAAATTTTCTCGTTTGTTCGGTAGCTGCTTCCTCCGGAATAGTGGTGACACGAAACACGGTTTGCGCATGTACCATGCCGCCGAAGGCCAAGAGTGCGCAGGTGAAAAGCGATTTCATGGTGCGTGAAGACGAAAAGTTAAGCATACGATTCTCCATTGAGGTTAAGGTAAACAGACGTGCGAATGATGGGTAGGTTTTGCAGCGGTAAAAAAAACGGGAACGGTCGACGGCGATGGATCAGCTTTACAATCTCGGCAATTGGCGACGATAGTAGTAGGCGTACTTACAATCCATTTTAGGACTGATCTTAAGTGAAGAACAAGATAATACCCAAATCAGCATACCGCATCGTCAATCATCTGAATATCGACGTCGCAGCCGAACGGGACAAGCTGGTTGCGGGCTTGCGAGCAATGCCTGCGACGCTCGAGCCCAAGTATTTTTATGATGAGCTGGGTTGCGCCTTGTACGCAGCGATTTGCCAATTGGATGAGTATTATCCAACCCGAACTGAGCGCGCAATTTTTCAGTCTTTTCGCGGCGAGATTGCGACGGCTATGGGCAAGGTCGATACGTTTGTTGATATGGGTGCCGGTGACTGCTGCAAGGCGCAAGGATGGCTGCCATTTATTGCGCCGCAGCGTTATTTGGCCGTGGATATTGCCGCGCCTTCGCTTGCGGCGGCGCTCGAAAAAATGGGCGGCGATTTTCCGGAAACCGAAATGATTGGCCTCGCCACCGATTTTTCACACCAGCTCAATATCCCCGCCGAATTGTTGACCGGACGCACTGTACTGTTCTATCCGGGCTCCAGTATCGGCAATTTCACACCGGATGCGGCGGTCGATTTCATGCGACAAATGCGGCGCGTCGCGAGTGCTGGCCTGCTGATTGGCGTGGATGCGAAAAAAGACAAAGCGCTGCTCGACGCCGCCTATGCCGATAAGCTTGGTGTGACCGCTGCGTTCAATCTCAACGCACTTCGCCATATCAATCGCGAAATCGGCAGTGATTTTGTCGAATCACGCTGGAAGCATGTGGGGCAATACAACGAGTCGCTTGGTCGGATCGAAATGCATCTTGAGTCGATTATGGCGCAGCAAGTCAATATTGATGGTGTTGCCAGAGAATTCGCGGCGGGCGAACGTATTCACTCCGAGAATTCGTACAAATATTGCGAAGCTGAATTTACCGCGATGCTACGCGAGGCGGGGTTTACCGATGTGCGCGTATGGACGAATTCGCAGCGCGCGTTTTGGGTATTCTGGGCGACTTAACCTAGTCTTCGCCCGCCTGCGGTTGTGGTACTGCGATGGCTGGCGCGCTTGATTTTGGCGATGTCTTACCGCTATGCCCACGCGCTAATACGGTGTAAAACGCAGGCACCACAAACAGTGTGAGCAGTGTGCCCAAGGTCATGCCGCCCACAATTACCCAGCCAATTTGTTGACGCGATTCAGCACCCGCGCCTGATGCAATCGCGAGCGGCACGGCACCCAGCACGGTCGCACCGGTGGTCATCAAAATAGGCCGCAAACGTAATACCGCTGCCTCGATCACGGCATCTTTCACGCTGCGTCCTTGCTCTTGCAACTGATTGGCGAATTCAACAATCAAAATACCGTGCTTGGTAATCAGACCGACTAGCGTAATCAGCCCGATTTTTGAAAACACATTGAGCGAATTGCCTGTCAGCCAGAGCGCGATCAGCGCACCGGCAATTGATAACGGCACGGTCAGCATAATCACAAATGGGTCAACAAAACTTTCAAATTGCGCGGCTAAAACAAGATAAATAAATGCGAGCGCGAGCGAAAAAGTCAGCAGCAGTGTTGACGCGCCTTCCGCGAATTCGCGCGATTGTCCTGACAGATCGGTCTGCACTTTCGGCAGAACCGCCTGCGCGGCCGTGTTCATGGCCGCAAGTGCCTCGCCCAAACTTGCACCGGGCGCGATTTCTGCATTGATGGTGGCCGAGCGCAGCCGATTAAAGTGATTCAAATTTTTCGGTGCGACGCCTTCTTTCAGGCTGGTCAAATTCGATAGCGGCACCATTTCTCCGGATCGCGAACGCACAAAAATATCTGAAATATCGTTTGGTGTATTTCGGTCCGTTGGCGCGACCTGCACGATCACATCGTATTGTTCACCGCCTTGCTTGAATCGCGTGACGACGCGCCCGCCAAGCATCGTCTCTAACGTGCGGCCGACGGTCTCGACAGGCACGCCCAAGTCGCCCAATTTTTCGCGGTTTACCGCCACTCGTAGCTCGGGCTGATTTAAGCGAAGGTCGCTATCGATATTGGTCATGGTCGGCGATTTGCGCGCTTCTTCAGTCAGGCGCTCAACCATCCTCGCCAGTGCCGGATATTCTTCTTGCGTCATGATCACAAATTGCAGCGGCTTCTCACGTCCGCCTAATGTTGGCGGTGTGAGCGGAAACGCGTTGATGCCGGGAATCGCGCGCATTTGTGGGCGAATGTCGTTCGCGATTTCAACCGTGCTGCGCTTTCGCTCAGCCCAAGGTTTTACAATTAACACGGAGAAGCCCGCATCGGGTGTGGGGTTGCCGGCGTTAATAAAATACCGTGAGCCTTCCGGTACGCTGGCGTAGATGGCCTCCATTTGCCGCATGTAGCCAGCGGTATAACCTATGGTCGAGCCTTCAGGTGCCGACACTGCGCCAAAAATGACGCCGCGATCTTCAATGGGCGCCAGCTCCGATTTCAAATTCATAAACAGCGGCACCGAGATTCCCACGAACATTAGCCAGATACTCGCGGCGATCCAGCGATGGCCAAGTGAGGCGGTGAGATAACGGCGATAGGCTTCGGTTTGCCAGTTGAAAAAACCTTCAATCGTGTTGTAAACGCGACCGTGCGATGGCTGATGTTTGAGCAGCTTGGAACACATCATCGGCGATAACGTGAGCGCGATAAAACCAGACACCACCACCGCGCCCGCCAACGCCAGCGCAAATTCGATAAAGAGCCGATCCGTGCGCGTTTGTCCGAACGCGAGCGGTGCATAAACGGCCGCGAGCGTGATCGTCATCGCCACAATCGCAAAGGCGATCTCGCGCGAGCCCACCAGCGCCGCTTCAAACGGCTTCATGCCTTTTTCCATATTGCGGTAAATGTTTTCCATCACCACAATCGCATCGTCCACCACCAGGCCAATCGCGAGCACCATCGCCAGCAGTGTCAGGATATTGATCGTGAAACCGGCCGCGTATAGCAATGTAAATGTGCCGATTAGCGAGATCGGAATGGTCACCAGCGGAATCAGCGTCGCACGCAGATTGCGCAGAAAAATAAAGATCACTATTGCCACCAGTACGATTGCTTCAATGACCGTCCAGAAAACATTTTTGGTGGATTCTTCGATAAACACTGACGAGTCATAGGACATGGTCAGCTTCATACCCTCGGGCAAGGTTTTGTTGATGTCCTCAATTTCTTTGCGCACCGCTTTTGCCAGATCCAGCGTATTTGCCGTTGACTGGCGCACTACGCCGAGTGAGATCGCTGGGTCACCGCGAAAGCGCGTGATGGTTCGCTCGGATGCGGGTGCAATCTCGACTCGCGCGACGTCACGAATACGGATTGGATAACCTGATGCATCGCGCACAATCGTCGCGCCGAATTGCTCGGGGGTAAATAAATCGGTTTGCGAAAGTACATTGAATTCGCGCTGCGAACTTTCAATCCGGCCGGCGGGGATTTCCACGTTCTGACGACGCACGGCATCCTCAACATCGGCGGGTGTGAGTTTGTAGGCGGCCAGTTTGGCGCGATCCAGCCATACGCGCATGGAGGTCTTGCGCTCGCCGTTAATGCGCACGTCGGCAGCGCCGGGTAGAGTCGCCAGGCGTGGGCGAATGTAGAGATTCGCGTAATCGGATTGCTCCACCTGTGTGTGGCGTTTGCTGGCGAAGGCGATGAAGAGAATCGGAAAAGCGTCAGCTTCTGTTTTGGCAATCACCGGCTCATCAATGCCTGATGGCAAGCGTCCGCGCACGCGTGAAACTTTGTCGCGTACGTCCGCCGCCGCTGAGTCAGGATTTCGTGAAAGTTTGAAGCGCACCGTGATGTCGCTCTGCTCACTGCGCGAAGTGGAGGTCATGATGTCCACGCCCTCAATCCCGGACAGCGAATCCTCCAGCGGCTTGGTGACTTGCGACTCGATCACATCGGCCGATGCACCGCGGTAAACGGTGGTGACGTTCACAATCGGCTCATCAATTTTCGGTAACTCCCGAACCGACAAACGCGAGTACGAGATGATGCCGATCAACACAATAACGAGCGATATTACGGTCGCGAAAACGGGCCGCTTGATGCAGATATCAGATAGCGTCATAACTAACTTTTAGGTGCTGCCACAGTTGCAGCAGCAGGTGCAGATGTGGCTGTTGGGCTGACGGCAGGGGCGGGATTTGCTGCTACTTTTACGGCCGCACCATCGCGAATTTTCAGTTGTCCCGCTGTCACGATCACATCGTCCTTTGCAATGCCGCGCAATATTTCCACCACACCTGCGCGTCGCTGACCGATTTCGACCTTTACCCGGGATGCACGTCCATCCGCTACGCGAAACACGTAAAACTCTTCGCCTTGTGGCAGCAGTGCCTGCTCCGGAATCGTCATCGCATCTTGAACATCGCTGGTGAGCAAGCGTACGCGAGCAAACATGCCCGGTCTGAGGCGTGCGTCAGCATTTTTCACCACCGCGCGAATAACAATCGAGCGACCATTGGCATCCAGCAACGGATTGATGGCCAGCACCTTGCCCTCGAATGCCTGATTCGGAAATGCATCCAGATTGACCTGCAGTGATTGCCCTGCCGCGACTTGCTTCAAAAATATTTCGGGGACGCGAAAATCAACTTTCAGCGGATCGAGCGCTTCCAGATTGGCAATATCCTGGCCATCGCGAATGTAGTCGCCAACACTCACGGAGCGTAAACCCACCGTGCCTGAAAACGGTGCCTTGATTTCAAGTTTGGTCAGTTTGGCCGAGGCCAGATCATAAGCGGCCTGTGCGACGCGAAAATTATTTTCTGCCTCATCTTTTGCCTGGCTGGAGATAAAACCTTTTGTCTGCAAGCCGATCGCGCGATCAAGTTTGTTTTTGTTCAGATTCAAATTCGCTTCGGCCTGCTGAAGTTCCGCGCGCTGCACCGATGCGTCAAAGCGAACCAGCGCAGCGCCTTTGCGCACCGGCTTGCCTTCCTGGAAAAGAATCTCCGCGATTCGTCCGGCAACTTCAGGGCGGATGACGACGGATTCATCTGACCTGAGCGTACCGACCGCTGTGATTGCTTGCGCCAATGTGGAGGTTTTGACTGGCACAGCTTCCACCACCGTGCCGCTGCCTTGGGCGTCGGTCTTGGCTGGTGGCCCGGCGACGCCTACGGCCGCGGTGGAGGGCGTCCCGCCTTGTTTTTTGCCCATCCAGAAAGCACCGCCGCCAACGAGAACAAGAAGTGTCGCAGCAGCAGCGATGAACGTTAAAGGAAATTGTTTTTTCATGCGCAATAAGAAATTGGGTAGGGGACGCAAATGTCGCGGCCAATTTGGTTGAACAAGCTTTTTTGATACGCCGGCACCAAAAAGAGGTTTGTCAATCGTTTCAGAGCCGGAACCCGGCAGTGGGTTGAATTATCGTCTCTTTTGACGCTGACACGCTTGATGCAAGGCCTTGTCAAAGCAGGACTTTGATCCGAGATCCAGCCGATAGTTTCGGTGCTTAAGTTGTCAGGTGGATTTTCGATTGAATTGATATAAACGGCGCAAATCGCCTACGCTTGGATATCTGGCGTCAATTGTGCTTCTAGAAAGGAAATTTGATCTTTTAGCAACAACTTGCGCTTCTTCATTCGGCGTAGCTGCAACTGATCGTGCGCTGGCGTGGCAGCCAAGGTATTGAGTGCCAAGTCGAGATCGCGATGTTCTTCCCGCAGCTCGATAAGGCGTGCTTCGGTTGCGGCAGTAACGGCAGCGCTGTTGCCAGAGTCAAAATTGGACATGGATTGGGTGGTTCCTTTGCGTCAAATATACCGCGTTCGGCAAGGGGCATAAAGGGTTTCCCAAGAGTTTTGCAGGGTTTGGAAAATTTTTTTTCCGATGCGTGAAAAGAAAGCAGAGCCGCAGCATTTTGTAGTGTGGGTGCCGAGCGACTAAAAGTGTCACTTCGGTGTCGCAATGTGGCAGTCAAGACAGCGCGGAGACGTCAACGAATTTTCGTTGCGATGAGTTTTAAAGTGGTGAGCGAGTAATTATTGAGTGATTTTTCAATACATGCAAAATTTGAATGGGATGTAAATGCAAGTCCGGCGTAACGATTTTGATGTGACCAACCGAATTCAAACCACTGATCAATCGATCGTGGAACGTGAGATTGCGCGCCTGTTTCGCCTGCTGTATCCCGGTGCCGAACACACGCTGATGGATATCGCGTTCGCCGATTTTGCGGCCTTGTATCGCGGCGAATATGCGGGCTATCAAGCCAGCGATACACGTTTTCATGACGTGCAGAATGTGATGGAAGTCGCACTTGCGATGGCCAGATTGATGGATGGCTACGAACGCTCGCGCCGCGACTCTCCGCCGCTCGGCACGCGCTTGTTTCAGCTCGGCATACTGCTCGCGCTGTTCCACGATATCGGTTATCTGCGTAAAACCAGCGATTTCACCGCACCAAATGGCGCGTTTTACACGGCCTCGCATGTCTCGCGCGGGGTGCAATTTTTGCGTGAATATTTGCCCAAGGTCGGGCTTGAGGATGTGAAGGAAACAGGCGCGGAGTTATTGCATTTCACTGGCGCCGAAAAACCGATCGCGGATATTGCGGTCAGTGATCCGTTGCTTCGCTTCCTCGGGAACTTGCTCGGCTCGGCTGAGATCATGGCGCAGATGGCGGATCGCTGTTATTTGGAAAAGTGTCGCGACCGGCTCTACCCCGAATTTGTTGAAGCAGGTTTGGCGGGTAGACAAACCGCGCAAACTGCGCAAACCGCGACGGGTGCCGAAATTATTTACAAGTCTGGCGAAGATTTGGTGGAGCAAACGCCGGCGTTTTTTGATGCCGCGGTGAACCGGCTCGAAGAAGACTTGGACGGTGTTTACAACTACGCGGCGACCCATTTCGGTGGCTACAATCTTTACATTCACGCCGCCACGCGCAATGTGCATTTCGCGAAAGAAGTGAGTAGCGGCAAGCTGCAGCTGCGCCGAACGATTCCAAATCTGTGAACGGCTTTAAGCTATAAAGCCCTTATTGGCGCGCCTTTTCAGCAATAAATGGCTGTTAAAGCGCGCCAGTGCTGGCGTTTGGTATTCTCATTGTTGCGCAACTGAAGCGCGCACGCCATCCGTCTCTCTTAAAGTTTCATCTCCAGATTTAATCTGACATTCATACTCGACGGATTAATTGATGTTTGGCTGAGCTTTCCCGATTCGTCGAAGTAGCTGCTCTCATTCTCGCTATCCTGGCGAAGAATGTTGGAAAGCGTTAATCGCGTCTGAATCTTTGGCGTGAATTTCCATAGCCCGTAGACATCCAATTCACGACGCGCACTTTGATTGCGGCTTTGATTGATCGAGGTGCGAACCTGGCCGCCGCTCTTAAAACTGTAGCTGCCGCCTGCGGTGAATTCACCGCCTTTCATACGATAGTCCAGCCCGACGGTGGCGCTAAACGGCGTTTGTTGATCCAGCCGATTATTTGGCCCCGGTACCGAATCGACAACCGACCAATTGCGATTCATGTTGAATCGAAAATCAATCGGCGGTGCCGTTTTATAAAATACTTGAATCGGGAATTTTGTATCGAATTCCAAACTTTTGGTTTGTGCAATGCCATCGTTAATCGGTAAAGAAACCCAGCGTCCGTTCGCAAAAATCAGGCCGCGCCGATTGAAATCTGTAATGCGTCGGATCGAACCAGAAACGCTAACCGAAGCCCCTTGATCCCAAAATTTTTCATAGGCGATATCGATGCCGGTTGCCAACTCGGCGCGCAAGTCCGGGTTGCCTTGTGAATCCGGTTCAGTCGGACTGTTATTGGTGGACGTAAAGCGGCGCGGAATCAGGCTCGATGTTGATGGCGCTTTGTAGGTGCGCGTCAACGCTAGGCGCACTTGCTCGCCTTTGCGATCTTTTAGTTTGTACAAAGTTTGAAATAGCGGGCTCAACACGCTGGAACGGTTTTTTACCGCCGCAAAAGTATTGCCGTCGCTCTTGGTATCAAGAGATTCCCAGCGCACGCCAAAATAGACCGACCAATCCTTGGTCACGTTCCATTCATCTTGCGCGAACAGCGCAATGCGCGACACGCTGGCCGCGAAATCTTCATAGCTTATGATCGGTGTCACACGTGGCAGCGCGCCCTGCAGTGCTTTATCACGCTGATCACGGATCTCGGTCCGGTTGCTGGTACCGCCGTCCCAGCCCGCCACCAGCGAATGACCTTCGATGATCGGCGTGGAATATTTTCCCGTAAACGTGGCCCCTGTTTCGCTCGATTCGGAAAGCACGGTGCTGTCGAGATTCTGCCGTTGATTGGTGTTGAAACCTTGCTGCGTGAAGGTGTCGTTGCGCTCGTTTGTTGATGCGCCAATTTTTACGTCAAGCTTGGCACCCTCAGCCAGTTTGTGTACCCAATTAAGATCGGTGCGCGCAAAGGTGGAATCGTTTTTATTCTGTGTGATGCTGATCGCGTACGGCGGCGGCGGGCCGATCAACCGGCTGTAACGACGCTCGTTGTCGTTGCGCCCCCGGTTGTAATTCATAAACGATTGCCACGTGAGCGTATCGCCATTTTTAAGCGTCCAATTTAATCTGGGCGACAATCCTGCGCCATCGAACAGGCCTTTGAACTGACTCGATGATTCGCGAAAGAGATTTTGTAAACCGTTCGCATCGGTACCGACTTCCCGTGCCGAGGAAAGATAGTCAACCGCGTTTCGATAGTAGTAACCATTAAACGAATACGAAAAATCACCATCCTTGTCAGAGATATTGAAATTCGCATTCGGTGAGGTGTAGCCGCGCCCGGACGCATAGCCCAGTTTCAATTCGCGCTGGCTGACCGTGACTTTCTTCTTCAAAATAATATTGATCGTGCCCGCGATCGATTGTGTGCTGAATTCTGCGGTGGCCGCGCGAATAATTTCGACCCGCTCGATCACGCTCGGCGAGAGAGTGTCGATTGAAAAACCCGGCGGCGCGCGTTCGCCGTTGAGCAAAATTTGCGTATAGCCACTGCCCAGCCCACGCATGCGAATCGCCCCGCCGGTGACGGTAATGCCTGGCTGGCGTTTCAATACATCCGCGATTTGCGTGTCGCCATATTTGAGAATTTCTTCCTCAGTCACGACAATCTTGGTCGCCGTGTCTTCGCGCCTCGCGTCATATGCGTCTTGCGAACTTTTGACTTCGATGGCGTCGATTTTTTGAACGGCTGGTTTGTCTTTTTGTCGCTCTTTTGGCTTTTCCGGCTCGGAGGAAGGCTTGGAGGGTTGAAGGGATGGCGCGGCTTTAGGGGGAATATCCGGGTCAGTTGGCGTCTGGGCAAGCGTGACGAAACTAACGGTCGCACTCACGAGCAGCACGAAAAGTTTCGCGATAAATCGCGGGGTGACCAATGATTGAGTGCGCATAGAAATGTTGCCGATTAGAAGTATGTTTTTATTGATGCTGCATTTTGTTGAAGCAGCATTATCGTCGGTGCGCGATTATCAACATCTTTGCACGCTGTGAACGTCACCGATATGGACAAAGAGTTTGACATTAGGTTGCACATCGGCAACACGCGGCGCAATCATCGTATCGGTGCTTCTAACGTCAGGGAAAAAAGTAAACTCCAATCGGGGCGGGCAGTTTGGAGCAGTTTTGCTCGAAATCACCCGTTAATGCTAGGGTTTGATTCTGGGGAACTTCTCGAAACCTAAAAAATTTCGTCATTCCGGCGCACCGAATGGTGTCTCCATCGATAGGCCGGAACCCAGTCCTTCGTATCTTCGAATACTTTGAATGGACTGGGCCCCTGCCTACGCCGGGGTGACGGGATTTTTAGAAGTTCCCTCTGTAGACGACGCAACGCAGTTAGCGCCCCGTCACTCGGATCGCATCCACACTTTCTGATAACGTGTACGTCTGTTCACACAAAACTGGAGATTAAAATGGCTCACTATGTTGATGGGTTCGTCGTTCCGGTGCCCACGAAAAACCTAGCCGCCTATCGCGCGCTGGCGCGAAAATGCGGCAAGATTTGGATGGAACACGGTGCGCTGCAATACACCGAAACCATCGCCGATGACGTCAAGTCCGGAAAGCTCACCTCGTTTCCGCAGAGCGTGAAATTGAAAGGCGATGAAACAGTGGTGTTCTCGTGGATCGTCTATAAATCGCGGAAACATCGCGATAGTGTGAACAAAAAAGTGATGTCCGATCCGCGCATTGCGGGGATGGATTCGAAAGGCATGCCGTTCGATGGGAAGCGGATGTTTTGGGGTGGGTTTAAGAGTTTGGTGGAGTTGTAATTGTGGCTTTAAAGAATTTGTCTTTAGTCGATCTTAGTTTTTACGACCCGTGATTCGTTTTAGCAAGCCCCAAACCTTACGCCAAAATTTAGCTTCAAGCGCCACTACACGAGCGACCCACGGCGGCATTCCTGCGTCTGTGGCCAGCGTATTCGCTGCAGCTTCAATAGATTTTTCGTTTGAAAAAACTGAGCGATAGAAAATGATCAAAAGCTTTATTTCCAGAAGTGCCAGAACCACCATGCCAACGTAACGTAACCAAGCCACCGAATCCAGCACATGATGGTGTTCGGGTGGCACCACGTATCCCGTTGCCCAGATTGCCAAACAACTTAGACCCAATGCGCGAATGACTACAGCCTTCCCTTTGGCTCGATAGCACCACGCATAAAGTAGCGGCACTATCACCGCAAAATCAAATAGCAGAGCGGCTTCAATGAGTTGAGGAGGTGGAGATCCTAAAGACCAACCGCGCAGACTGACAATCGTCAAGTCTCCCGCAATGATCGCGCCGCCAGCAAGGAAAAACCAATGAGCGCGCAGTCGGCTTAGTGCAGTTTGAAAAGATGAATTCATAACCAAATCCTACCTTTACTTCGAAATTTTGATCACGCCAAGTTACTTGTAACGCCGCGCCAGTACTAGAGTTTCGTTGCAGCTTTTGTCTACGCTGCCACCCGAATATTAATCCGCTTGTCTTCCACCGCATGACACGCCACCTGCCCACCATCGGCGTAATCAATCAAATTAGGCCGTTCGGATTTACAGCGCGCATACGCATGCGGACAACGTGGGTGGAAGGCGCAGCCTGCTGGTGGATTCAACGGGTTGGGAACTTCGCCGGCGACGGGGGTGCGTTGTTTGCCGGTCATGTGCAGATCGGGGATGGCGGATTGCAGCATCTGCGTGTACGGGTGCTGCGGATTGGCGAAGATGCGTTTGGTGTCGGCGACTTCTACCAGGCGGCCCAAATACATCACGCCGACGCGGGTGGAGATGTGCGAGACAACCGCTAAATTGTGCGAGATGAAAAGATAGGTGAGGCCGAATTCGCGTTGCAAATCTTTCATCAAATTTAAAATTTGCGCCTGCACGGAAACGTCCAGCGCGGACGTGGGTTCGTCACACACCAAAAATTCTGGATTCGATGACAGCGCGCGTGCAATCGATATTCGCTGACGTTGCCCGCCGGAAAATTCGTGCGGAAATTTTTCTTGATCGAGCGGTGACAAGCCAACTTGCGTGAGCAATTTATCGACGCGTTTTTTTACATCCGCGTCATCGGTCGCGATTTTGTGTACGCGCAACGGCTCGGCAATAATTTTGCCGACGCGCCAGCGTGGATTCAGGCTCGCGAACGGATCCTGAAAAATCATTTGAAAGCGTTTGCGCAGTTGTTGCACTTCGTCAGCACCCGCATCGGCCATGTTGACGCCATCAAATTTAATCGAGCCGCGCGAGGGCGTGTACAGCCCGCACACGAGGCGTGCGACAGTTGATTTGCCGCAGCCGGATTCACCGACCAATGAAAGTGTTTCGCCGCGATTGATCGTGAAACTGACACCATCCACGGCTTTTAAAATTTGCCGATCTTGTCGTTCAATAACGCGGTTGAGCCACGGTTTTGAAACATCGAATTCTTTGGCGACATCGATGACTTCTAAGAGCACATTTGATTTTATGTTCATGCGGTCACCGCTTGCTTGTTCATGGCGCTCACTGAGTGTAGCCAGCAGGCTGCTCTCGTTTTCCCCGCAGGCAAAAGATCAGGTCGCTCGGTTGTGCAACGATTGTTTGGGACATCCTTGATTCGGGTGCAGCGCGGGTTGAATGCGCATCCACTTGGAATTGCGGTCAGGCGCGGCATTGCACCATCTATTTGCGCAAGCCGCTCATGGTTATCGCCGACGCTCGGAATCGCGCCCATCAGGCCGATGGTGTAGGGATGCTGCGGTGAGTGAATGACTTCAGCGACCGGGCCGATTTCGGCGATGCGGCCTGCGTACATCACAGCGACGCGATCTGCTGTTTCGGCGATCACACCCATGTCGTGCGTGACGAGCATCACCGCGGTGTGATGTTCGCGGCAAAGTTTTTTAATCAGCGTAATGATCTGCGCCTGAATCGAAACATCGAGCGCGGTGGTGGGCTCGTCCGCGATAATTAATTTTGGATTAGCCGCGAGGGCTAATGAAATCACCACACGTTGACGCATGCCGCCCGAGAATTGATGCGGGTAATGATCGATGCGTTTTTCGGCAGCGGGAATGCCGACTTCATTCAGCAATTCGATAGCACGCGTTGTTGCCTGAGCGTGCGTGAGGTCGAGATGCGTTTCAATGGTCTCTGTGATCTGACGGCCGATGGTGTAAAGCGGGTTCAGTGATGTGAGCGGGTCCTGAAAAATCGCGCCGATTTCACGGCCGCGAATTTTGCGCAATTCTTCAAACGGCAAATTATCGATGCGTCGGCCGGCCAATAAAATTTCGCCTTTGGCGATGCGGCCGGGTGGCTCAAGCAGGCCGATCACGGCAGCACCGGTGAGCGATTTGCCTGCGCCGGATTCGCCGACCACGCCAAGTACTTCACCAGCGGCGATGTCGAAGCTGATGTCGTCAACGGCGGTGAGAATGCCGCGCCGGGTGGGAAATTCGATGCGAAGATTTTTGACTTGCAGTAGTGGAATATTCGAAGCGTTAGTCACAAGAAAAATCCTAGCGAAGTTTTGGATTGATGGCGTCGCGCAGCCAGTCGCCAATGATGTTGATCGACAGCACGAGTATCACCAGTGCGGTGCCCGGAAACCACAAAATCCACCATTCGCCGGAAAGCAGGAAATCACCGCCAATGCGAATCATCGTGCCGAGTGTTGGTTGTGTTGCGGGCATACCCACGCCGAGGTAGGAAAGTGTTGCCTCGGTGATGATGGCGGTGCCGATGTGCAGCGTGGCTAACACCATCACCGGCCCCAGTACGTTGGGCAGCACGTGCGAGAACATGATGGCCAGGGGGCGACGGCCAATCACGCGGGCGGCTTGCACATATTCCTTGTTGCGCTCAACCAGGGTTGAGCCACGCACCGTGCGAGCGTATTGCACCCAGCCAGATGCGGCAATCGCGAAAATCAAAACGTAAATCGCGACTTGGTCGTGTTGTGAATTCGGGATGACCACTCTCGCCACGCCACTAATTAACAGCGCAATCAAAATTGCGGGAAACGACAGCTGTACATCAGCCACGCGCATGATGAATGCGTCCAGCGCACCGCCAAAATAACCGCTGATAAGCCCGAGTGTGATGCCAATCAGCATGGACAACATCACTGCGGCAAAGCCCACCACCAGCGAGGCGCGGGAGCCATACATGATGGTGGAAAGCACGTCGCGACCCTGATCGTCGGTGCCGAGCATGAATTGCGATTTGCCTTCGTGAATCCATGCCGGTGGTGTGAATGCATCACTAAGGTTTAATGTCTTTAAATCGAATGGGCTGTGGGGCGCAAATACAGGTGCGAATGCGGAGGACAAAATAAGTATCAGCCCCACAATTGCAGCAGCAATTACCAACGGATCACGCTTGAATTTGTGCCAGATATCGCTATCGAGAAAGCGACGAACGTAGTTGGCAAATGCGTCAGTCATATCAATGGCCTCCCGCCGATGATGTCTCCATGCGGAGCCTAGGATCGACAACGTAATAAAGCGTATCGACAATTAAATTAATGGTCACAAAAATAAAGCCAATCAGGCAAAGATATGCGGCCATCACTGGAACGTCCGCGAACTGTACCGCTTGAATAAATAGCAGGCCCATGCCCGGCCATTGAAATACGGTCTCGGTAATAATCGCAAACGCAATCAAGCCGCCCAATTGCAAACCAGTGATGGTGATCACCGGTACCAGCGTGTTTTTTAGAGCGTGACCAAAATGCACCGCTTGATTCGACAAGCCCCGCGCGCGAGCAAATTTGATGTAATCCGTGCGCAAGACTTCCAGCATTTCTGAGCGCACCAAACGCATGATGAGTGTCACCGGAAAAAACCCCAGCGTGACAGCAGGCAATATGACCGCCTTCAGCCCTGAGACGGTTAGAAAACCGGTAGACCAAAATCCGAGTTGCGTGGTATCGCCGCGACCAAACGATGGCAACACGCCGAGCCAAACCGCGAAGATGACGATCAAAAAAATACCGATTAAAAAATTTGGCAGCGACACGCCAACGAGTGAGCCAGTCAGCAATAATTTGGATGACCAGTGATCGCGCTTCAAAGCCGTGTAAATGCCCGCCGGAATGCCGACCAGTAACGCGAGCAGCGTCGCCACGCCAACCAGCTCCAACGTGGCGGGGAGGCGTTCAGCCAGCAATTGCGAGACGGGTCGACCAAGACGCAACGAGATGCCAAAATTGCCCTGTAACGCGTTTTGCACAAATACAGCGAATTGCACATAGAAAGGTTTATCGAGGCCGAGAGCTTTGCGAACTTCATCACGATCTGACTGCGTTGCTTCCGGTGGCAACATCAGTGCGACCGGATCGCCAACAAAATTAAACAGTGAAAACGCAATGAAGCCAACGGTGAGCATGACGAGAATGCTTTGTAGAAGGCGGCGGGCAATGAAGGCGAGCATTGATAAATTCCGGTTGGCGGGATGGGTCGACTAGTTAATTCAGGCGCTTATTTCAAATTGAACCGAAAAAAGTAGGGTACGTTATTGGGCGGCAAAATGGCGGTGGAACCTTTGCGCATCGCCCACGGC
>JANMQR010000010.1:0-21872 GCA_031370625.1 Burkholderiales bacterium | reverse complement strand
CTGCGTCTGGGGTTTGGACCCGTCGGCGAGTGAAACTTGCGTCAGGCAAATCTCTTTACAACTACTTTAGAGACTACGATCCGAGTTTGGGGCGGTATGTGCAGAGTGATCCGATTGGGCTAACGGGAGGCGTCAATACCTATGCGTATGTGGAAGGGAAGCCGCTGACGACCGTTGATGCACGTGGCTTGCTTCCATTTGATGAACCTGCTGGTGGAGGAGGCGACTTGCGCCCTTCCAACCCATATGGACTTTGCAGCGACAATGACTGTCCATTTCCAATGAAGTTATTTCATCGCGGCATATGTGACAATCAGCCCGGCACCTGTGCATCCGCAATGCATGCTGCTGGGATACCTGGCCCTTACTTTGGGCACTATGGAACCTACAGCAAAAGTTGCTTGTTGCTTTTCGGTCTTGGGTTTAAGGCGACGAGCTCAGTTGCCCTTACTGTCGGACTAAATAGTGCAGCCGGTGCAGGCATTCCTGGGGCTGCGGGGGCTGCAGCGATTGGAAATAATCCTGTTGTAATTGGTGTCGGTGCAGTATTTGCTCTAGATGCGTTATTTGAGCACTGTAAATGCAAGGTGTAAGGAGGCACCAATCATGGAAAATCAGCCTTTATCAAAAGTGAAAATTGCGCGATTCTTTCTAAAGTTGATACCGATACCACTCATCGCGATGGTTGTCGTTGAGCGCTTCACGATACCACCTGCTAGTTTGTGGGCTATCGGTGGTGCCATTTTTTTGTGCGTTATTGCGTTGATACTGGCACATGTTGGCGAAGTATCTTTCTCGCCAAAAACGAACGAACAAAACCGTAAGACTTAACGCATTAAGCGGGGCTGATTTGTGGTCCAAACCCGATTGCAGGGCCTTGTCGTTTTTGAGCCAACCTGATAACGTGTACGCAGATCCACTAATTTAGATTTGCAGGTTTTAGGCCAAGCGAGCGCAATCGCCACCCGAAAGCAGTCCTGCAACTATTGGTCATTATTAAATTCAGTCAGACTTCGAGAGCTGACGCATGTCCTTACTCTAGCCAGACTTCGATAGCTGGTCTTATTAGCCCGGTAGGTTGGGCACGTTTCATCTGCCCAACATCGGTGATGACGCATTCTCATTTCATTCTTCTTTTTAAAAAAGAAGCCCACCCCCACCCGCTATCGCGGGTGTTCTTTTTAGCCGCTGCTGCCGACGTCACGCAGCCTTACTTCTCGTCGTCGGTCACAAACCCAATACGACGTTTCTGGTTCGGCCTGGGCGGCGTCATCAATTCATGAATCGCCTCGAACACCTGCTTCAATTGCAAACGCGTATTCGAAGCCAGCGTATCGTGCTTCAACGACAGCCCCTGCATCTGTCGTTCCAGCGTCTTCAGCTTTATCGCCAAATCCTTGTGGGTGGCCAGCACCTCGCGCAACTGCACAAAGGCGCGCACCACATACAAGCTCGTCTCCACCGCGCGCGGACTGTTCAGCACCGTCGCCGCCATCAGCGCGCCATGCTCAGTGAACGCATAAGGTGCCCGTCTCACCCCCATCTTCGCGCCCGGATTGGAGATCACAACTTGTGATCTCCATTGCTCGAATTCCGCCGTATCCAGCGCAAACATAAAATCCGCCGGGAACCGTTCCCGGTTGCGCTTTACCGCCTGATTGAGCACGCGCGTTTCCACCCCGTAGAGCTCGGCTAGGTCAGCATCGATGATGACCTTCAAGCCTCGCACAATTTGAATGCGGGTCTCGATGCGCACCGGCATGATTGTTTTGCTACTCATGCCTTCGCTCCCTGGGTTTTATGGCCCTGTGCTTTGCGCTTCAACTCCCCACGCTCGATAAACGCATCAATCAGTTGAATCAACTGACGGCGATCGGTGGCACCCAGTTTCTCCACATCCAGCAGGCGTCGCGCCAGCCGCGTGTCTGTGGCCTTCGCACGGCGCTTCGAGGTTTCCACCCCCAGCAAAGCATCAACCGATACGCCAAGGGCGGCGGCCATTGACGGCAACAGATTAGATGGCGGATGCGCGGTCGGGCTTTCGTAGTAGGCCATCATCCGCTGCGAGATACCGACCTCGGCGGCTAATGCGGTCTGTGAAATCCCGGCGGTCTTGCGAAGAGACGCCAGGCGCTCCCCGAACCCTTCAGCGGCTTCTGCTTTGATTTTGCGTGGCATGTCCGACCCCGTGTGTCGATATGGCGATGCCAGCAATGTTAAGGCGGGTTTCATCATGTGCGGAACTCCGGGTTGACAAACTATACAATAATTGTATTATACAATGAACGTAAAATAAACCATACATTTTACCGATAACCCCTTGACAGGTTTTTAGCCGGAGACAAGAAATGGCCCGTATCCCCGAAGCAGACATCGAGCGGCTAAAGAATGAAGTATCGGTTGAACGCTTGATCGAGAGCGCCGGGATTGAACTTGCCAAATCCGGCAAAGACAAGATCGGTCAATGTCCGTTTCACCAGGACGACAAACCCAGTCTGGTGGTGACCCCGGCGAAAAATCTCTGGCACTGCTTTGGCTGTCAGATGGGCGGTGGGCCGATTGACTGGGTGATGAAGAAGAACGGCGTGTCGTTTCGGCACGCCGTCGAGCTACTGCGCGATCAAGATGCGTCTTTATCTTTAGCTGCCAGCGGTGCGCCGCTGAAACGCTCGACCGTCCGCACTACCATCCGCACACTCGCCGCCCCTGTCTCGATCAACGCTGACGACACCGCGCTGTTGAATCAAGTGGTGAGCTACTACCACGACACCTTAAAACAATCACCTGAAGCACTCGCCTATCTCAAGAGCCGCGGGCTCGATCATCCCGAGTTGATCGACACCTTCAAGCTGGGCTACGCCAATCGCACGCTGGGCTTGCGCCTACCCAACAAGCAGCGCAAGGACGGCGCGGATATCCGCGCACGGCTGGAACGCATCGGCGTGTATCGTGAATCCGGCCATGAGCATTTCAATGGTTCCTTGATCGTTCCCGTCTGTGATGCCGTCGGCAATGTGACCGAGATTTATGGTCGCAAGATTCGCGATGATTTGCGCGCGGGCACACCCGCCCATCTGTATCTGCCTGGCCCGCATGTGGGGGTGTGGAATATCACCGCGTTACACGCGAGCCGCGAAATCATTAACTGTGAAGCGTTGATTGAAGCGATGACGTTCTGGTGTGCGGGCTATCGTAACGTCACGGCGGCTTACGGCATTGAAGGTTTTACTGATGAGCTATTGCAGGCGTTCAAGACGCACCAGACTGAACGGGTGTTGATTGCCTATGATCGTGATGAGGCGGGTGAGCGGGCAACGGCGAAGCTGGCGCAAAAGTTGATGAATGAAGGCATCGAATGCTGGCGTATTCAGTTGCCGAAGGGCATGGATGTGAACGAGTACGCGATGAAGGTGACACCGGCAACTAAATCGCTCGGCGTGGTGATTCGCAAAGCGGTGTGGCTCGGTAAAGGTGCTGCGCCCCATCGTGAAAAAATTGAAATGAGCATTGCCCCAAACGCAAGCACTGGTGAGCATCTTGAAGGCAATGCCTTGGAAACGCCTGTGAATATTGGCGTTTCAGCCAGCGCCCCTGAAAGTTCTGCTTCACCTGTTTCCTCCTTAGCCGCTGCCGTACTGCCCGCCTCACCGATGCCATCCGCGCCTGCGAGTGACACCGCCGCCACCGTGTCGGAAAACGAAATCGTCATGACGTTCGAGGGTGATGCCAACGCGCGCCGCTATCGCGTGCGCGGGCTTGCGAAGAATCTCGGCTATGAAGTCATGAAGGTGAACGTGATGGTGAGCGGTGGCGGCACTGGTAATCCACGCTTCCACGTCGATACATTCGACTTGTTGAGTGCGAAGCAACGAAGCAGTTTCTTGGTACAGGCCAGCCTGGAATTGCAGGTGCGTGAAGACATCATCAAAGCTGACCTGGGCCGCGTGTTGTTGAAGCTGGAGCAATTGCAGGACGAGGCTATCCGCAAGGCGTTGACGCCGAAGACGGCGGCAGCCGTTGAGATCAGCGAAAGCGATCAACGCGACGCACTCGCGTTATTGAAGTCACCCGATCTGCTCAATCGCATCGTCACCGACTTCGATGCCTGCGGCATTGTCGGTGAAGCCACCAACAAGCTCGTCGGCTATCTCGCCGCCGTCAGCCGCAAACTGGGTCGACCATTAGCCATCGTCATTCAATCGTCGAGTGCCGCCGGCAAGTCGAGTTTGATGGATGCCGTCCTCGCCTTCATGCCCGAAGAAGAGCGCATCAAATACTCCGCCATGACCGGCCAGAGTTTGTTCTACATGGGCGAGACCAATCTGAAAAATAAAATTCTCGCCATCGTTGAAGAAGAGGGCGCGAGCAAAGCGAGCTATGCGTTAAAGCTGTTGCAGAGTGAAGGCGAATTGACGATTGCTTCCACCGGCAAAGACCCGGCCACCGGCAATCTCATCACCCAGCAATATCGGGTAGAAGGCCCGGTGATGATCTTCCTCACCACCACCGCGATTGAGATCGATGAAGAATTGATGAACCGCTGTCTCGTGCTCAGTGTGGACGAAGGCCGTGAACAGACCGAAGCGATTCATAAGCTGCAACGCGCCAAACGCACCCTGCAAGGCTTGATCGCGCAGCAGGAGAAGCAACGCCTCGTTCATCTGCACCGCAACGCCCAGCGACTGTTAAAACCCTTGCACGTCGTCAATCCCTACGCCGATCAATTAACCTTCCTCAGTGACAAAACCCGCACCCGCCGCGATCATGAAAAATATCTCACGCTCATCGACACCATTGCCTTGCTGCATCAGCATCAGCGACCCGTGAAGACCACCACACACCAAGGCCAGCCGCTGGAATACATTGAAGTCACGGTCAATGACATCGCGCGCGCCAACGCGCTCGCGCATGATGTGCTGGGCCGCTCGCTCGATGAATTGCCGCCGCAGACGCGGCGCTTGCTCGGTGAAGTGGTCGGCCTGGTGCGCTCGCGGATGAATGCGCAAGGCTTATCCGCTATCCGCGCAAGCGAGGTGCACTTTACGCGCAAGGACGTGCGCGCGCATGTCGGCTGGAGTGACTTCCAGGTGAAGACGCATATGCACAAATTGGAAGAGCTGGAATACGTGCACGTGCATCGCGGTGGTCGTGGGCAATCGTTCGAATATGAATTGCTCTATGACGGTGAAGGCGGCGACGGCAAACCGTTTGTGATGGGCTTGATGGATGTCGCAAGCTTTATCTACGACGCTAACAAGGAGCATGCAAAAGTAAAGAAGGAGCAGCCAAGTAGCCCCCAAGGTGGGGCCAAGGAGCAGGCGGGTAGCGCGGCAGCAATGCCTGAAACGCAAGCACTGGTGCGGCGTTCCAGCCTATCGTCCTCGGTGGGCGATAAAACGCACGTCTCCAAAGGCAATGGCAAAACATCGTCCCATTCGACAAGCTCAGGGCAGGCGTACCCGCACGCCGTGCCCGCCTTTCCCTTAGCCGTTTCTGCCGCGCACGGCGACTGACATGCGTCCGCTGACACGTCCCCCTGCACGCGTGATTGCCCGCAGGAAGCAGCACGTGCTGCGCAAGAAACCACGCATGCCTGCGCGTGACATCATCCCTGCACCCGCGGCGAACAACCTCATCCACGCCTACAAATGCGACTTCCTCGATTGGGGCTTGACGCTCGGCCTCTCCGTTCACACCGCATCAATTCGTCAACGCGGCATCGACACCTTTATTCGCTGGTGCGATGAACGTGGTCTCAACCGCGTGCAGGACGTCACCCGCCCGATCCTGCAACGCTACCAGCGGCATTTGTTCCACTACCGCAAGGCCGATGGCGCACCACTCGCGCTCAGCACCCAGGCGACGCTCCTGCATCCCTTGCGCGCCTTCTTCAAATGGTTAACCGTCGAGAATCACATCCTCTACAACCCGGCCGCCGATTTGACGATCCCGAAATTGCCGCGCCGCCTGCCGAAAGTGTTGATGACCGTTGAAGAGGTCGAGCACGTCTTGAATCAGTGCGACATCACCACGCCGATGGGCATTCGCAACCGCGCGATGCTGGAAACGCTGTACTCCACCGGCGTTCGTCGCATTGAAGTGATGGCGTTGACACTCTATGACCTTGACACCAATCGCCACACGCTGATGGTGCGGCAGGGCAAGGGCAAGAAGGATCGCCTGATTCCGATTGGCGAACGCGCGTGTGCGTGGATTGACAAGTACCTGACCGACGTGCGCCCGGTGTTAATCCTCGCACCCGATCACGGCAAACTGTTCGTCACCGACTACGGCGAGCCTTATGAAAAAAATCGTCTCTCCGATATGGTCAAACGCTACATGCGGCTCGCCGGCATTGAGCACGGCTCGTGTCACGCCTTCCGCCACGCGATGGCCACACATATGCTGGAAGCGGGCTGTGACATTCGCTACATTCAGGCGATGCTCGGCCACTCCGAACTCTCGACCACGGAAATCTACACGCAGGTCTCGATTGGCAAACTGCAACAGATCCATGCGGCCACGCATCCGGCGCGATTGCAGAGGCAAGGAGGCGACGACATGAGTGCGGCAGGCAAAGATGCAGGCGGCGAACGCGTGACGCTTCTGACGACGTTGGCAATGGATGCAGCGAACGATAGCTGACCACCGATAAGACCCCTTTGAGTCAGTGATGCGAGATGCGCGCTCCATAGTCGCTTGCCGCCGCGCGTTGCCGTCAGTCAGACAAAAGCCACGCCGCAGCCGTCCGGGGTAAATGCCTGCCGCACGCTCGGTGATGCCCAGCGTGCTTAACAGCCAAGTCAGTGTGCTCGCGCGAAAAAGCTGCGCCAACACACATGTGAAGTCAGGCGCTGCGCGCCAGTGTGGTGGGTGGGTTGTCCCCGCCCGCCCTGCGGTCGCGGGGGCGCGGCTCGCGCTGCGCTGCTCGTTCCCGCGCCCCTGTGCCCGCTCCCGTCCGCCCCACGGGGGCTCCCCAAAGGCAGAAGTGAAAAGCCAAAAACAAGAAAAGCAAACCCCAATAGCACGGGGCGCCTTGAGCAAAAATACTGTCAAACACCGCACCATTGCTAGGGTTTGTAAAACTCTCATACGCCCGCAGTCGCCATGCGGTGCAAGGGATAGACCCGCCTTGCACCGCATGACTGAGCGTATCTTCACGGTGGCCGTCAAGGGTTCGCTGCGCTCGCGCCCGAACAACATGGGCGCGCCCTTGACGGAATTGGCAGCGCAGAAAGCGAAAAGGAAAGCGGCTAAAGAAAAATCACGCCGCCTGCTAGAATCACTTTATGAGTTTGCACACCCACACCGAAAAAACCGCGTCTACGAAAAAAACTGTTTGCCGCGCACGCGCGGCGGGCGGAAACCGCCCGCTGAGCCGCACTGCGTCTGGGGTTTGGACCCGTCGGCGAGTGAAACTTGCGTCAGGCAAATCTCTTTACAACTACTTTAGAGACTACGATCCGAGTTTGGGGCGGTATGTGCAGAGTGATCCGATTGGGTTGGGTGGGGGCGTCAACACTTATTCGTATGTCAGTGGGAGACCGCTAAGGTCAACAGATCCGTTTGGTTTGTGGTCAACAGACGCGCATAACTATTTCATTCGCACATTGCTTCCGACGTTGTCGCCAGAGCTGAGAGACGCTATTGAGCGGGGCAGTCGAACTACAGACAATATGGGTTATCAGAGTGATTGCAATTCGCACATGCACGCCATGTCAAGTGATTGCTTATCACCTGCAAAAGCACGCGAAAAAATGTGCACGTTTGTTAAGGCGAACTTGTCAGGTTATAACAATCTCATCACCTCAAAAGATGTAGCGTCGCAGACCAGCGCGTATTTCTTGCTGGGAATGGCGTTGCATCCGGTCATGGATTCGACGTCACCTGTACATCGAGGATTTCAGCATTGGCATACGTCTGCAGCCGTCGATCATGGGCCATCACCATACTCGAAAGAAGGAGTTGATGTTGCAAGACAAACGCAGTACAGAATGGAAACACTCGATCTGATGAGGCGAGCAATGAGTGGCGATCTTTCGCTCTGCGGGTGTCCGTAATATGAAGTTCTGGATATGGTGGTTTCCGCTGGGACTGCTTCTCACAGGCATTGGCTATTTTTTATTTAGCTCGTTCATTCACGCGGGCGGGCTCGGTCTTTGGATTGGCAATTTGCTGCTTCCGGGACTATGGCTCTCATCTTTAGCAAAACCAATATTGCCTTCAGCAATTCTTGATTCGAACGGCTATTTGTGGCTCTTTATCTTTGTGACTCAAATGCTGCTTTGGTATGTGCTTGGCTTGATTGTTCTGCGATTTATACCGCGCGCAAACACTCCTGATGCGAATTAGCCCGGTCGTTTGGGCACGTTTCATCTGCCCAACATCGGTGATGACGCATTCTCATTTCATTCTTCTTTTTAAAAAAGAAGCCCACCCCCACACCCGCTGTCGCGGGTGTTCTTTTTTAGCCGCTGCGATTGACGCTGCTGTTATCGGCTCTTCCTCCCCACCTTCGCCTCCTTTGGCGCACGCTCAGCAGGCACCGTAAAGCCCATCGGCCGCTTTGGTGCAGCGCGGTAGGTTGGGCACGTTTCATCTGCCCAACATCGGTCGTGGCGTTGACGCCATGTTGGCCGAAAGTCATCTAGCCAACAGTGATGCTAACCTTCCACCATGCGATATCGACGCTCAAACGTTGCTGGAGCCACTTACTTCATTACCGTCAATCTGGCGGAGCGGCGATCCACCACGCTCATCGATAAAATTGATGTTTTGCGCGACGCATTCCGACGCGTGAAATCACGCCACACCTTTGAGATCGATGCGATGGTTGTTCTGCCCGATCACCTCCACTTGCTCATGACATTACCGCCCGACGACGCCGACTTCTCAATGCGCATCGGTGCCATCAAATCGACTTTTTCAAGAAGGCTGCCTAAGACAGAACACGTTCGATCATCTCGCGTTGCCAAGCGAGAACGTGGCGTCTGGCAGCGCCGTTTCTGGGAACATTTAATTCGCGATGATCGAGATTTTGCCAACCACGTGGACTATATTCACATTAACCCGGTAAAGCATGGGTATGTTGAACACGCGGCTGACTGGCCGCATTCCACCATTCATCGATTTATCGGGCGAGGCGACATCAATGCGAACTGGGGGGCAGGTGTTAGTGATGGTGAATATGGCGAGGCGTGATGTTGGGCAGATGAAGCGTGCCCAACCTACGGGCTACCGGCTAATTCATGCATTGTGGCGAGCTGGCTTCAGTGCGTGAGGTAAACGGCTAGTTGATCCCTATTCGCATAAGCAACCGCAGATCACGGCATTACACAGGCGGTCGCATCCGGCCCCACCGGCACAGCGCACAGCACGACATTGCCAAGCATCAGCACAATGACGAAGCGGCCATTAATGAGCTGTAAAGAGATCTTTGTCGATTCAGCACTAACGGGCATTGATTGCGAAAATGGCTGTGCGATAGACATTGCAGCGCACGTTGTTTGTGGCTCTGCCAGCACGGCGAACAACATTGACGCATTGCGGTTCGCCAGCGATTGCCAGCAATAGAGAAAGAGTAATTCTTTGTCCGCGTCATCGTCGTTTGCGTTATTGCGTTTGTGTTCGCCCCCGCCCTCACGGACACGCCTTAATGCGCGATGCACGAGCTGCCTACAGGCAGCTTCCTGCTTGCCGATTGAAGCCGCAATTTCGCCGTAATCAACATCAAAAACTTCGCGCAACAATACGGCAGCAACTTCATGCGGCGCCAGATAATTGGTCATTACGCGCAGCGCTGCGGCAGCATCGATATTCAATTCTGCAGGTTGCGCGGTGGCGCCGTCAGGCATCCCGGTGACCCAGCTATCAGTTTCGGTGATAGTTTCCATAACGGTGAAATCGCCGCGTTGGAGGTATTGAGCGCGTTGATGGCGATATTGATCAATCGCGAGATGTCGCACCAAGGTGGTGAGCCACGCTTCGGCAGAGCGAAGATCAGATGGCGCGTGTTGAATGAATTTTAGAAATGCATCCTGCACAGCATCTTCAGCAGCTGAATGTGTACCGAGAATCCCACGCGCCAGGCGCAATAGGCGCTTGCGATGGGGCTCCAGCAGATTGTGAAGGTCGTCATTTTTCATTTTAAAAGTATGCCACGTGAAAAATTTCTTTGGCGCATCTGTCACAGATGGATGCGCTGGCACGTCTTGTTGTTATTACCCACCACCGGATTGCACACAACATGGAAACACCGTCCCCACAAACGACTGAAAGCATTAACGCATTCCTGGAAGATCGCGCTTTTCGCTCACGAACCGTACTGATTTTTGGCACGATTACGGATGCGTCCGCTGCCGAAACCGCGCGTCGCTTGATTGCTCTTTCCGCCGATTCAGCAGAGCCAATCGACGTGCTGGTCTCATCACCCGGCGGGCATCTTGAATCCGGCAACGCGATTCACGATGTGATTCGTTTTATCGATGCACCAGTAAACATGATCGGCACGGGCTGGGTCGGCAGTGCGGCCACACAGCTATATATTGCAGCACCGATCAACCGACGTTTTTCGCTGCCCAACACGCGCTTCTTGATTCATCAACCCACCGGCGGCTTTGGCGGTCCGGGCAGCGATATCGAAATACAAATGCGTGAAATCATCAAGGCCAAAGAACATATCGCCCGCATGATTGCCGCAGCTACCGGAAAGGCGATTGAAATCGTGCGCGCTGATATTGAAAGGGATTATTGGATGGATGCGGACGAGGCGATTCAATATGGATTGGTGTCGAAAACTATTGAACGCCGCGCGCAGTTGCGTGAGTGATCGTGTTTACGGATTTTTTGCAACCCGTCTTTCGAAACATAACTCGCAATATCCACGGGCTTCTCTGGGCATTTATGCCCCGAACACCTCTCCAATGCTAGGGTTCGCAAGCCAGTCCGGCCTGACCTCTTACAACACAAGGCGCGTTCTTACCCAGGCAACAGCAATTAAATCTCAGTCAACGATGCCCTGTACCGCGCTGCGTTATCCACGTAATGCTGCGCGATACCGCGCACCATCGTCACTTCTGCATCGCTCAGCTCTCGCACCACGCGGCCGGGAGAGCCCATCACCAAGGAGCGGTCAGGTATGACTTTGCCTTCGGGAATCAAGGAATTCGCACCGATCAAACAATCGCGCCCAATCACGGCGTGATTGAGCACCACCGCTTTGATGCCGATGAGTGAGCCTTCGCCGACGCTACAGCCGTGCAGCATGGCCATGTGGCCGACGCTGACCCCGCGCGCCAGCGTGAGAGCAACGCCTTCGTCGGTATGCAACACAGCGCCATCCTGGATATTGACGTTCTCGCCGATGGTGATGGTGTCGTTATCGCCACGAATGGTGACGTTCCACCACACGCTGGCGTTCTTTTCAATCACCACATCACCGATCACGCTTGCGTTAGGCGCGATGTAGTTGTTGCCTTTTAGCTGCGGCGTTTTATCACCAAGTGCGTAAATCATTTTCGTTTCCCCTACATATTGCGTTACATGTTACGAAAGAGATGCATAAACGGCTGGCTCACTTGCAGCGTCTCGGCGCGCGTTTTAAGTTTAATCACGCCCTTGCCGGTTTCATCGCGCGACACGGCTTTTATTGCACGCAGATTCACAATCGTGGCGCGATGGATTTGCTTGAAGTGCGCGGGCTCAAGCTGCTCGAGCAATTCTTTAATCGGCGTACGAATCAGTGCCTCACCTTCAGCAGTCATGACGACCGTGTATTTGCTGTCAGCCTGAAAGTAGGCGACATCATCAATCATGATGAGCTTGGTATCTTTACCCGTGCCCGCAGTGATCCACGCGAGTGGTTCGCGTCTGGTTTCGGTTTGAATGTTGGCTTTGAGTTGCGCCAGCAATGCGGCTACGGCACCGGCATTGTCGTCGAGAGCCGCGTCGGTGCTGGGGTTCGGCGACTTGAGTCGGGCAATGGTGGCAGCAAGGCGTTCAGGTGAAATCGGTTTCAATAAATAATCGATCGCCCCTTTTTCAAACGCGTCAATGGCGTACTGTTGATACGCGGTGACAAATACGACTCGCGTTTTCGGTGAACAATCTTTGAGTGCCGCCGCGACATCAAGACCGGTCAATCCGGGCATACGAATATCGAGAAAGGCGATGTCGGGTTTGTGTGCGGCGATTTCTTCCAGCGCGGCAGCGCCATCTTCGGCCTCGGCCACAATATGAAGTTCAGGCCAGGCTTTTTTTAATTGCGCGACAAGTTCGGTGCGCAGCAAATCTTCATCTTCGGCAACAATGGCGGTGGGATTATTCTTCATAGTTGAGATCGACTCGTGTTGGTTTTAAGTTACGATTTTCTACGTTGCGTTGGGAACGGTAATCGTTGCCACCATTCCGCTGGGCACATTCAGCGAAAGCGATAGGCTGGCGGCGTCGCCGTAGGTGAGCCGCAAGCGCTCGCGCATGTTTTTAAGCCCAAGCCCGGTTCCCGAGGTGCCGCCCTTAAGCCCGACGCCATTATCAGCCACGCTTAACGTTACCCCGTTCGACGTGCGCGCGGCACAAATCAAAATCGAGCCACCGCCCAGCTTGGGCTCAAGGCCGTGCTTGATCGCATTTTCGACCAGCGTTTGCACCATCATCGGCGCAAAAGGTGTGTTCGCAAACGACGGGGCGACATCAATTTCAAAACTTAATCTTGTGCCCATACGAATTTTCAAAATCTCCAGATAGGCACGCGAGCGTTCGATTTCACGGCCCAATGTTGATAATGAAACTGTATCGGTTTCGCCCGCCTGCGGGAGCGCATTTCGCAGATAAATAATCAGGTTGCCCAACATCATGTCCGCGCGCTGCGGATCGCTTCGCGTGAGCAGTTGCGCATTGGCCAGCGTGTTGTACAAAAAATGTGGCTCAATCTGCGCTTGTAGTTTTGCGAGCTTCGCATCGGTTAGCGCACGATCCATTTCAGCGCGCTCTTTGGCAACGCGCTGGTCGTCGAAACGGCGCGCGATTTGTTCGTTCAAGCGCGTGGCAATCATGCGGACGTTCTGTCGATTTCTGCCGAAATCGAGCACCAGAAACAAATCGCTGGGGCGGCTTTCGATCCGCACATACGACGCGAAACGCCCGCGCGCACCGACGACGATATGAATCATTTCACCGCCAGAGGCAAACGAAAAATAACCTGCGCTGCCACCACCGGTGGTGCCCTCAATGCGACGCGCCTGCTCGGACGTGCGCGTGGCAAAAAAGCCGGGCATATATTGCACCGCCGCCAGACACATTTGGTAGGCCTCATCCGCCGCAATATTTAATTCGATTCCGGCCGCTTGGTGTGTTGAGGCTTCCGCGAATGTAAACGTGGGGTCGCGTTTTTGCATGGCGCTGCGATACCAAAATGCGGTCACCACAATCAGCAGCGCGCCGAGCATGGCACCACCAATAATGGCCAGGCTTGACTGCTTGTACGCCGCGTAAATGCCCAGACCGAACGAGAGGCCGGGGAGTAATCCGGTCAGGAAGAAGAAGCCGAAATAAAGGCGCCAGGGAATTAATTTCATATCACGCGTTGGTAGGCAAAAAAGTCATGGGTGCTATTGTGCCGCAGCGTGATCGGCGTGGCGTGCCATAGACGACAAAACCAAAGAATGCGCGATGAAATGATTCATCTCGAGTGCGGAAGACTAAGCCACGCTCATGAAACGTGACCCTTGATGACAAATACACGCGCGGACTGCGAATGGTACAAAGAAAATAATCAAACCCCTTATCCCACGCGGATTTCAGAGCAAAATCGCTTCAAAGCACCCGCCAATGCTAAGGTTTGCTATTTATCACATGGCGCAAACGCCTCGATTCACATCTACTCACATTTGTTTGAACAGATGAGAAAACGGCCTGCTCACGGTCAGGTTTTCTTTTCGGCCCTTCACTTTTACGGTCGCTTGCCCGCGAAAATCACGCGTGACGGCATCAATCGCCGTTGCGTTGACGACGGTGGAGCGATGAATTTGCCAGAATTTTTCCTGGTCCAATCCATCGAGCAATTCTTTGATTGGTGTTTTGATCAGCGCGTCAAAATCCTTAGTCGCGACCAGCGTATATTTTTCGTCGGATTGAAAGAAAAGTACGTCATCAATCGGGATCAAACGCAGGTTCGAGCCGATGTTGGCCTTAATCCATTTCAGTCGCTCGACTTGCGGATTCAGCTTGGCGGACAAACGCGAAATCAGCGCCTGCAAATCTTGTGGCGGAGCGGCGGGGATGGCATTTAAACGGTCTTTAAGGCGGCTCACGGCGACTGCCAGGCGGTCATCGCTGTACGGCTTCAAAACGTAATCGATAGCGCCGGTATTAAACGCATCGACCGCGTATTGATCGAACGCGGTGACGAACACGATATGGCAATTGACATCGTGACTCGCCGCCACATTTTTTGCGACTTCCACGCCCGTCATCTCCGGCATCTGAATGTCCAGAAATGCGAGCCGCGGCTGGTGTTCAAAAATGGCTTCCAGTGCGGCCTCGCCATCACCCACGTCAGCGAGGATTTTAAGTTCAGGCCATAGCTTGCCGAGCTTTAACTTTAGCTGGGCGCGCAAGATGGGTTCATCTTCGGCAATGATGGCGGTGATGGCAGTGATGGCGGTGGATGAGGTCGTTGTCATTTTATGGTCAATGAATTTTATTAATCAGATTGTCGCCTACTAATTGTCACCTACTAATTGTCAACTACTTTAAGGCAGGTGTGACTTTCTTCTTGCGCTTAAAAAACCACCAATAAATAATCAATCCAAAAAGAACGAATGGCGAAAGAGCAGGGAATATCGAAATCAAAATCATCAGCGGTATAAACACCAGCAACCCTGCCGCCAATACGCCCAGCCCGTAAATTATCGCCACCACCAGCAAGGCAACCAGTGCCAACAAACCAAAAACAAACAGCAGTATGACCGAGCCCACTGCCATGCCCTCCATTCCGCTTAACGGCAATGCCGAGTCATGTATCGACAGCGGCAGCCAGCCCGCCGCCATCGCCGCAAGTGCCAAGCCAAACATAATCGCCAACAGCACCATGAGGCCAATAAAGGTGAACGACATCGCCCGCGCCCACACGCTATGCGTGGTGCCGACTGCGCTCAAGGTGCGACCGGTCCAGCCACGGGGCTTCGCTTTGTTATCGGTGGTATTTACGCCGGGCTTCATCGATGGTGCAGCTCCCGTGGCAGAAAAGCGCATCATGGCTTCAGCAGGAATCTCAATGGTGGCGATGACACCTTTGGGTTCATTTGATTCGAGCGAGAGTTTCGCGGTTTCGCCATAAAGTGCCAACAAGCGTTCGCGGATATTTGCGAGGCCAACACCGCCGCCCGTTTCCGCATTTGCACTCGTTGTTCCATTGGCCGCCAAACCGCGCCCGGTGTCTTTGACGATGATGCGGAAACGCTCACCCACTTTTTCCGCGATGACATCGATGCGCCCACCTTCACGCACCGGCTCCAGACCATGTTTGACCGCGTTCTCGACCAGCGAGGGCAGCATCAGCGGCGGAAATGGCACACCATTCAATTCATCCGGCACTTGAATCGCAAAATCAAGCCTGACTCCCATGCGCATTTTGAGAATATTCAGGTACGCGCGCGCCAGCTCCACTTCTTGCCCTATCGTCGATGAGGTTTCGCGCATCTTCGGCAATGCTGCGCGCAAATATTCAATCAAGTGGCCGACCATCTTGTTTGCGGCAGGCGGATCGACTTCAGTGAGCGCCTGAACGTTCGCCAGGGTGTTGTACAAGAAGTGTGGCTCGACTTGCGCTTGCAATGCTTGCAAGCGCGCTTCCATGAGTTGACGACCCGCCGATTGGACTTCAGCCACTTTTTTCTGGCTCTCACCAAAAGCTTGCGCGCGACGTGAACGGTCAATCAAAAATTTCGCGATCAGCGTCATAAAAAACAGCGGAATAAAAGTCAGGATCAGCGCGCTACCCAAACCAATTCGCTTCACATCCTGCGCAACTTTGGCGTGGATGTCTTGCCGCAGATCGGCGGGAAGCGCGGGTAATGCAGGTGCGGCGGGTGCCACAGGGGTGGCGAGTGGGGACAGGCTGGAAAGCGGGCTGAGTGGTGCGGGCGGCGCTGGAGAGGCGGAGCCTGCGGGCGCTGGCGGTTTAGGTGCCGAATTTGATACCCTTGGCGCACCTTTGGTGGCTTCCTTGATACCCTTCTCAACGCCCGCTTTAATCGCCGCTTTGAGCTCTTCTTTCGCGCCCTCGCCGCCACTGATTTTGAATTTTGTGCCGTTGATATCGAAATTCAAATCAAGATTGGCCTTGCCCGCTTCCACCTTGGATTTGGTGAGCGCCTCCACCGCTTTTTTGGCCGCTTCTTCCTGCGTTTTCACAGCCCTCAATTGCTCGTCAAGCGACTTCAATGCATCGGGTGCCACGACCCCGGCCGATTTCAGCGATTTTTCAACATCCGCGCGCGCCTCTTCAATCGCCTCACGGCGCTCGGACGCACTTTCCAGCATCGCTTCTGCCGCAGTCAGCGCGCCATCAATTGCCGTGGCCGCGGAGTCTTTGGCGGCATCGCGTGCCGCCTGTGCTGCATCTACAGCCGCGCCTTGTGCTGCGTCTTTTACGGCCCGTTTGATTTCGTCCTGCGCATTAAAAATTTCTCTGCGAGCTTCAGCAATACCTTCTTGCGCCTGATCGAGTTCGCGGCGACGTGCGGGATCGGTGGTGCGCTCACGCATGGCCGCAACCACACCTTCGGCGAGGCCCAATGCGGAATCACCAAAAGCAGAATCAATTTCACGTTTAATGGCGCGATTCATTTCCGGTGTTTCGCCGCTGCTGGACAAACGAATCACCTGCGCAGGCAGCGTGAAAATGCCAAGCATAATCAGCGAGAGCAAGCCGATAAGGATCATTGCCCACCAAGGCGTACGATGCAGGAAATTGCCGAAAGCTTTAAACATAACGAACCCGTTTTTCTTCAGTGTGTTGCTGTTAACTGACTGTAAACCGCGCGGCGCGGATCAATATCAATCCACCGCGCACATTGCCAGATTAGGGCTCAAACAACACACACACAACCACGAGTCGTTGAACTACAGAAATTGAGGGATGGTTTACGGGTGACTCTCATGCAGGCCAGTCTGCCTACGTGGGTGAGCGGGCTTCGGCGGTCGTAGAGTGTGTCGCGTGTTTGGCGTGGTGCTCTGCGCTGGCATGCGCACGGTGCGGATGTGGCTTCGATAATAACGATCCGCCAATCATGCCAACGCCTGCCATCAGCACGCCTGCCAGTTGAGCGGGGAACGCTTCGCCGAGTGGTGTCGCCAGAAACATGAGCCAGGTCAATATGCCAAAAATAATCGATGCAATTGCGCCGTAACGCGTGGCGCGTTGCCAATAAAGCCCGCACACCAGTGGTACAAACGCACCGACCAGTGTGACCTGATACGCGCCAGACACCATTTCGTAAATCGGCGTGCCTTTCATTACCATCGCGTAAGCGAGAACACAGGCGGTAAAAATAAACAGCGTGACGCGGAAAGCAAATAATTCCTGCTTGTCGGTTAGTCCGGGGCGCATATTCTTATAGATGTTTTCGACGAAGCTGGTGGACGGCGCGAGCAGCGTTGCCGATGCAGTTGATTTGATCGCGGACAGCAACGCGCCAAAAAATAACACCTGTGCTGCGAACGGCATGTAATTCAAGATAAGCGTGGGCAACACGCGCTGCGGGTCGTTGGCGAGTAAATCCTTGGTTTCGGCAGGCATGATCAGCACCGCGCAAGCGACAATAAACATCGGCACAAACGCAAACGCCAAATAGCACAGGCCGCCAATAATCGCACCGCGTTGCGCGGTCTCGGAATTTTTTGCCGACATCACACGTTGAAAAATATCCTGTTGCGGGATCGAGCCCAGCATCATCGTGATCGCGGCTGCGATAAAGAAAATTACGTCATGAAATTTTGGCGCGGGGAAGAATTTAAACCAGTCGTTAGTGTGCGCCAAGGCCAGTACTTTGTCCGGCCCCCCAGCAAGATTGCCCGCCATTATCGCAATGATCGACAGGCCCACCACCAGCACAATCACTTGAATAAAATCTGTCCACGCAATCGCGAGCATGCCGCCGAAAATCACGTAGACCACTACCGAAAGGGTGCCGATCAGCATGCCCATCTCAACGCTGATTGCGCCGCCACTGACCACATTAAAGACCAGGCCCAGCGCGGTGACCTGCGCGGCCACCCAGCCGAGATAAGAAAAAATAATCGCTACGGAGCAAAATATCTCGACGGTTTTACCGTAGCGTTTGCGATAGAAATCGCCGATGGTCAACAGTGTCATCCGATACAGCTTGGCCGCGAAAAACACCCCGACCAACACCAGGCACATTGACGCCCCGAACGGATCCTCGACAACGTTGTTAAGACCACCCTGCACAAATTTGGCGCTGATCCCCAGCACAGTTTCCGCGCCAAACCAGGTTGCGAAAGTGGTGGTGATAATCATCGCAAGGGGCAGGCTGCGCCCCGCGAGCGCGAAGTCAGTCGATGTTTTTACGCGCGTTGCCGCGAATAGGCCAATGGCCAATGTGCCGAGTAAATAAAGTACCACGAAGCCGAGCAGTGCGTTCATTTACAAACCGTCCTTTACAGGCATATTGGAAATCAAAAATGTTTTAAAAGTGTAGCAAAACACATGCCCTGTTGAACGACGGCAGAATCAATAAATCAGGATGAGATAGAGATAGGCCGCCAATACCATCACGAGCCCCGCCACCAGCACCATCAGCACATAGGTCTGCCAGCGCTGGGTTTTTTCTACTCGGCTGATGGCGCGCTCGATGGCGACCAGTTTTTCGCTCGGATCAGATTCCAGCGCGCGGTGCACTAAACGGGGGAGTTGCGGAATTGTGCTGATCCAAAGTGGGCCTTCCTTGCGAAGCTGTTTGATAAAACCGCGCGGCCCTGCCTGTTCGGATAGCCAGCGCTTGAGGATTGGTTGGGCGATCGGGCGAAGATCCAATTCCGGGTATAGCTGGCGACCCAAACCTTCTACCTGTAGCAGCGTTTTTTGCAGCAATACCAACTGCGGCTGAATTTCCATTTGAAAGCGTCGTGAAACCTCGAACAAACGCAGCAGCACATTGCCGAAAGAAATTTCGTTTAGCGGTTTGTCAAAAATAGGCTCACACACGCTGCGAATAGCACCTTCAAATTCGTCAACACGTGTGTTCCGAGGCACCCAGCCCGCCTCGATATGGGCCACCGCAACCGCGTTGTAGTCGCGATTGAAGAACGCCGCAAAATTTCGTGCCAGATAGTTTTTATCGGCCTCGGACAGCGTGCCCATGATGCCAAAATCAACGCCGGAATAGATGCCGTTTTTGCCGACAAAAATATTTCCCGGATGCATGTCTGCGTGGAAAAACCCATCGCGAAAAACTTGCGTAAAAAAAATCTTGACGCCGTCGGCAGCCAATCTTGCGATATCGATGTTGTACGCTTTAATCTGCGCCAAATCGTTCACCGGGATCGCGTCGATACGCTCGAGTACCAACACGTCGCGGTGGGTGTAATCAAAATAAACTTCGGGCACGTAAAGCAAGGTGCCATCAGCAAAATTACGCCGCAACGTGGACGCATTCGAGGCTTCGCGAACCAGATCGAGCTCGTCGTGAATTGTTTTGTCGAACTCCGATACCACTTCTCTTGGCCGCAAGCGCGTACCGTCTTTGAAAGCGAGTTTTACAATATCGGCGACCACGTAAAGCAGCTGGACATCGCTATCAATGGTATTGAGAATATTGGGACGTAGTATTTTCACGGCCACTTCGCGGCCAGCCAACTTGCCATCGGCGATCACCGCGAAATGAACCTGTGCAATCGACGCGCTCGCGATGGGCTTTAAATCGAAATTTGAAAACACTTCTGTGTACGCGCGGCCATAAACGCGATTAAGCGTGGCAATAACATCATCGCTCGCGAACGGCGGGACGTTGTCTTGAAGGTGCGCGAGCTCGACCGAAATATCGGCAGGGACAATATCCGGACGCGTGGAAAGAATTTGTCCAAACTTGATGAAGGTAGGCCCGAGGTTTTCGAGTGCCAATCGCAGCCTGACGGCACGCGAATCGGTGAACGATCTGAAAAAGAACACACCGCCGATGGACGAACGAATGAAGCCGCTTGGCAGAAATTCATCGAGGCCAAAACGGACAACAACGGAGAGGATTTTTATGAGGCGGAAAAAACGCATGGTGCGCGATTTTACCTTCGATTTCGGCTGAGAACTTACCTAATGTTGTCTGCGTCGGCACTGCCGCCGAATGTAGCCCGAGCTTGCGGACTAAATGAGCCGTTCCAGATCAATCATGACGATCGCAGCTTGGCCCAGCCAGTCGATGGTAATGACGAACGGACGCGCTCGTACCGCCGCACGAATGCTCTCCGTGGGGCCATGAATGGTCACCGGCACCGAGATTTCGAGCGCAGCACCGAAGTGTTTGCGCGCGTTTCCGGA
Organism: Burkholderiales bacterium; assembly: GCA_031370625.1. Lineage (GTDB taxonomy): Bacteria > Pseudomonadota > Gammaproteobacteria > Burkholderiales > Usitatibacteraceae > UKL13-2. The sequence goes on along the minus strand of JANMQR010000010.1, from coordinate 1,318 downwards.
AATGGTATTCGCCACCTCACCCACCGCATCAAGCAGATTCGCTTCGGAGTGATCGTTTTCGCCCATGCACACCAGCAGGCGGCGCAACAGCACTTGGCGGCAACTAAAGTAAACGCAACCCCGATAATTTCCGCTAATGGTGATCAGACCAGTGTAGTCATACGACTGCGGCACCGTCAGATCAGCGCCCAAATACGCTGACCGCACTTGTGCAGGTTCGCCCGCAAGCGCTTGAAAGTACTCGGTCACTGCGGTAATGAATACGCGCAGCTCACTCTCGCTAATATCTTTTTTATTCAACGTATGGCTCCAAAAAACTTTATGGCTCGAGGGCTATTCATCATCGCTAATAACTTCCTTTAGCGCAGCCACCAACTGCTTTTCAGTAAATGGCTTGTTTAAAAAGCCGCGCGCGCCTTTGCGTAATGCGGCGATCGCGGTGGTCTTGTCGGCCAATGCGGAAATAACCAGAATCGGCACATCGGGATTGATCGCCATGATTTCTTCGATACAGCGAATGCCGTCCATGTTGGGCATCGTCAAATCCATGGTCACCACGTCAGGCTGATGCGCCTTGAACATCATCACCGCTTGCATACCATCGCGGGCCATGCCCACGATCTGCGCGCCCGGCAGCGTACCCGCCAGCACAATACGCATTATTCGCGAACGAATAATATTCGAATCATCCACAATCAAAAGACGCATCATCGTCTAATCGATCCGCAGATGAAAAAAGTAGCGTGCATTGGGCAAGCTTTCACTACGCGGCTGCCGCAAAAATGATATTAAATTGTGTAAATAGATTCGGGCGCGTTCCCAAACGAATTTGCGCGCCCATTGCCTTCACTTTTTCGGCAACCACATCCAGCCCCACGCCGCGACCGGCATCTTTATCGATGGTCGCCGAGGTGCTCACACCCGGTTCAAAAAGTTTCATCACCAGCGCACGCTCATCGAGCGCGTCCGCCTGCGCGCGCGAATAACGACCGCTTTTAACGAGCGACTCACGGATGTGCTCTGGAATGACGCCGCGGCCATCATCACGCACCGCAAACTCGAATTTATCAGCGTCCAATCGTTTTAAGGTGACGTGAATGCTACCCGTCTCGGTTTTACTGCTCATCGCGCGTTCGTTCGCATCTTCAATGCCATGCACCACGGCGTTGCGAACGAGCTGGATCGCAATATCACGCAGCATCGCCGCTTTGGATTCAGGCAAGGTGCCGTAGTCGGGAACATCCGCCAACACACGCACTTTTTTCTTCTGGTTTGCCGACACTTTTTCAGCAAGCGCTTCCAGCATGTAGCCAAACTC
>JANMQR010000432.1:0-4966 GCA_031370625.1 Burkholderiales bacterium | reverse complement strand
CCGCGGCCGTGTTGCAGGTGCGCGACCACCTGAACCGCGACTCCATCGACAAGGCCATTGCGCTGATTTGCGGGGCAGAGCGGGTGGAGTTTTATGCGGTGGGTCACTACAGCGTGGTTGCCGAAGACGCACAGTTCAAGTTCCTGCGCATGGGCGTGCCAAGCAACGCCTACACCGTGCCGCGCATGCAGGTGCTGGCCTCCAACCTGCTGACACCCAAAACCGCGGTCGTCGTGATCAGCAGCAGCGGCCGCATTCCCGAACTGATGGACGTGGTGGAAAAAGCCCGCGAGCGCGGCGCGACTGTGATTGCGATCACCGCAAGCCAGTCGCCATTGGCGCGCAAGGCCGATCTGTCGCTGATCGTTGACCACGTGGAAGACATGGCCACCCAGGTGCCCATGATCAGCCGCATCCTGCATTTGCTGGTCATCGACATTCTCGCGGTAGGCGTGGCCATGCGCCGCAGCCCGGAAGGCATTGCGATGCTGGGGGGGCAGGCGGATGAACGACTCGATGAATCCGACGAAGCCAAAGCCGCACTCGCGTTACCGCAAGGTGCGCATAGTGATGAGCCTGGGGTGAGTACGGCGTCGCCGTTGGCGAGGATGACTTCGCATAGTCGATAACATTGCTGATGGTGCGCATCTAACGAGCGATGCGTTTTACTTTTTTCTGCTGGATTTTTTAAATACGTTGTCGTTCAATTTCAGTTTGGAACTCGTTTATCGGTGGGCATCTTGAGACAAAAACCGGTAAAGATGGTCGTAGATATTAGTGTTTCAACAAGCTTTGATGTTGCCTGGCCGCAGGTTTTTCTTGGGGAATGAATAACATAGGTGCCAAATATGGCAATGAAAGACTTGACCCCAGCAGCGCTACTTGACCCCAGCAGTGCGAAGCTGGATGCGTCCAACAGAAGAATTAATTTAAGCTAGACTGCTGTCAGCAACGAAACCACTTGCGCGATATTCTTATTCTTCATCCCTAGGCTTCGTCATTATGCTTCCTCGCCTAACCCCACCCGTTGAGATCCATCATGGCCGAGTCCCCGCTAGAAGCTGCTGATGGCGCTGTCCGCCTGACCATCTTGAGTGATGGTCAAGCCTTACCCGATAGCGTTCAGATTCTCTGCGTCACCGTGCACCACGCGGTCAACTGCATTCCCACGGCCGAGATCATCGTGGCCGACGGCGATATGGCAAGCGGTACTTTCGCGGTCAGCGAAGGTGAAATTTTCATCCCAGGTGCTGAGGTGCAGATCAACGCTGGCTATGGCGATCAGGTCGACCTCGTGTTCGGCGGCATTGTGGTCAAGCACAGCCTCCGTATAGATGATGAAGGCCATTCACAATTAATCATCACCTGCCGCGATAAAGCAATTCGCATGACCCTCGGCAGACAACACGCCAACTACGCGCAACAAAAAGACAGCGACATCATGACCGCGTTGATCGCCCGAAACAGCTTGGATGCCAATGTCCAAAGCACAGATTACGTTCACGAGAGCTTGGTCCAACGCTACTGTAGCGACTGGGATTTTTTGCTCACTCGCGCCGACGCCAACTCTCTCTTGGTCATGGCCAAAGACGGAAAAGTCAGTGTGATGTCGCCAGCGGTTTCGGGCGAGCCAACGTTGAAGGTGGCCTATGGCGATTCACTCATGTCGTTCCACGCTGAGATGGATGCGCGCACGCAGCGGGCAACAGCGCAGAGCTTCGCGTGGGATCACAAGAGCCAGGCGGTCATGGAGAGCAGCCCAGCGTATCCACCCGCCCTGAACCAGCAAGGCAATATCGATAGCATAACACTGGCGGGTGTACTGGGTTCGGATAGGGGTTCGGACAGCTATCATTTGCAGAGCGGTGCGCCGCTATCCAAAATGGAGCTCGATGCTTGGGCAAAGTCTGCTGAACAGACGCTGTGCTTTGCACGGGTGCGAGGACAGATGAAATTTCAAGGCAGCGCAGAAGCCGCGGTGGGCGGATTGATTGAGCTTTCCGGCGTCGGTGCGCGATTCAACGGCAACGTGTTCGTCAGCGCCGTCGAGCATAAAATTGTCGATGGGAATTGGTTTACCGAAGTTGATTTCGGCATGCCACTAACACTGCGCTCAGACCGCGCCGACGTGGTCGAACCGATGGCGAGCGGCTTGGTTGCGGGGATGGGCGTGGGAGGACTTCAAATTGGCATCGTGAGTCAGCTCGAAAACGACCCGCAGGGCGAAGGCCGCGTATTCGTTACCGTGCCGATGCTCGGCGGGAATGCAAATGCAAATGGCATATGGGCACGGCTCTGTGCGCCCTATGCGACAAAAGAAGCTGGCGTGTTTTTTGTTCCCGAAATCGGTGACGAGGTCGTGCTCGGCTACTTCGATCAAAACCCATCATATCCTGTAATTATCGGCAGCCTGCACAGCAGCGCGCGACCCACCCCGTACGCTAACGCTGATGACAACCACATTAAAGCGATAGTCACGCGTTCAGGTGCTAAGATCGAATTCAACGACGCGGATAAACTCATCACCATCACCACGCCCGACAAAAACAAAATCGTTCTCAGTGACAAAGATCGTGGCATTCAACTGTCGGATCAAAATGAAAACAAAGTGACGCTGACACCTTCCGGCATTTCTCTGTCGAGCGCGAAAGATATTCAGATCACCGCCAACGGCAACGTCACCATTGCCGCCGTTGGCAACATCGACATCGCCGCAAAACTGGATCTGAAAACAAGCGGCCTCAACATCCACAACCAAGCGGAAATCGCATTCGCTGCCAAGGGTGGAGCCAGCGCGGAGTTATCGGCAGCGGGCCAGACTGTCGTCAAAGGCGCGATCGTGATGATTAACTAAACCCTATTTTCCCCCCAACAACTGAACATTTCACGAAAGCTTGCTAGCCATAAACCATTAACCGCGAACCATTAACCATTCACCATTCAATATGCCCGCCGCTGCCCAACTCACCGACAACCCTAGCTGCACTATGCAAAGTGCAGTTGCAACCCATGCGTCCTATGTTGGGGGGGCCGTGATTGGTCCTGGCGTCATCAACGTCTTAATCGGCGGCGTGCCCGCAGCAGTGATAGGTGATAACGCGGTTTGCGCCGGTGCGATAGACACCATTATCGCGGGTTCCGCCACCGTCCTTGTCAACGGCAAGCCAGCCGCACGAGTGGGAGATGCAACGGCGCACGGCGGGACGATTACTGCCGGATGCGTTACTGTTTTGATTGGCGGGTAGCTGCCGTTTCGTTAGTTGCCGCGTCAGGTAAAGTTTGTACGAAAAACGTCTAACCGAATCGTATTGAAACCCTAGCTTCTTGCTAGTTCCCTTTTTTGATGGCCCATCATCGGCAGGAAATATAATAGGAGTTCCCATTTTTCAGCAGGCGCGATGAGCAACGTATTGCTTGTGCTGGCATGTCAGGTCTCGGTTTTTCTTAAAAATGAACAGCATGAATGCCAAATATAATAATGGGAGATTTGAGTCTGACGTTATGAGGCAAGGGGCAAGGCCTGACCCCGGCGATTGCTTCGGCGATTTCGCGGGGCCGACCGTGGTCGCTTCCTTGGTGAGCGGCAATCCGCCGAGTTCCCAATCATCGACGGATTCCAACAGCACGGAGACTTTCTTCTGCCCCAATTTTTCCAGCAGCATGAATACAAAAGCCGAATTCGCATTCAAGCCACCATCGGAAATGATCACCGCTCGCACGCAAAGCCGATGTCGCGTTAATTGTCGATCATGTAGAGGATGTGTCCACGCATTTGCCGATGATCAGCCGCATCCCGCATTTGCTGGTGATCGACATTCTCGCGGTAGGCGTGACCATGCGCCGCAGCCCCGAAGGCATCGCCACGCTGGGTGGTCAGGCGGATGAACGACTCGATGAATCCGGCGAAGCCAAAGCCGCACTCGTGCTACCGCAAGGTGCGCATAATAATGAGCCGGGGGTTAGTACGGCGTCGCCGTTGGCGCGAATGACGTCGCATAGTCGATAGTGGCGCTTGTGCTTTTCTTCGGGATTTTTCATACGGTGTCGTTCGATTTCAAACTTAAACTCGTTTGCTGGCGGGCATCTTGGGGCATAAATGGCTGAAGAAATCCACTGGTATTACTATTTCAATAAAAATTGGCAGGGTCTGATCCCAGCTTTCCCTCAAAAATGAATGTCATAAATGCCAAATATGATAATGAAAGACCTGACCCCGGCGGTTAATGTGACCCCGGCGGTTAATGCAGCCTGATCCCAGCTTTTTCTTAAAAAAGGAATAGCACAAATGCCAAAGATGATAATGATAGACACCCGTATGCACGTGAAATAGCAAAAAAACCTTGGATTTCTCGCATTGCAATACTAAGGCACACTTGATTGATTTGCTTCACAATAGGTGTATTAAATACGTCTCACGGCGCGTCGTGAACCGTCCGGGTGATGTTATATAAACAATTTAAGCAATTAAAAACTAACCATCAGCACACTCAACGCAGAACCAGAAAAAGTGAAAAAAATGGAAGATACTCAAAAGACAACTGCCACTGGCGCGCCTGCAACTCAAGGGGAAAGTTCCGTCTCCAAATTAACGATTATTCTAGGATTCGGCATTTGCCTAGCCGTCGTTGCATTCATCGTGAGTCTCCAACCATTCTTCAAGTATCGGTCAGAGCGTGGCGTCATATCAGCCACTCTTAAAGACCCAGATTCTGCCAAATTTTTAAACGAGAAAGTCGATTCCACAGGACAGTACTGCGGTGAAGTAAACTCAAAAAACAGCTATGGCGGTTTCACCGGTTCACAGCGCGTAATACTCAGGGCACCTTGCCAGTCCGCAGTGTCGATTTTTTTTCAAGACGGCAGTCACCATAGCGGCAAAAACGAGAAGCGCGTTCCAAGCAGAGACAAAACAACTGAAGAGGTTCTGTGTCAGTCAGACGCGTACACAGCAGGTGTTGATATAGAA
>JANMQR010000421.1:0-3410 GCA_031370625.1 Burkholderiales bacterium | reverse complement strand
GCTTATGGTTTTCATCAATCGCGACATAGGTCAGCACCGCCTCGGTGACTTTCACGACTTCCGAGCCAAACCGATGTCGCTGCGCATAGACTTCAACATCCACCGTGATCGACGTGCGCCCGGTCTTCATCACTTTCGCGTAGAAGCTCACGAGGTCACCGACAAACACCGGCTCCTTAAACAAAAACGAATTCACCGCCACCGTCACCACCCGACCCATCGCGCGCTCAGCCGCGGGTACGCTGCCGGCCAAATCCACCTGCGCCATCACCCAGCCACCAAAAATCGTGCCGTTCGCGTTGGTGTCGGCGGGCATCGGAATAATGCGAATCGTGGGTTGCCGATCAGTCGGCAATTTCACAACTTCGGCCACATTTTCCACGCCATTCATAACGTGTGGCCCTTGTACATATCTTCAATGGCGGGCGCGTATTTCTGGAATATCGCGACGCGTTTTAGCTTGAGTGTTGGCGTCATCAGACCGTTATCGATGGTCCACTTTTCCGGCGCCACCGTCACCTTTCGCACCTGCGCGTAGCCGGGGAAATCCTTGATGCGTTTGGTGATGCGTTGCACCAAAAATTTCTCCGCTTTGTCACGGCCGTTACCGTTTAAATTCGGATCGAGTTTATTTTCGGCGGCAACCTTGCCCCACTCGTCATCGTTTAAAACGGCGACAGCGGACAAATACGGTTTGGCCTCGCCATAAACCAGAATTTGCTCAAACAGCGGGTCGAGCTGAATCGCCATTTCCATGTCGGCGGGCGGCACTTTTTCGCCGTTGCCCATGACGATAATTTCTTTTAGTCGTCCGGTGATTCGGACAAATCCATGTTCGTCAATTTTTACCTGGTCACCGGTATTGAGCCACCCATCTTCAGACAACACCGCACGCGTTGCCTCGGGGTTGTTCCAATAACCCATCATGATGTTCGGGCCACGGGCAAAAAGGCAGCCGTTTTCGGAGACACGAAATTCCACCCCAGGAACCGCAGGACCGATCGTGGTCGGGTCGTTCTTCTCCAGCAAATTCACGGTTAGCAGCGGGCTCGCTTCCGACAATCCATAGCCCTGGCAAATCGGCAAACCCAAGCCCACAAATACTTTCGCCACTGAGGGCGATAACGCGGCACCGCCCGAAATTGCAAATCGTAATTTGCCGCCCAAGCGCGTGAGTAGTTTGTCGGCCACCAGTTTCTTCAGCACGGGCCACAATAGAAATTGCGGCTGCCACACGCCACGCCCTTGCTCGTATTCAAATTTTTCCCAGCCTGTTTTCACCGCGAAATCAAACATCTTTCGTTTGAATGCAGATGATTTTTTTAATTGCTCGTTGATCGCGGCCAGAAACCGTTCATAAATACGTGGCACCGAAAAAATTATCGTTGGCTGGATCGTGCGGAAGTCTTCAGCCAGCTGCGGGATCGAGCGCGAGAAAGCAATCGACGCGCCGGAAATGATATTCAAATAATAGTCACAAGTCCGCTCAAACATGTGCGACAGCGGCAAAAATGACAGGAAAACATCTTCAGGATAAATGTCATAAATGCACAAACCCGCTTGCGCATTCGACAGAATATTACGATGCGACAACATCACGCCTTTCGGCTTTCCGGTGGTGCCGCTGGTATAGACAATCGTCGCCAAATCAGTACTCTTGGCTGGCGAACGCTCGAAGCTCCCGGGCGATTTTGGCAACCATTCGCTCAATGTTTTTAAACGTGGCTCGTCAGCATCGACAACCGGCTTCACACTTAAAATCAATTTCAGCGAGCCCAGCTGATCGCTCACCGTTTTTAACCGTTTCCAATGGTCTTCGCCGTCAATCACGATAACTTTTACGTCCGCATCGTTGATGATGAATGCGACGTTATCAGGCCGGTCATCGACAAACAACGGAACCGGCACCATGCCGTGTGCAAACGCGCCTTGATCGGCGAGCACCCAATTGCTGCTGTTTTTTTGCATGATGGCGAGTCGTTCACCCGCCTGAAAACCATCGCGCCGCAAACCTTCGCGCATAAGTGCTACTTGGTCGCCGATCTCGCGCCACGTAGTGCCTGCCCACTCTTTGCTGCTGTTATGAAATTCCCGGTACGCAGGCGCGTTAGGCGAGGTGCGGCAGCGGAGCGCGAACACATCCGCAATCGTGGCCGTTTCATCAAACATAAGATAACGCGTGCCCCGGCGATTTTCCAAATTAAGTTTCGTCAAATCTGCTCTCCGACCGATGGTGAATTGCGCAACGTCGGGATCGCCGTCGTTGTGCGCAAATGGTGGTCGCTCACTGAACAGGGAGAAAAATCCACGCTGTTTGGCAAACAACATTTTCGGCCTTGAATTATACGGCTTTGGCATCGGTAGCTTCGCACTCAGCGATTCTTGCGTCCCATGTTGGAAATACAATTTAAACAATTGTTGCCCAGCCCAAATCAGGAACAAAACGCTGTCCGTGTTTTTGCTCCAGCAATTGCATTTCAGCGAGCAATTTTTCCTTACCCGCCATGCGCAAATAATTGAGCGGCCCGCCACGATGTGGGGCAAACCCCGTGCCAAAAATAATGCCGGCATCACACAAATCCGCATCCGTAACAATGCCTTCACGAACGCAGGCGACGGCCTCGTTCACCGCGGGCAACGTCATGCGCATCCATAAAGGTGCCAGGTCAATCGTGCCCGTGGTGCCGCTCATTTTTTGCGGCTTGCCGTTCACCCATTTGTAAAATCCTTCGCCGGATTTTTTGCCGAGTTTTTTGGCTTCGACCAATTCTTGAATTTTCGATGGCTGCGGATTGCCCGCCCTGTGTAATTCGCGACCCACTGCCAAGCCCACGTCAAGCCCAACCACATCCGCCAATTCAATCGGCCCCATCGGCATGCCAAATTCTTTGGCCGCCGCATCAATGGTTTCCGCCGATATTCCCTCCTGCAACATTACCTGCGCTTCGGTCATATAAGGCGTGAGAATACGATTCACCAAAAAGCCGGGGGCGGATTTCACCGGCAGTGGCAGTTTGTCGATTTTTTTCACGAACGCTTGCGCGCGAGTCATGATTTCAGCCGATGTCTGCGGGCCTTCTACAATCTCAACCAACATCATTTGCGCGACCGGATTGAAGAAGTGAATGCCGACCAATCGCTCTGGTGACGCCAAACCAATCGATAATTCCTGGAGCGGAATCGACGATGTATTCGTCGCCAGAATCGCGCCCGTCTTCATGCGCGGCTCAATCTGCGCATAAAGTTTTTTCTTAATATCGAGGTTCTCAATAATCGCCTCAATCACCAAATCACAATGCGCCACGCCGTCGCCTTTGACATCCGGTATCAAGCGATCCATCGCAGCTTGCACCAAATGCGGCAGCTTCAATCGTTTTTTGTACAGCTCAGCAGCGCGCTTGATCGCGGGC
>JANMQR010000401.1:0-10393 GCA_031370625.1 Burkholderiales bacterium | reverse complement strand
ACTTGCATGGCAACATGCGACACGAAATATCAGCCCGAACCGCATCCGCAATGCCGTGTCTGCATTACGCGAAACCCTGTCGACGTTTCAATCCGACAACGAGGGCAGCCCGTTTGGCAGCTGCGCCGGCTGCCAGCATTTTGAACGACTGTCTGCCCGCGCGTATCGTTGCGGGCTCATGGGTGATCGCCTTTCAGCGCCAGAAACGCGAAAGATTTGTTGGCTGTATGAACTGAAAGGCTCGGGAGCAGAGGACGACGACGAATCCTAATAACAGCAGAGCCTCAACAAACCCTCGCCCTTGGCCCACTCATACGGCAACGCTACGCCTCCTCACGGGCTTGGAACGCGACGATCAATGCGTCCAGCACTTCACGATCACGCAGGTCGCGTAACGCCACATCGCCCGCAGCGGGCCGCGTAAATAGTCGTTTCGATTCCAGTCTTTTAATTAGCGGCGCTCCGCCATGAGCAGGCTCGATAACGCGATCCCAGAATTCAATCAGACGCTCCGCTGCATCGCCGCGTTTCGTTGCGCGAGCAATGCCCAACGGTTGTGACGGCGTTACCAACACCAGCACAGAACGACTGCGCTCAACCAATGTAGACCGTTTGAACAGTGCGTTCGTGCCCGGAATATCGCCGAGCACCGGGGTGCGTGAGGAGTTGCCGTCCCGAAGTTTTTCAGAGAGACCGGAAAGCAATAACGTCTCCCCAAACTTTACCTCCGCGGTCGCCGACACGCTTTGTTTAAAGGTGGCGAGTTGTTCTTTAAAGCTGCCTACCCCTTGATCGCTGAAAAAGCTTCGGTCAGCTTCAATCTTGAATTTCGCTCCCTCAGCAGTTATTTCGGAGGGCGTGAGCTTCACCGAAACGCCCACGTCAATTTTCTCTAGCTGCGCAGTGTTGACCCCGGAGACCTGCACGAACAGTTGCTCGCCGACAAAGAAGGTGGACTGCTGGCCGTTAAATGCGGTAAGCGTCGGACGCGCCATGACCTCGTAGTAACGCGCGCCCCGATTAAAAATATTTAGGTTGTACGTAATATCGGGCAGCCGGATTGAGCGGGTGAGCGCACTCTGAAAAGTTTCGGGGGTTGTGCTGGAACGCGAAACAGTCACCTTGCGGTCACCGCCGAATTGCAATTGAAGGCCGTCGAGAAGATTGATGCCATTCGCACTACTCATTCGATCATCGGCGAGAATCAACGTCACATCGACGGTCATCTGGTTGTTGTTGCTTACTGCCGCAATCTTACTTGCCGCGTCCGAGGGCGCGGCTTTTGGTTCATTGCCAGCTGTAGATTGGTCAACAGCAGCAGTGCGAATCAGATTATCCGCGCGGGTCTCGATAAACTGCGCCAATTTCGTCGGCACATCAGAAGGTGCAAGCGCGAGTAGGCGCTTCATGCCTGCGCGATCACCGGCTGCGGCCCGCGACAACGTGGCCACGCGCCACGCCGGGATCGACAATGGTTGAAGGACGCGCACGCGCATCGCCGCTGCCTCGGCCAAGCCAATGTCCCCAGATGCATAGGCTGCTGCCGCCACGCCCTCGGTCGCCCAAACATGATCTGGCTGCATCATGACGGCGGCAGCAAAATATTCGAGCGCAAGTCGCGGTTTATTCATTTGCATTGCAACAGTACCCGCCAGATAGTTCGCCCAAAGGTCATCACCCGCCATTTGCCGTGCAGCACCATATCCCGAAGCAGCCAGTTCAATCGCTGCTGCGTCGGTCGAGAGCTGGTAGGCTGCCGCCAGCAGCAGATGCGAGCGCCCATTGCGGGGATCGGCCAACACCAGCCGTTGCGCGAGCTCTTGGGCCACGGCCGAATCACCGCGCTGCAGGGCGCGAAGCACCGCTTGCACGTTGGACGCGGCGCTTACGCCCTGCCCGATATCCGTCTGCAGTTTTATTGCCGATGGCGTACTCTGCGATGCGCATCCGGAAAGCGCGAGGATGACGAAAAGAGCTGGCAAGCATCTCGTGGGTCGAACCAATTCTCTTTTGGGTATGGGCATCGTGATTTTTTTCATGTTGGCTCCGTTAAGGGTTAGATACGTGGTTCGCGCCTAGCGACGCGTGCTCCAAGGGCTCCGGTCGGCGGGCCCTTGAATGGTGTAGAAATAAGTTATTTCCAAACGCCGCTCTTGGGCGGCAAGCGGCCCACTACCTTTTAAGCGCGCATTTACGCTGGTGGCAAGACTGGTTCCGGCGATCGCGGGGCGACTCACTCGCACCTCGCAGTTTTCATCGGGTAGAGGTTTCCACGCATCGCCCTGGCGCACGAGACAAGCCTGCTTCACGTCGAATCGCAACAAAGTCCAGCCGTTTTGCAAGGCACGATTTTCAAACAGGTTGTGCCCGCAGACAATGTCCGCCCACGCCACGCCGCGATCAGATTCCAGGCCGAGTGCAATCAGATTGCCGCGCGCTTGGTTCTCGCCAAGACAGCGGGCGGGATACGACACTTCCTTGATCGTGAACCCGAACCCTGTCGCTCGCGCAGCCAACGTATGAGCATGATCCAAATCCAGCGCAAGCTCGGTCGCGTTCAAGGTGCCAATCATCGCGCTGATCGCCAAGCAAAGGCAACGACAGAACATAGTGCTCGCAATCAGACGGCGGTTGGAATTTACTCCGCCCACACCGGAATTGCAGCGTGGAACAGAAAGGCAGGGGGAGAAAATAAAATCGGTTCGCATGGTTCTAGAATGCGCGATTCCGCGACCGGGCGACATCCCTAGAACTTGGGGTTTATGCTTGGTGTTTATGCTTGGTGTTTATGCTTGCTGCTAGAACTCAGCAGTTTGACTCAGCTGTTTGACGCAGCGGAATGTCGAGCATCAGGCAACCGCCCTCCACGCCTCTTGAAAAGTTTGCCGCGCCGCCCAGCGCACGGGCTCGTGCCGCAATGTTGGCGAGCCCATATCCATTTCTGCCCTGCTGCTTCAACCCAGCGGCGCGCGCGCCATTGTCACGGATGCGAAGGCTCACAAATGCTTCTCCACCCACCTGCGCCAAGCAGCTGGCAACTGAGACTCGACTCGCGCCGCTGTGTTTCAGAATGTTGGTAAAAGCTTCTTGCATGATGCGCATCACGTGAAGAATTCCCGAGGGCGGAAGCACTAATTGATCCGCGCTTCCGTCAAGCTGCCAATCAAGCGCCACCCCAATACCTTGTAGGCGAGGTTCAAGACGGTAGCGAAAATTGCCCAGCGCGGAAGCCAAATCGTTCTCTGTTCTCTGCATCGAATCAATCACCAAGCGCAGATCGTCAAGTATTTCTACCAGAACTTCTTCCAGGTCATGCTGGCCTAGATCTCCCGTGCGCACGCGCGAGATCGCGGTGATCAGTTGTCCGCCAATGCCATCATGCATATCACGCATGATCCGCTGTCGCTCCTCGACCATGGCACGCTCGGTGGTGAGCCGAGAAAGTTCTCGATAGTTGGCCGCCAATTCGTCTGATACCTGGGTCACGCGCGATTCGAGCTGCACGTTCGCGGTTTCTGCAACGGTGAGTGCAAGCGCGAATCGACTCAGCAGCTCGCCCCCCATCCCTAAAAACAGCAGTGGCCCGCCGAACTGGAGCAAGGGCCGCGCTTCGAAGTCAAGCATGCCCTTCTGCCAAAGTAAATCATGGATCGCGAGCCCCACCGAGACCGCGCCGGCCACCGCCACTAACAGGCGATAACCGTTTGGCTGGTGAACCGTGTCTCGCACCAACAGGTACAGGAGCGGAGCACTGGCCAGTGTAGACACCCCGTAGCCGGTGGTCGCTAGTGGGTAAAGAAAGTCCGGCCCCAACGCAATGTGGCTCACAACGAGTGAGCCCGCCGCGACAAAACCCGCTCGCTCCAGCAAAACGTGTCGGCACCCGGTAAATCGAAACACAAATGGCACCAGCACGGCAGTGAATAATGGAATGATAAGTGACGTAAATAGATCCCAGTAGTAGGCTGGGACGGGAATCGTCTGCACAAACAGCTTCAACCCATGCACACCCCAAAGCATCATGCCAACGCCGAAATAGAGATACACCGTGTCGGCGCGACGCCTTGTCCAAAGCAGGAAAAACAAGATGCCTAATGCGAACGTGAAGAGACTGACAAGCTGATTTAGACTGATGGCGAAAAAGAAAGCGGCGGAATATGGCTTTCGCAAGCTTTGTTCTGGACCCACCTGAATAACTGATAGGCCTCCCTGCGTGCGCGGGTATGCGCGCAATCGCACATGTAGAATATTGACACCCGATTTCATCAGTGGCTGCGGCACTACATAAAGACTCGGTCGATTCCAGTTGCGAGCTACTGGCTCCTCGAAGCTACCTCCGTTACCGATCAATATTCCGTTAACAAACACCGCTGAATTCATTGATGCGCGGTTGATATAGATGGCCTGCGAGCCCTCTGCATCGTTCAGAGTGAACATTGCCCGATACCAGCCAATGCCACCACTGCCGGGCCGGGATAGATTCCAATTATCCGGCAACGCCTGCGATTCCCACGGCGCCGTGTCCGGCGGCGGCTGATCGGTCGCGTCGAAAATGAACGCGGCCTCGGTTACGTGAATCACATCACTGTCGTTATCTCGCAAGGTTGATGGCGCGGCCAGCGAAACAATCGACGTAAGCCCGAGCCCTGCCGCCACTATCAGAGCGTAGATGGAGTGCAACACTGTCACCTCAGCATTCTTGCCGCATTATGTTCATTAGTCGAGCAAACCCATCTGCCGGGCTTCGAATACCGCTTCTGCACGCGAATGAACGGCAAGCTTCTGATAAATATTTTTGACGTGGGAAATGACAGTGTGCGTCGAGATCGACAGCATTCGGGCGATTTCGTCGGAGCGAAAGCCACGCGCAATAATGCACAAAATCTCGTATTCGCGATCCGAAAATGGTCCGTGATCAAGCGGCGCAGCGGCTTTTTCAGGAGCACTGATTGCGTTGCCCGGCGTGCCCGGCGTGCCCATTGGGCTCAACAAACGCGTGAGCAACTTGCGCGCGATCACGGGGCTGATGGGTGAGCCGCCAGCAACCAAATTACGAATTGACGTGATAATTTCATCCGGCGCTGCATCCTTGAGCAAATACCCCGTGGCACCCGCTTCGAGCGAACGAAATACATGTTGCTCGTCACCAAAAACGCTCACGACCATCGTATTCACACACCGCGAGCGCTCATACACTTCGCGAATCAAGTCTATGCCATCGCCATCCGGAAGACCCAGATCGACCAGAAGTACGTCGGGTAACTCCGCAGACATACACCGCCGCGCCTCCGCGAGCGAGGTTGCGGCTCCTATTAAATTAAAATCGGGCTCCGCACAGATCAGCTTCGCAAAGCCGCGTCTGAACGCGGTGTCATCCTCCACCAGCATTACATTCATTTAATTCTCCGCTTGCGAGGAGGCAGCCGTAGAACCAGGACGAACCAACCACTGCGCAAAGTAAGTTGTTGTTAGAAACGCTAGTTAACCGCTGGGCGCACGGGCTTGGTCTTACAAACTTCTTACAGGCGCTACCTCAATCGCGGCAATGTATGTGATTCACCGCAAGTGCGTAAGTCGCGCGCGCCGCAAGTGCGAGGCGATCTCTGGCTAAGGCATGGCTCTCAAAGCCCCAACAGTGCGCGCGTTTCCGCAGAAGGCCGCACCCCGTGCGTACGTTTCAACGCCGCCTCACCTTCACGAAAAACCGTTGCTGCCAAGCTGTGTTCGCCTCGCGCTAGTAGACAGCGAAGACGCCCACGTAAAAAAAACTCATTCACAGGTTGATGATGAAGCGCGTGCTGATACAGCCCATCGGCGTATTCCCAATCGTGATGTGACTCAAGCCCACCCCCGATTCCGAGCACCAACGCGTCAATTAGGGTCGAGATACGTTCCGTCGCGTCCCTGACCCAGGACGCTTTGTTATCGAGGCTTGCGCCAAATCGACCGCGATACAAACCCATAAATTCATCGGCAAATGCTCGCAAGTTATCGTTCGAAAAAGGCCCATAGCGCAATATAGTTTCGTGTAGCGCGGACAGCGCATCGGTATCCACCCATACTCGCCGACGATCCACGAAAAGATCGCCATCGCGCACCACTATTAAATCTGCAGCTGGCAGCCACGCACGGAGCCGATGCAGCGTTGTGTCCAAGCTGCGCCGGACACTCACCGAATCTGCATCCGGCCAAAGTTGAGCGCCTATACGACTGATATTTGAATCATCGGGCGAGACCAGTATCAGGCAGAGCAATTCAATCAGTTTGCGCGGTCGCCCAATGCACGCTTGGTCATTCGCTGAAGCGCTCAACGTGAGCGGGCCGACCATTCCCACCTGCAATAACCATGGCCATCGACCCGTGCGGTTTTCAGGTGGTGCCAGCTGGCGCGCCGCGATCATTTGGCGTGCCCACGCTGTCTCAATGTCGTGCGCCAGCGCGAGCGCTAATAACGTAGAGCAATGCGAGCGCAGCGCCCACAGCGTGCCGATCAATTCGTGCTTGCGCGCAATGGCCAGCCCATCAGCCAAGGGACTAATCGCGCCGGTTTCGTCATGCATGGCGATCCGCCATGCCGCTAACAATAGCGCGTGTTGCGCCCGCCACATGGGGCTATCCGAGCCAGGTGCAGACTTCATCAACACAAGCGCATGCTCATATTCGCCGCGCAACACGCACAGCTGCGATTGTTGCATCGGTGTCGCCAGCGCCATTACTCCCGCTTCCCCCGATTCCGTAAATAGCGCGATCGCCAGATCGTGTTCGCGCTGCGCGGAGACCACGTCATTTTGCAGCGCGTACCACCACGCAAGTTCATAGTGCGTGTTGCCGCGTGCGGCAAGATCGCCCAATCGAGCACACGCGAGTTCAGCATTAATCGCGGCGCGAGCTTCATCAATTTTGCCTTGCATGAGCGCGACCAGGCTCAACGTAATGGTTCCCTCGCGTTCACTGAATCGCAACGAGTGCTGGCGCGCGAGCAACACTGCTTCGCGGGCGAGGTCGGCAGCCCGTTGATAGTCACCACGTCGATAATCAAAATAGTAAGACCGCCT
This sequence comes from Burkholderiales bacterium, assembly GCA_031370625.1. Taxonomy (GTDB): domain Bacteria; phylum Pseudomonadota; class Gammaproteobacteria; order Burkholderiales; family Usitatibacteraceae; genus UKL13-2. Next base: position 3,338 of record JANMQR010000401.1, on the reverse strand, counting down.
CGCCAACGCACGCGTGCGCAACGCGATGGGCATCACCGGGCTGTCGACTAACTCGACCATATTCGCGATGATCACGTTCGCGCGAACCCAATCGCGCGCATTGCTCACGTACTCAAGCGCTTGCGACAGTGCCTGCAGGCGCACCGCCGGTGCGGCTGACGCCAACCACTCACCCTCGCGCGCAATGATCGCGTCGATATGCTGCATGGGATGATCGCTCACCAGTGCCGCGCAAACAATTCCTCTGGCAATCGCAACCGCGTCGCGAGCAGGTAATCGATCTAGAAACCCGGTATCAACTTGGGCAAGCTGCGCAACCCAACGATCATAAGCGCGAAATGTCGCCCACTCGTAATAAGCAAAGTCCACGATTGCGGCTGCCGCTTTCAGCATCATCACGCGATCCGCGCTGCGTTCAAAAACTTCTGCCGCAGTCACCAACGCATCCACGGCCTTTGCATCCTCGCACCACGTACCGAGAAGACCTAGGTGATATAGCAGTGCCGGTCGGTCAACCAGCAGCGGCATGGGGATAGTCTGCAACCACTGGTACAGCTGATCGGTACGCCCGGCAGCAATCATCGGCTCGACCAAGGTCTCCAACAATTCAATCGTACGAGGCCATACCTTTGCTTCAAAGAAGAACGCGAGCGCAATCTCTTTCTCACGCTTGCCAAGGGCGTGCGCGGCAGCACTTTCGTAGGCCGCACGCTTACCTTCCGCGCCCAATGACTGCAGCGCCTGCTCCGCCAGAAACTCCGCGAACGCTGGGTGGTAACGATACAGCGGTGGCGTTGCCCGAGCCGACTCGACAAACAGATTGGCCGCGTGCAACTCGCCGAGACGCGTCATGGCCAGACGATCTGCCGTGAGCGCGCTTGCCCAATCAGCGTCAATCTCACGCAACATGAAGGTTGCCATTAGCACACGCTGCGTTGCTGCGGGAAGCGCGTCATACACGGCGCGTGCAAAGAACGCAAAGCTGGCACTTCCTTCAGTGGGGACGTTCGCCAGGAAAGGATCATTGGCACGCATGCGCTCAAACGTATACGCAAGCGTAAGCCCGGCAGCCCAACCCTTAAGCCGCTGGGCTGCAGCAACTAAAAACTGGGGTGCGACGCCTACACGCTCGGCGAGTTGTCGCGTTTCAACTTCGTCAAAAGCCAGCGCTGCATCGGTGAAGATAACCAGTCGCTGGCGCGCGGCGAGAGCCAGACAATCAGGACCGGGCATCGGTCGCGCACCAACAAAGATGCGAACGCCAGGAATCGCGCCTGTAGTCGCCGCAAAAATAGCCGTCTCGATCGCCTCAAGATTTTGTTGCTCCACGTTGTCGAACACAATCGAAAACGGCGTCGGACAGCTCGCGTAGAGCGCATCAAAAAATGCCTCTGCATAGCGCGCAGTGTTTGGCCACATATCGCGGGAATATGTTGGCAGCATCAGATCAGCCCCCAGACACGCTGTACAAGCGCGCGTGAGATCAGCATAAAACTTGCTCAGCGCGGTGTCGTTCCCGTCACAGCGATACCAGAGAAACGGTTGCGCGTGCTGCGCAAGATAAGAGGCCAGAAGCGTCGTCTTGCCCATGCCGGGCGCTGCACTGATCCAGGCTAACGGCACGTCAGCGCAATCATCCAGGCGCGCAAACAAACGCGGCCTCGGCAATGAAACAGCGAGATGAGGAGCACGAAATTTGGCCTCCCGCGTTGCGGACTTGGTACCGGTTTTTTGCACGGACGGCTTGTGTGGAAGTTGGATGGTGGTACTGATAGTGATGCTGTAAAGGCCAAAAATACATCTGTGCATAATTGAAACACAAAATTTTCAACCGCAACAGCTATCAAGTAGGGCAACAAAACAGGCACCCCTTCAATACGGAATGCCTGTCACCTGTTCCATAGCTATGGTCGCACTATTTTGCCTTCGGTTTGGCCCTCAGGATGGCGGCATCAAGATTAATGGTGGGTGCCTTGGCAAGCCGTACCAGCGTCAACTGTGGTGCAACTGGCGGCGGGCTCAGAACGGCAAACTTGCTCTTCGCCATCGCTTTTGCAGACACGATTGCGGCATCTCGTGCTTCTTTCTTGGCAACTGCGATTTTGGCTTTGGCAGCGGCGTATTTTGCTTTGGCAGGCTGTAGTTTCGGCCCATTAAGGAAGCCTTCTTTTCCAGCGTCGACTGCGCGCTCAATTATTTTTTCTTCCTTTTGGAGAAGCTCGACTGCGTCCTTCGCGATATTGTTTACTTTCGTGCCATTGCCAATCAGACCAATTAAGTGCTGCGCGGATTTTCCGGGATCCACGACGCCAGGATTGACACCCCAGACATCGCGGTGTAATTCGCGAATGTCACCTTTGAGCTTTGAGTGTTCGCGATTAAGGTAGGTAACCATGGCAGTTTTGCCGTCTTCCAAAGCGCGTGAGGCGTTGTCGACCACCTTACCCGCGTCCACCAGCTCTGGTGCTGCTTTGGCAAGATCGGCCATGCTATCGAGGGCTTCTTTGCTGACACTGCCACTCATTGCCAAGAGCTTGTTGTAGCAAACGCCAAGCACCGTAACCTCTTCGGATAGCTCTTTCAGAAACGTACCAGCCAGCTTCGTGACGCGGGGCGCGATTTGTTTTTCCAGCTGGTCACCTGCGGCCTCAGCGTTGGCGACAATTTTGTTTATCGCGGTTTGAATATTTTTCAGTCGCGGCTCAGCATCGCGACCCAGTTGCTCGGCGAGCTTGACTAATGCCTCGCTGGCCTTGATCGATTTATCGATATTGTCAGGAATTGCTGCGACCAGCTTTGCTGTGCTGTCCACAGCGTGCTGAATCCGGTCAATATGCTCCTTCAACTTGGCGGAGTCGGACGCCGCCGCTTGGCACGGCTGCGACGACAACACGCTACCGACCGCGCCGCCCACGGCGGCCGAGATGCCTGAAACCGCAGGTAGAGCGCACCCGGCGCCGCTGGCGCAAGCGGGCGCGGTGGGCGCAGCAATACTGATGCCGCCCACCATCGCACCAACGGAGCCGGAAATGGTGGTTGCACACGCAACACAGTTGGCGACAAACGGCCCGATGTAAGTCACGACGGCAGTACCATCAGTGGCAACTTTTGCAAAATCCGTCTGTACCAATTGCTGGGTATTGGCGACAACCGCATTGACCGCAGTTTGTAGATCCTGAAGCGCTTTTTGTCCTTCAGGGCCGCTGCTGCGAGCGAGGTTCGCCAGCGCGTTCAACTCATCAACGATCTTGCGCGCCTCATCCGCCGAGGGTTTTAGCGAATTCGCCACGGCAACAAGATTGTTGCCAATTTGAAAACCTTCGGCGACCAAGCGCTGG
>JANMQR010000293.1:0-3962 GCA_031370625.1 Burkholderiales bacterium | reverse complement strand
CAGGTATCGTTCTTCCAGGGTGAGGGCTGAACCACTCATAGCTGTGTCCTTTCGTCTCAGAAACAAAAGGGTACCGCGGTTCAGCTCATCACCCCTTCAGTCGTCTACCCTGACTTGTCGGGACTCGTACTTGAATCCGGGTAAATGGCTGGTAAAGCCCGTGGATATTAGGGTTTTAAATTTCAGTTTCGCTGTTATCATCGCAACCGAAACATAAAAAATCCCGCCACGATAACCGGCACGACGAGCCCCATCCACGCCAGCGCATCAAGCCAGCCATCGCCGAGCAACGCGGCCACCAGCCCGATTGCCGAGGCGACGCCAATCACCAAAGGCCAACGCCACATACGCCAACGCATTCGCCTATTTTTTCTCATCGCGCGCGCTCAAGCATGGCCATTGATTTGCCATCGAGTGATTCTTCCCGCACTTGTTTACCGCGCTTCACCCACAAAACCAGCCCACTCACGAGCACGATGATCGTCAGGATATCCAGCAACGCCCAGATGATTTTCATCGGCATGCCGCCGTAATCGCCGAAGTGCAGCGGCTGGGAAACGAATAGTGCCGTCATGTACCACGGCATCGCGCGACTGTCGGTCACCTTGGCTGTTCCGGCATCGACCAACACCGGTTTTAGTAATCGTTTGGTGAGTGGCGTATTGCCGCGCATGAATATCGAGTAATGATGCGCGCTGGAAAAATTGGTGCCGGGAAAAGCGATGAAGAAAACATTCATCGCGGGCTCTGCGGCCTGCGCCGCCGACACCGATGCTTGCAGCGACGCAAACGTGGTTGGTGGCGGCAGATTCTTGTACGGCGCGATCATGTCGGCGACTTCAGTAAATTGCCATAGTTTGAATAGCGGCAAACCGAGCGTGTTGATGACGCCAGTCGCGCCCACCACCAGCGCCCACGTCAGCGTGACAATGCCGAGCAGATTATGCAAATCCAGCCACTTGACGCGCGTAGAGCGTTCGCGCCGCACAGTGCCGAACGCGAGCTTCTGCATGAATGGCGCATACAGCACTACGCCGGTGACAATGGCTACAACCAGCAGCAGCCCCATCGCGCCTAAAAATAACGTACCCGGCATGCCGGCAAATAAATCGACATGCAACTGAAACATCACATACATAAAACCTTCATCGAACTTCGGTTTGCCGATCACCTCCGCTGTGCGCGAATCGATCATGATGTTGTGCAGATTTTTTTCTTCCATTGGCGTCGCGGCAAGTGTGGCTAACCATAGCTGATCGTCTTCCGCATCAGCCGCAATAAATTGCACCACTTGGCCCAGCTCAGCCGCGCGCGCGGCGGCGAGTACGCGATCCAGGCTCGCTTTCGGCGTGTCAACCGGCATTTCCTTCGGCTCAAGATCGGCGTGCAGCCAGTGCTGGATTTCGTGATTGAAAATCAGCGGTAGCCCGGTCACGCACACGAGCAGCATGAACATCGTGCAGACGAGGCTCGACCATTTGTGTACCCAAATCCAGCGACGCAGTGCAACGGTGGTCATGGCCATGTTAGAACTCCACTTTGACGTTCACACCCACGGTGCGCGGATCGTTGACGTACGCTTGGTTAAACGATGTCGTACGCTTAATCTGTGCAAAGCGGTCAAACAGGTTGTTGACGTAACCTACGAAGGTAACGTTGCGCAAGCGGTACTCAGCGTGCAGATTGGCGGTGGCGTAGCCCGGCAGCTGGTCCTCGGGCAGGTTGTCGTAGTCGCTGAAACGCTTGCCCACCCACGCCACGTCACCGCCGATGGTCAACTGCGGTAGCACCGCAAACGATCCGCCGATGTTGGCGGTTAAATGCGGCGAGAACGCCAGGCTGTTACCGTTATTGCTATTGTTTTCTGCCGATCCAAAATCGACAATCTTGGTGTCCAGCACACCGAGTGCAAACCGTAGCTGGCTGGATTTATTAGGCTGATAGACCAGATCGAACTCAAGGCCTTGGGTTCGTGCTTTGGCAATGTTCGAGTAGATGCCGTCGTTGGGTCCGGCGGGGCCGATGGCACTGGCCTGGGTGTCCTTCAATTCGGTACGAAAGACGTTGGCATTTACCGTCAACTTGCGATCCAGCCATTGGGTGCGCGCAACCAGCTCAACGGTTTGAGCGGTTTCTTTTTTGTAGAGATACGGCGTGCGCGACGTGAAGCTCACCCCGCCACCACTGGCGTTGTAGCCCTCGTAGGTCAGCACGCTGATGTTGGCATCGGGGCTGGCGTGAAAGGTCGCGCCCAGCTTGGGCAAGAAGACGCGGTTGCGCTCGTCGAAGCCGTAGGCCAGTGCCCCGTCCAAGGCCGAGAAGGTGCGCTTTTGCTGATCGTCCTGCAGGCGCGCCGCGACGAGCAGATCCCATGCGGGCGACAACTGGATGGTGGCATCCGCATAGAGCGAGCGGGCGTCGGTGCGATCATCTGCGGTCAGCGCAAAATTTGAGCCAGGCAGCCCCAGATCATCGCGCTTGCGGCTCTTGATAAAGACACCCACCACCGCACCCGTGCGGCCTTGTGCTGCTTTATAAACCAGCTTGGGCTCGAACGCGATTTCGGTGGAGCGGAAAGTGAAGTTCAAGAATGCCGCCGGGTCTGGGCTACCGACGACGGGCGGGAGGAACTTGGTGTTGGCCTTTTGCTGTGACAGCACGGCGTCAAATACCCATGCAGAATTGATCTCGTAATTAGCGTTCAGCGCCACGATCTTGTTATTGGAGTCGAAGTAGCCGCTGCCAAAATCGTCGTTTAATTCCCGCCGTGTTGAGTTGGAGGCGATGTCGGGCGTGTAGGGATTCTTGCGGCGTTCTTGCTCTGCGGTCAGCTTCAACGTTAATTGATCCGTCGCGGCGAACAATGCCTTGAATCGGTAACGTCCGTAACGTGTGCGGCCCAGCTCGTCGCGATCAGCGGCGCTAAACCCCGGCGCGGTGTATGGGCCGTAGTCGATGGCGTTCTTGCCGTCTGAACCTTCGCCGGTGATGCGGATAGCGAGCCTATCGTTATCGCCGAGCACTTTATTGACCATGAACGCGCCGTTGTAGGTGGTGCGCTGGTTGCGCGCGCCAAGCTGCACCGCATACTCGTCCTTGAACTGCGCATCCCTCGTGGTTTGCACGATGGCACCGGCGATTGAATTCTGGCCCAGCTGAGTAGATTGCGCGCCCTTGTAGACCTCAACCTGCGCCATATCCCAGAAGCTGCCCTGGCCATCGGGCGCGGCACCGAAGGTACGCGCCACGCCGTCGACGTAGTTCGACATGCGCGGATTAGCACCAGTGACCGCACCGCCGCCGCCTGCGGCCACACCGTTACCATCGAGACCGCGCACAGTGGGCAAAAATGCGTCTGATTGCTGAACGACGTTCGGCATCCGCGAGAAGACATCCAAGCCGCTCTGCATGCCAATGGTGTCTTGAGCCTTCAGCACCGACACGCTTTGCGTCGCCTGCTGCAGCACCTGCGATCGCTTGGTCCCCGTCACCACGATTGTCTGCAATTTTTCCGCACTTGGTGCCGCGTCCGGTTTGGCCTCCGCGCGGTTGGATTCGGTGGCAGTCACCGGCTCTGTTATCTGCGTCACCGTTGTTGGTGACTCGTCTTGCTTTGTTGCGCTCACAGTCGCTTGCTGCGCAAATGCAGGCGAAACAAGGGACAAGAAAATCGCCGCAGCGAGCGGTTTTTTTAAATTTTGGTGTTGGTTGATTTTTGGTTTATCAATGGTTGTAAATAATTACAAAAAATCCGCAGCCCGGGAGTGGATTGATGCGGCTGCTTTTGCTGTGGTAGCGGCAACCCTTATACGTACGTTTATTTTCGAAGCATATACTATTCCCACTCCTTCTATGGAAAAGACTTTACTGGTGAATGATTTTTTATTCGTAAGCAAATCGGCTTATGGCCCACGGATACCTAATACGCCTGTCGCCATGCCATTTGTTCATCATACCATGCC
>JANMQR010000290.1:0-4115 GCA_031370625.1 Burkholderiales bacterium | reverse complement strand
CTACGCCAAGGGAACAACCATTGGCTTGAAAAGCGTGAAAATATGCCCTCACCCAGCTCATTTTTCGCATCGATTCTTTAAGTCCGACAGGCTGCTAGTGAGCTAGTTTTTTCGTTGCCAAGTGGTGTGCTTCAAGTGCTCAAACACAAGGTCTGGCTGAAGATCATTCATGCACTTGAAGTGTCCCAGCGGGCATTCGCGTTTGAAGCACGGGCTGCATTCCAGTTTCAGTGAAATCACTTTTGCTTCGGATGAGAGTGGCGGCGTAAATTTTGGTGAGCTCGAGCCGTAGAGCGCGGTGACGGGAACGCCGACCGCAGCCGCGACATGCATCAAACCCGAATCATTGGTGATCACGTGCGCGGCCAAGCTCAGCAAATCAATCGCTTCATCCAGCTTGGTCGCACCCGCCAAATTGACGCAGATGTTTGATGACAACGCATTAATCTCTTCGGCAATGGCGCGATCTTTTTGCGAGCCGAATAACCAGATTTGATAGCCGCCGTTTTTCTCTTCCGTCAGCGTTTTGGCGAGATTGGCAAAGTGTCGCGCGGGCCACCGCTTGGCCGGGCCGTACTCGGCACCGGGACAAAACGCGATCACCGGTTTGGCCAGATTGAGCTGTAGTCTTTTTCCCGTAGCGGCGCGATTCGTATGATCGATTTCAAGCTTCGGATCAACATCGGCACGCCTGCTGCTCTCGTTTTTTAAATCGGCCAATTGCGTAAACCGTTCCACCATCAGTGGCAACGCCAGTTCATCCAGATCGCGACAATCGTTGATGATCCAGCCGCGTTTTTCGCCGCGATAGCCGGTGACGACGGGAATGTTGGCAAACCACGGAATCAGCGCGGATTTAAAACTGTTTGGCAACACAATCGCTTGATCGTAACTGACGTTGCGCAATGATTTACCAAACGCGCGACGTGCCGGCAATTTCAGATCGCCATGCGCGAACGGGTTTTCTGCCGTGTGAGTGACTTCCACCATGCGCTGATACACCGGCATCACCCATGCTGGCGCGACCACATCTATCACCGCATTCGGATGGCGCTCGCGCAGCCGTCGCAGCATCGGCTGCGAAAGAACCGCATCGCCAACCCATGCGGGTGAGATGATTAAAATACGCATGCTCAAATATATAAACCCCAATACCTGCGCGGAGAACGAAGCATAAATGCCTCAAACGGCTCGCCAGTGCTAGAGTTTTAAAATTTAAAATCAATGCCCGTGCTTTACCGGGCCGGAAAATTTATACACCGTGCCGCAGTAGGGGCACTTCGCTTCACCCGTGGTGGTGACGTCGATAAACACGCGTGGATGGCTGTTCCACAACTTCATGGACGGCGTCGGACAATGTAGCGGCAGATCGGCTGACGTAACGTTCACCGGTCGCAAATTTACTTCAGTGGGTTGGCTCATGATTTACTCTGAATTATTTTACTGACGTGAGCCAGTGGTGATATTTTGGATTACGTCCGTTGACGATATCGAAGAACGCGGTTTGCAATTTTTCGGTGATCGGGCCGCGTGTGCCTTCGCCGATAATGCGCCCGTCAAGTTCGCGAATCGGCGTGACTTCGGCAGCGGTGCCAGTAAAAAATGCTTCGTCAGCAATATACACATCATCGCGGGTAATTTTGCGGGCCTCAACCGGAATGCCGTGTTCTTCGCACAACAATTGAATGGATCGCCAGGTGATGCCATCAAGTGCCGACGTTAATTCCGGCGTGGCTACTTTGCCATCACGAACGATAAATAAATTTTCGCCCGCGCCCTCGGCAACGTAGCCTTCGGTATCGAGCAAAAGTGCTTCGTCGTAGCCATGATCGGTTGCTTCGTTATTGGCGAGAATGGAATTCGCATAAGTTGAGGAGACCTTCGCTCTGGGCATCGTCACATTCACATGGTGGCGCGCGTACGAAGATGTTTTGACGCGAATGCCTTTTTTCAATCCATCTTCACCGAGGTAGGCACCCCACGGCCACGCGGCAATCGCGATATGCACCTTGGCCCCTTTGGGCGAGACGCCCATTTTTTCAGAGCCGTAAAAAGCGAGCGGGCGCAGATAACAACTTTCCAAATTATTTTCACGCACCACCTGCCGCTGCGCTTCCATGATTTCATCTTTGGAATACGGCATTGCCATTTGATAGATCTTGGCGGAATTAAACAGTCGCGTTGTGTGCTCCTTCAGCCGAAAAATCGCCGTGCCCAAATTCGGTGCTTCCGTTTTATATGCCCGCACGCCTTCAAACACGGCCAGGCCATAATGCAGCGAATGGGTGAGCACATGCGTATTCGCATCGCGCCACGGCACCATTTTTCCGTCATACCAAATCAGCCCATCACGGTCTGCCATCGACATGTTTTTCTCCAAAATTCCGAGTATGTTTTATGCTTGTATAGAAACAGCATTTTAGCGTATCGCACCGCACCGCATCGCGCTACCATATGCGAATTGCATATTTTCCTGATGTGACATAATCAGTCGTAGGATGGGTGAAGCGCTTTTGCGATACCCATTATCGGTGCATGCAGATGACGGGTATCGCAACGTATTTGCCAAACTCGGCTCCACCCATCCAGTCTTCCCAACGGTCAAGCTGTCTAAAAAACGTGATAAAAAAAGTATTCCACGCGACATGAATAGCAAAGCCTCCACTGACCACATTTCCGGCTCCGCCAAGACGGACGTAAACAGCGTCAGCGAAGGGCAGGGCGTGTCATCCATCAATCTGATGACCGCCGAAAATAAAATCTCGGGCGACATGTTGCTGTTCTCATCAGGCCTGATGGTTTTTGCATCGATGTTGTGGCTCGCGATTTATTGGGGATTTGGTCAACGATTCTCCACGCTGATCCCGCTGATTTTTCAGGCGATGTCGGCCTGCATGATGTTCTTTTATTTGAAAACAAAAAAGCTTCAGCTATTTTGTTTGATGCAGTTGTCTCTTTTTCTGTTCACACCATTTGTGCTGCAATGGTCGATTGGTAACTTCGTTAACTCCAGCGGCGTTTCACTCTGGGCGCTGCTAGCGCCTGTCGGTGCGATTGTGATCATGGGCACCAAAGAATCTGTGCCCTGGTTTGTCGCCTACATTTTCATGACGGCCATGTCCGGCATGTTTGATTACACCTTGCAATGGGATGTGCGCTCGATGGATATGCGCACCATTGCGGTGTTTTTCGTGCTCAATTTTGTCTCGATCTCTGCGATGGTTTATGTGCTTCTGTGGTATTCCACCCGCGAGCGAAACAAGCTGCGTTTGGTGGTGGATAAACAAGCGCAGGATGTGTTGCTAGAGAAAGAATTATCTGATCGGCTGCTACTCAATATTTTGCCAAAGCCGATTGCGGATCGCCTGAAGCGCGAAGAAACCAACATTGCCGATGGTCATGCGGATGTAACAGTGATGTTTGCCGATATCGTGAATTTCACCCATATGTCGGAAGAGATGTCGCCGAACGAAACGGTGCATTTACTCAATGATATTTTTTCCGCATTCGATTCGTTAACTGAAACCCACTCGGTTGAAAAAATCAAAACGATTGGCGACGCCTACATGGTCGCGGGCGGGCTGCACAATTCTACGCTGAACGATCCTAACCAAATTCCGTATGTTGATGCCATTGCCGATATGGCGCTGGAAATGCATGCGTTTGTATCGCGCTACACCGCGCCTAATGGTGATGCGCTAGGGCTGCGGATTGGTATCGCGACCGGGCCAGTGGTGGCAGGCGTGATTGGGCGTCGCAAATTTGGCTATGACCTCTGGGGCGACACCGTCAACATCGCGAGCCGCATGTGCTCTGAAGCATCGCCCGGCCATACCCAGGTGGACGTGGTTACGCATCGACGTTTGTACAATCGCTATCGCTTCGATGAAGTGCAGCAGATTCAGGTAAAAGGCAAAGGCCCGATGCAGGTTTACAACTTGCTCTCGCGTAATCAATTCAGGGCGGCGGTAGATGGAGAAAAGCCAGTGGAGGCAACGGTGATTAATCTCGCTGATGGGTTGCCGCTTCGGCGTTGACTGACTCTAATACTCGCGCGGTGGCAGCTTGCTGTGTCTCCTTCCCCCATGAAAATGGGGGAAAGTTGGGATGGGGGA
>JANMQR010000246.1:0-5667 GCA_031370625.1 Burkholderiales bacterium | reverse complement strand
CCAAAGTCACCGAGTTTGCTCGTGTGAAACGTGAAGTTGCGCAGATCAAAACGATTCTGACCCAGAAAGCGAAGGCCGCCAAATGACCGCCACGACCCAAGCCGCAACAGACAACAAAACCAAGCGTACGCTCACCGGCGTTATCACCAGCGACAAAATGGACAAGACTGTCACCGTTCTCGTTGAGCGCCGTGTAATGCACCCCGTGCTGGGCAAAGTAGTTCGCCGATCCAAAAAATACCACGCACACAGCGAAACCAACGAATTCAACACAGGCGATACCGTGTTGATCGAGGAAACACGTCCTATGTCGAAAACCAAGGCATGGAAAGTGACGCAGTTGCTTGAAAAGGCGCGCGTGGAGTAAGGTTTAGTTTTTTGTAGTTGATTTTTTGTGTTTGAAAAAAAGCCCGCGGATGCGGGCTTTTTCTTTTTTGTTCCCATTCTTGTGTCGCAACCTCATACCAATAAATTCATAGAACTTTGCCTAATCTGACGGGTAGAGTTGATTGATGTCGCGCTTTGTGCCGCTTCAATAAGTTGTAGCGGCTCATACCTTAAAGCTCATGCATGATCGCTAAGCCAATGTCCGGCTCTTTCTGTAATTCATTCGTCTCCATATCCCATAGTCCTCCATCAATGCGCAGGATTTCAAACCATTCTGAGAATTCTTCCTCACTGGGTTTCCAAGGCCAGAGCGACTTGGGCTTGTGTCCGTTGAGATAGAATTCCATAAAGTATTTCCGTTGGTTTTTCAAAAACTCCGTAAGCTCTTCTTGTTCCATGTGTCTGGAAATAAGAAATGCACGAGAGCATGCCCAACGATCAAGAACATGATCCAGCGGGGCCGGTGAATCCTTGCGGTGAGAGAGCCATTGATTAGTCCACACGAAGTATTTCTCTAATGGCAAAAGCACTATAACTTGGCGATTAACGACGAACGGTGAAGCGGCGGCACGAGCGCTGGCGCTAAGCTCCATTGCTTGAACCTTCTGTGCTATTTCAGGTGTAACGCCAAGTTTTTTCTTCAGCCAGGATTTCATACGTGCTTCTCCAGTTCTATCGAAAGCTAATTGTGACTCTAACTCGTAACGTAAGCCATAACAAAAGCGGTAACGCGAAAGCGATGATTGAATGATGCGTGTTTCCGCAGCGAGCTACAATTTTGCGTAGCCAGCGATTTTTTATGTGGCCTTGCTACCGAAAAGAGATATCACGAAACACGATGAGCAACCGATGTTTACAAGGTGTCCTGCCAGCCTGCCGTTTGAGCACTTTTTGCTCTAAACGCCTTGCCTGTGCCAGTGTTGATACAGGTCGCTATTCTCAAGCCTGCTGATATTTTTCACCGATCTGCTCCTTCCCCTGGGGTTCAGGGGAAGGCGGGGATGGGGTCGATTTGGCTTGCGTGCTGAGTAACGAGTTGAGCGGATGTAATGCGTGTGCGCGCTTGATGAGGGTTGCCTTACTGCGACTTCCCCCATCTTGCAGATAGCCTATGCGCTGGTAGGCGCATACCGTACGCGTGGCGTGAAGCATGCTTCACGAAACCCCACGCAAACTCCCTGCCTTCCCCCGCTAGCGGGGGAAGGAGTTGGATTGCGAGGTGTCCCACTTTTCGTTTTATCAATCAAACAACACTTCGCTACCCACCGAAACATCAAGCCGCACATTGCTGACAAACTGCTTCATCTAAACGCGCAGCGTGTTCATTTTCACCAAGCCGCCTACGTTTCTCAAATGGAGCAAACCCATGACTATCACCTGCATCATCCGCTACGAAATTGACCCCTTCCAACGCGACGCTTTCAAAGAGTACGCTGACGATTGGGGGCGTATTATTCCGAAATGTGGGGGAAATCTTTTGGGATATTTTTTGCCTTATGAAGGCACTAACAACATCGCGTGGGGGATGATTTCGTTTGTGAATCTGGCGGCATATGAAGTTTATCGGGCGCGTCTCAAGGCACACCCCGAAGGTAAAGCGAATTTTGAGTTTGCTCGCACAAAACGATTTATTTTGCGCGAAGAGCGCAACTTTGTTGAGGCGGTGGATGCCACAATTAATCGTCCCGCAATGATGGAGGCAAGCTGAAAATGATCGCCGTTATTTTTGAAGTGGAGCCGAGCGCCGATGGCATGGACACTTATCTTGAACACGCCGCGCGTTTGAAACCGTTGCTTGCCGAAGTCGCTGGTTTCATTTCGATTGAACGATTCCAAAGTTTGGTGAATCCGAAAAAATTGGTCTCGCTGTCATTCTGGCGCGATGAGGAAGCTGTGCGTGCTTGGCGCGAACACGGGGAGCATCGGAATACGCAGCGCGTCGGTCGCGAAGGTGTGTTTGATGATTACCGATTGCGCGTGGCTGCGGTGGTGCGCGATTATGGATTGTATGAACGCGATCATGCGCCGCCATTTCATGCACCAGTGGCACGAAAACGCGAGCGCAAACACGAAAGCTGCCCAATAGCGCCACCAGGTGAATTTTGAAATCAGCAACATCAGAACCACGCTTCGCTCGCATCGCCGCCACCATCGGCGATGCCACGCGCGCACGAACGCTGTCCCGTTTGCTCGATGGCAGACATTACACCGCGACTGAGCTGGCGCAACACGCTGGCGTGACGGCGGCCACGATGTCGGCGCATTTGAAACTGATGGTTGATGAACATCTGATCAAAGTTCGTGCGCAGGGGCGGCATCGCTATTTCACGTTAGCTGATGGCAATGTCGCGCACGCGTTAGAGGCGCTACTGCGCGTGGCGGATAGCGTGCCAGTGGACGCTACGCGCTGGCAGCGTCCACACATGCATAGCTTGCGACATGCACGCACTTGCTATGGCCACATGGCGGGTGAGCTGGGTGTGCGGCTGCGCGACGCGTTGATTGAACATCAGTGGGTGGTGCAGGACGAAGCCAATCTGGCGCAATATCGCATCACGCCAAAAGGCATCGCCGCACTCGCAGCGTTGGGCTGTGATGTTTCGACGCTGAACGTAGCGCCGAATATGCGTAGCCAATCAAAACGCGCGCTCTACGATTGCATGGATTGGTCGGAACGCCGCGATCATTTTGCGGGGCCGCTGGCGATTAAATTGTTGGAGTTTTTTATTGCGCAGAATTGGGTGAGGCGCGATATGGAGTCGCGTGGGCTGGTGGTGACTGTGGCGGGTGAGGATTGGTTGCAGGGGGATATGAGGAAGCTGTTTTTGCAATCTTAAACGCCATTATTGGCCGGCGTTTTCGAGCATAAATGGCTGAAACGGCACGCCGGTATTGGTGTTTTGGTGGGCATGATGAGATCTTTAAAAATCGTCATTCCGGCGTAGGCCGGAACCCAGTCCTTCGTAAATTCAAAACCTACGGCGGACTGGGCCCCGGCCTCCGCCGGGGTGACGAACTTTTTTATGTTTCCGTTTCAGTGTCAAACACGGCATAAGTTTCTGTGCGCTCTCCATGTCAAAATCACAAACAATCAAAAAGGAGAAATCATGAGCGCCCAAAAATTATTTAATCTCACGGATCGTGTTGCGCTTATCACTGGCGGCTCACGCGGCCTGGGATTGCAGATCGCGCATGGCTATGGTGCTATGGGTGCGAAACTGGCGTTGACAGCGCGCAAGGCAGGCGAGCTGGCTGAGGCGAAGGCTGAACTAACTGCTGCAGGTTACGACGTGTTTGTGTTTCCCAGCGATTTATCAAAACCTGAAACCATTGCGCCGATGGTGGATGCGGTAATCGCGCATTTCGGCAAGATCGATATTTTGATGAACAACGCGGGCGCTTCGTGGGGCGCGCCGGCGGAGGAATATCCGCTCGAGGCATGGAACAAAATTATTGCCACAAACCTCACGGGCTCGTGGCTGGTCGCACAGGCGGTGGGTGCGAAAAGCATGATCCCGAATAAGCGCGGCAGCATTATCAGCGTGGCGTCTGTCGCGGGCCTGCGCGGACAAATGGGCGCGATGCAAACTATCGCTTACAACACCAGCAAAGGCGGCCTGGTTAATTTCACGCGCGCGCTGGCGGGTGAATGGGCGAAGTACAACATTCGCGTTAACGCGTTGGCACCGGGATTTTTCCCGTCAAAAATGAGCGAAGGCGTGTTGAAGATGATCGACAAACAAATCATCAGCATGACGCCGCTTGGCCGTTTGGGTGGTGATGAAGATTTGATGGGTCCGGCGATTTTTTTGGCGTCCGATGCAGCGAGCTATGTGACAGGACAAATACTTTCTGTTGATGGCGGCATGACGGCGGTTTGATCTGTGCGTTAATTCGCCTTGCTCACTTCGCTGTTTACTTCGCGTAAGCGACGTTTGAGATAGGCGATTTCGGCAACGTTCGTTGCGCGCGTGATTGCGTTTTGGTATGTGTCGGCTGATTCGGCAAATCGTCCGGCGCGTCTCAACAAATCCGCGCGCGCAGCGTGCAGCAAATGATAGTCAGTGAGCTCGCCTCGTGCCTCAATGCGATCAATCCATGCGATACCTTTGTCTATTCCTGCACTCATCGCGAATGCCACTGCAGCATTGAGTTCAACCACCGGTGTGGGCATGTGCCGCATCAGTGCGCCATACAAAAAAGAAATTTGCATCCAGTCGGTTTCGCTTGGGCGAGATGCAGTTGCATGCAGAGAAGCAATCGCAGCTTGAATTTGGTACGGCCCGGGTTGGTGTACTAGCAGCGCGCGATCAAGCAGTGCTACGGCCTCCGCAATCGTTGCGTGATGCCAGCGCGCGCGATCTTGGTCCTCCAGTGGAATCAACGCGCCTTCGGTATCCGTGCGCGCATCGCGCCGCGCGTCATGCAGGCGCATGAGGGCAAGTAAACCCAATGCTTCGGCTTGGTCGGGCATGAGTTCAACAATGAGCTGGCCCAATCGAATTGCCTCCGTGCAAAGTTCGCGGCGAATCAAGGCATCGTTTGCGGTTGCAGAATAGCCTTCGTTGAACACCAAGTAAATGACCGCGAGCACCACACCGACGCGCTCTGGCAACGCATCTGCGGCGGGGATTTCATAAGGAATTTTCGCGTCAGCAATTTTTCTTTTCGCGCGAACAATTTTTTGCGCGGTGGTGGCTTCCGGCTCGACAAAGGCACGGGCAATTTCTCGTGTGGAAAGTCCGCAAAGCGCTCGTAATGCGAGTGCGGCCTGTGCAGAGGGGGCGAGTGCGGGATGGCAGCAGGTGAAAATGAGGCGCAATTGATAGTCGGCAATATTGCTTCGCTGAATATCCTCATCGCCGCCAGGATCAAACTCGTTCGCGTGCAATGCATTGATGACATCTTCGCTGTTGATGACAGTTTTGGAATCGCGTCGCAGCTCGTCCACGGCCTGTCGCTTAGCAACCGTAGTGAGCCAGGCGGCGGGATTATCCGGGAGCCCATCCACACGCCATCGCAATAATGCTTTTTCATAAGCGATCTGTAGGGCCTCTTCCGCGCGATCAAAATCGCGAAAATGGCGGATCAGTACGGCCAGAATTTTGCCGCCCTCACGGCGGTGGATGTTGGTGAGGGCGGCACCAAGAATCATGAGTGGATTAGCCTGGCTCAGGCGCGACTGGCCTCACTTCCACCGATCCGTCAAGCGCGCTGGGGATCTTCGCGGCCCACTTTAGTGCTTCGTCCAGATTGGGCACGTCAATCAAATAGTAGCCG
>JANMQR010000229.1:0-6698 GCA_031370625.1 Burkholderiales bacterium | reverse complement strand
CGCAAAAAAAGATGTGGTAATCAACGCGCACCCCAGCGTTTTGGCCGTCACTGGCCCACATGCGCTAGAAGAAGTGATGACGCACGTACATGCCAATTTACCTAAATTGCATGAGCCGTTTATTGATTTAGTGCCACCGCAAGGCATACGCCTAACGCCTAGCCATTATGCGTATTTAAAAATTTCAGAAGGCTGCAACCATCGTTGTAGCTTCTGCATTATCCCCAGTATGCGTGGCGATTTAGTCAGTCGCCCCATTGGCGAAGTATTAAATGAGGCTGAAAACCTTGTCAATGCTGGCGTGAGCGAGATTTTAGTGATTTCACAAGATACTTCGGCTTACGGCGTAGATGTGAAGTATCGCCCAGGTTTTTGGAACGGGCGCCCCGTGAAAACGCGTATGACTGAGTTGTGCCAAAGCTTGTCTGAACTTGGCGTGTGGACGCGTTTGCATTATGTGTACCCGTATCCGCATGTGGATGAAGTGATTCCGCTGATGGCAGATGGTTTGATTTTGCCGTATTTGGATGTGCCATTTCAGCACGCCAGCCCTAGAATTTTAAAAGCCATGAAACGCCCCGCGAACGCCGAGAAAACACTTGATCGCATTCAAGCCTGGCGAAAAATGTGTCCCGATATTACTTTGCGTTCCACCTTCATCGCTGGCTTTCCGGGTGAGACGGAAAGCGAATTCGAAGAGTTACTTTCGTTCCTGCAAGAAGCGCAATTGGATCGCGTGGGTTGCTTCGCGTACTCGCCGGTTGAAGGTGCCGTGGCGAATGAATTGCCTGACCCAGTGCCCGATGAAATTCGCGCGGATCGTCAACGAAGATTCATGGAAACGCAAACCAAAATCAGCCTCGCAAAACTAAAAAATAAAATTGGCCGCGAAGTCGATGTGCTGGTTGATATGGTGAGTCGTGATGGAGCAGTCGGCAGATCAAGTGCTGACGCGCCCGAGATTGATGGCCAGGTGCATGTACAGGCCGCGAATAAAAGCGCACTCAAGAATATCAAACCGGGCGATATCATTCGCGCCCGCGTAACGGACACGAATGAGCATGATTTGATTGCGGCGCTCATAGCGTAGAAAGGCACAAACACTAGCACTGGCGAGCGTTTAGGGGCATAAATGCTCGAAACGGCAATGCAGACGGGCACTCTGAGGGTGCGTTTTTGTGGGTGCGCCAACTGCCCTCAAACCAACTTGCAATGTCGACGACACCCACGTATATTAAACCTATATCTGCCGTGGGAAGTTTTCCCGCACTGCGCCACGTTGATGCGGTCTTTCAGTTTGGCGATGTTGGTGATGTCGCATGAAGCGCCTTATTCACGCAAAGAGACCTAAGAATGAATCTACGCCATATGTTGCGATCGTCACTCGTTGTACTTTCTCTGCCCATTTTTACGATCAACGCGACGTCCGCTATTGCGGCCTCACAGACGATTACGTTTCCGGCGGTAACCGATCAAAGCGGGGCACCCAAGCAAATTACGATAAGCAATATTTCTTCAACCTCGAATCTGCCCGTTTTTGTTGATGCGGCACCGTCGAGTGTGTGTCGAATCAATGAAAACGTGGTCGTTCCCCAACCGCCGGGATCGTCGACTTCCAGAACGCTGTCTCTCTTTCAAACGGGAACTTGTAGCCTGTACGCGTCGCAAGGCGGCGACGCTAATTTCTCGCCTGCCCCGAATATTTATTTAAGCTTTCAGGTGACGCAAACCGGCTTGATTGCACAAACCATCACGTTGCCGCTAAACGGAGATCAGGTTTTCAGCAGCCGCTTTGTCCTCATCTTGACGGGCGGTTACGCGTCGTCAGGTTTAGGTGTTACGAGAACCAGTATGACGCCTGCTGTTTGCGAAATCACGACAGCGCAACCAGACATGATATTACCGCTCCTTCCGCCCTTAACGATGTTCGTCAGGATGCTTTCAGTCGGTGTTTGCACTTTGCGCACCTCGCAAGAAGGAAATGCCAATTTTGCGGCCGCGATCCCGGCGGAGCAAAGTTTCAAGATTACGGCGACGGACATCGCGCCACGCGAACTCAGTCTCGCCGCCAACATCACCAACCCGCGCGCGGGCACACCGATTAAGCTCTCTGCATTGATTCGCGGGGTAAGACCAGTGGGCTCCATCAGCTTTACCGCTACGCAAATCGCGGACGCCACGAATACCCCGGTGCCGGTCGTCGGTTGTACTAATGTCGTTGTCTCGCCCCTGGTCTTCGATATCAACTCCACCGTGGCAACTTGCACCACCGTCGCCGAGGCTGGTGCACGGCGCTACACGGCAACATACGCGAACGACACTCGTAATGTAGTGAATCAGGCTATTGTCACCACCAACTCGGCTGCAGTTGGCCCGCTCGACTACGGCGATATCTGGTGGGGTGGTTCAGTCGAATCCGGCTGGGGCGTCACGATTGCGCAAAAAGGTCTGCAGCAGTTCAATACTTTCTACGTCTATGATTCCAGCGGTAAACCGGTCTGGTACGTGATGTCTGGCGGCTCCTGGAATGCAAATTACACCAGCTTCACTGGCGCGATTTATCAGCCGACTGGTGCTGCATTTAGCGACTACGATGCGCGCCGCTGGCAGGCTGGACCGGCGGTCGGTAGCGGCACGCTTACGTTCATCGATGCGAATAATGCGGTGATCGATTACGCCATAAATGGCGTGCAAGCCAAGAAAGCTATCAGCCGCTTTAAATTCGGCGCGACCGATGCGGCTGCACAGATTTTGGTCAACGATATTTGGTGGGCCGGTGAAACTGAGAATGGTTGGGGCGTATCGATTGCCCAGCAAGGTCGCAGCCTGTTTGCGGCGTGGTACACCTATGACGCCGATGGTAAAGCGACTTGGTTTATCACCTCCGGTGGCACGTGGGTCGGCACGGTTTACACCAGTCAACTATTCGCCACCACCGGCAGCGCTTGGCTCGGCGCTCGGTACGATGCAGCCGCACTTCGCACGCAATCGGTGGGCTCGGTCACATTCAATTTCAGTGATGCAAACAACGCCAAAATGACTTACACCGTGAACGGTGTGACGCAATCGAAGGTGATACAGCGGCTCGTTTTTTGAGCCCTGTGCGGTTAAAAAATTACAGAACACCGCCGTTGGCGGGCGTTTACGAGCATGAATGCTCGAAACGGCAATGCAGACGGGCAGTTTGTAGGTCAGGTTGCGCAGCTACCTGACGCTGACTTAAATTTGCACACCGATGTCAGGTAGCCTCATTTGCCAACCCCAAACCTGACCTACTCGCCGTGGCACCTATAGCGCAGCCGCCAATATTTTCGTCAACACCGCCGCCGAAATTTCGCGACAACCACTCGCATTCTGCCCACACCACAGCGGTGAAAAATCACCACTGTTTGTGGCTTCAGCGCGTGCGCGCAGCGGTGCGATGGCGGATGTGGCCAGCGGGAACGCAGGTGTCGCGGCGCACATCGGCCCGATCTCGCGCATCACGCGATTGACGATACCGCGTGCAGGTCGTCCGGTAAAAATATTGGTCAGCGCGGTGTGCTGCGCAGCATCACTTTTCAACGCGGTACGATGTGGCGGGGTGGTGGTGGCTTCATCGCACAGCATGTAAGCCGTGCCAATTTGCACACCGGCTGCGCCGAGTTTCATCGCTGCCGCAGCACCATTCGCATTCGCAATTCCGCCCGCCGCAATCACCGGTACTTTCACCGCCGCAACGATTTGCGGCAGCAGCGCGAATGTACCGATTTGCGTGGTCAAATCGTCGGTCAAAAACATGCCGCGATGGCCGCCCGCCTCATTGCCCTGCGCGATGATTGCATCCGCACCGTGCGCTTCCAGCCATCGCGCTTCGGCAACGGTGGTGGCAGATGAAATGATTTTCGCACCCCACGATTTCACGCGTTGCATGAGATCAACATCGGGCAAACCAAAATGAAAACTCACGACGGGTGGTTTAAATTCTTCGAGAATTTCTGCAGCTTCGGCGCTGAATGGAAATCGTCCAGGACCGCTGCTGATCGTATTCGCATCAATGCCAAATTCTGCATAGTAGGGCGATAACGTGGCGCGCCAGAGTGCTTCGCGTTGCGCGTCATGCGTGGGTGTTGCGTGGCAGAAAAAATTGACGTTAAACGGGCGCGACGTTTGTGCTTTTATCGCCACTAATTCGCGGCGGAGCGCATCCAGACTCAGCATCGCGCAAGGCAGCGAACCCAAGCCCCCCGCGTTCGATACTGCAACACAAAGCCGATGGTCCTGCACGCCCGCCATTGGTGCTTGAATGATCGGGATTTCGATGCCGAATAATTTTTGTAGCGACATGAATGCCTGCTATTAAACTCTAGCATTGGCGGGCATTTTGGAGCATTTTTGCTCTAAAAAGCCCGCCAATGGTAGTGTTTATCTTTATAGTTCAGTGTTACTGCCGAACCAATTTCCCCGCATCAACTTTGATTCTGTCGCCCACTTTATAGCTGGTCGCAGAATTAAACGTGAACGTGCGCGATTGACCGGATTCAAGTTTCACGCCGACCTGATAGCGCAGTCTCGATTTCATATTCTTCTCGGTCTGATGGCCCGCGTAGGCACCACCGGCGGCACCGGCAACAGTCGCCACATCCTTGCCGCGCCCGCCACCAATTTGATGGCCCAGCACGCCGCCAAGTACGCCGCCGGTAACAGCACCCAGGCCGGTGCCTTCACCTTTTACCTTGATCGTTTTAACCGTCGTCACGGTGCCGCAGTTATCGCACTTGGCGTGCGCGTTAGCGCCGACGGTGAGTGCAAATACCGCGACGATTGCGCTAATGATTTTCGTGGTGTTCATATTGGTTTCCTGATTGAAAAAAACATGTCTGAATTTTACACCACTGACACAAGTTCAAGCCCGCGCCAAATTCAGCGCCAACAATCGCCGCAATATTTCGTCATCCGCCATGTCACACGAATAATCCACCCAGCCATAGGCCGCCGCCACAGCGTCATCAAGCGCGCGATGCGCATCGTCGAGCCATTGCACTTCGCCTTTGGCGCGAGCGTTGTAGAGATTGGTTAGCGTGCGCTCTTTGATCGCTTTGGCGAATTCGGGTTTTGGGATGATGCGGTCGGGATAACCCGCGACCACTTCCGGCACCACATCCACCCACTCCGGCGGATTCAACCAATTTTCGCGGAGCTGATTCAAGCGTGCTGCGGCAGTGGCGATAGCGGCGGCATGCGGATTGGTGTAGTGCGCGGGCTGCAGATTGGCGGTGAGGCCTTCGGGGAAGGGGAAGGTTTCGAAGCAGGTGGTTGGCGTGTAGCGAGGACGATCTTCGAGAGATGATCCCATCCTAAGTGCCCAAGTCTCATGAAATCTACTTTGAAGCAGTCCAAAGAATGCGTCGCTTGATGAAGCAAATACAATTAACGCTTTGTCCGGTAGCACTGAAACTGGTAAGCGAACTAGAACGTGATGTTTTGTGTGAGCAGAAATAGCAATAAAGTTTGGTGTTGTTGACAAAGCTGCCCTCATAGCAAGTCTCGGTTCGCCGTGTCGCCACCAATTTTTGCGATAAGTTTCGCGATTGTTTTTTTCGCGCTCCGGCTTCACGCTTTCTACTAAATAACGAAATGGAATCTCGTAAAGCGCCGCCTCGGATTCGTTCATTACGGTTCCGAAATCGATGATCCACCCATCGCGCGGTCGTCGCGTTACATCCATCCCATTCCAGCTCGGCTTCAGCACATCACCATTCGGTTTGCCATGCGGGTTCGGTGACTTCAACCATTTGCGTGCTAGGTCTCCTTCAATGTCGAACGCGCCAATTTTTTGCGAACCCTGAAAACTCATGCCTGCATTTTCTTCGAGCGGCTTTGCCTGCGTGATGTCGAACGCAATTGCACCCACGTCATCACCCGTCAAATCCGCATTGATATGCGCTACGACGCGCCCATCCAAAAACTTGTCATTCCGAGGCGCTTTTGCCGAGGAATCTGCTGTTGAAGTTTCCTCGCTGCCGATAACAGCAGATATTTCACTGCGTTCAATATGGCGGTGAAGGGTGGAGGCGTTGCCTTCAAAACAAACAATCGACACTCGCACCGCCGCACCCTCATTCACCCACTCCTGATCGCTCCACGCATTATAAATTTCTCCCTCCGCGACGATGCGTTCCAATACCGGACGATTGGTAGATTGGCGAATTGAATTCGTTGCCACCAAGCCCGCACGCGTAGGTCGGCCTGTGCCGGCGCCGTGCCTCACCATCGCCAATGCATTATCAAACCAGTAACAAACCAAGTCCGCCCCGCCGGGCACGCTATGCAAATACATGTGACGTAAATTCTCGGTGTAGCTGTTACCGAGCTGCTCGCGCATTTTGCTGCCGCCGAGAAACGGTGGATTGCCGATGATCGCGTCCGTTACCGGCCACGAAGTTGGTTTCGTGATTTCGCGAATAATTTCGCGTCCATCCTCCACGATCTTTTCTTCATGAATATCCATCAACGCATCACGACACTGAATCTGATCCAGCGTTTTCAAAATCGGCTCACGACTCGGCGCAAAACCATGTTTGAGCATCCACTGAATATCGCCAATCCACACCGTTACTTTGGCGAGCTCGGCGGCGTAGGGGCTGATCTCGATACCGTGCATCGCCTGCGGGCCAACTTCAGGGAAACCCCGCTCCAGGCCTAGTTCTTCAGCCTCC
>JANMQR010000221.1:0-23228 GCA_031370625.1 Burkholderiales bacterium | reverse complement strand
CGCCGATGCGTTTGCCCGCGCGTGGTTCAAGCTCACGCACCGCGATATGGGGCCGATCTCGCGCTACCTCGGCCCGTTGTTGCCCAAGGAAGAACTGATCTGGCAAGACCCGGTTCCGGCGGTCGATCATCCGCTGATTGATGCGCAGGATATTGCCACACTGAAAGTGAAAATCCTTGCATCCGGCTTGTCCGTCGCCCAGTTGGTCACCACGGCTTGGGCGTCTGCATCGACTTTCCGTGGCAGCGACAAGCGCGGCGGTGCAAATGGCGCGCGCATCCGCTTGGCGCCACAAAAAGATTGGACGGTCAATCAGCCGACTGAACTGGCGAAAGTATTGGCGACGCTTGAAGGAATTCAGAAAGCGTTTAATGCAGCGCAGTCTGGTGGCAAAAAGGTTTCGCTGGCGGATGTCATCGTGCTGGGCGGTTGTGCGGCGGTTGAGGCTGGGGCGAAGAAAGCCGGTCACAACGTGACAGTGCCG
This sequence comes from Burkholderiales bacterium, assembly GCA_031370625.1. Classification (GTDB taxonomy): domain Bacteria; phylum Pseudomonadota; class Gammaproteobacteria; order Burkholderiales; family Usitatibacteraceae; genus UKL13-2. The sequence continues at coordinate 22,744 of JANMQR010000221.1, read as the reverse complement.
TTCTCGCCGGGTCGCACCGATGCTTCGCAAGCCAACACAGATGCTGAATCGTTTGACGTGTTGGAGCCGATTGCTGACGGCTTTCGCAATTACGTTCGCTCGGGTCAGGAAGCCGCTGTGGCTGAGATGCTCATCGACCGGGCAAATCTGCTAACGCTGACGGCACCGGAGATGACCGTTCTAGTCGGTGGCCTTCGTGCGTTGGGCGCGAACGTGGGTGAAGCCAAGCACGGCGTATTCAGTCAGCGCACCGGTGAGCTGACCAATGATTTCTTTGTCAACCTGCTCGACATGAATACGAAATGGCAGAAGTCTGCTGATTCAGAATTCGTGCTCGAGGGACGCGACCGCAAGACCGGCGCGCTCAAGCTTACCGGCACGGTGGTGGATCTCGTATTCGGCTCGAACTCGCAACTGCGATCACTTGCCGAGGTCTACGCGGCCAGTGATTCGCAGCAAGTGTTTGTGCGTGATTTCGTGGCAGCATGGCACAAAGTAATGAATCTTGATCGTTACGACTTGGCGTAAATTCAGTGCGGCGGGTGCTGGAGCACGACAATAAAACACTAACACGGGCGAGGCGATTGGAGCATTTGTGCTTCATTCGCCGCGCCTGTGTTGGTGTTTGTGACTTTAATCCTGCGACTCGATTATCAAACCGGCATCGACCGCAATCCGTAAATTTTGTCGCCCGCAATCAAATATTCAATCCGCGCGATTGACGCGCCTTTTTCATCTTTGAAGGTAAAGCCCACTGCAGCAATCGTGTCGCCGACTTTCGGCTCGCTAATTTTCCACGCCTCAATTCTTGTCATCGGGGATAACTCCAATACCCAATCTCCGCGTTTTTTCGGCAGTGCAGCGCCAGCGAGAACTTTCGCGCCGTCCACTGGATTGGTCTGCGCAGGGGCGGCGCGCTTCGCAAGATCGGCGGGAAGCTTTAGATCACTGGCCAACGTAATTGTCATTTCCGCGTGCGGATTTTGCCACTTGAGTGATTTCACTTTACCTTCAAGATAAATCGGTTTTGATTCATCAAAGCTGCTCCAGCCGTGATGAGCAAGCGAATTTTTAGCCATTGCCAGCGCCATGCCCGAGGCGGGCAACGTCATTAAAAAAGCTCTGCGTTTCATGTCATCTCCTTCAAGAAATTATCTAAACATAAGCGATCCAGCGCCCGCAGGTAATCACCGCAATCCAAATCAAAATCGATACACCCGCCTGAATTCGCGTGACCATATTTTCATCATCGAGCGGCCCACGCGCATGCAAGATCGCTGCATTCGTTCCCGCGGTAAACAACAAACACATTTTAATAATGAACGCGAGGTTCGAAATCAAATCGCCGATGCGCGAAACAAACATTGTGAGCCCGGTCATCGCCGCCAACACAAATCCAACAATCGTCCACGGCAGCAGCGCTTTCGCCAATAGCCGCGCATCCAATTTGTCCAACGCGTTGATGCGCAACAGCAGCCGCAAATCAACAATCCACAATGTGCCAAACACCAGCGCAATGCCAACGATGTGCATCACTTCGAGTGTTGGATAAGCATAAACGTTCGTTTTCAGCCAGACAATCGGTGCCCAAAGATTTAGCGCTTGCAGCGGGGTAATCATGGCAGTTGTGGCCGTGGTGGCGGTCGTGGACATGTGATTATTTTGCACTAAAAAATTTGGTCGGCAGATGCGTTATTTCCTGATCCGATCCCGATAGGGTAAACCCCATATAGGGCATGCCCTATCTATCCACTCGCATCGCTCACTTGTAAGCTGACACCTTGATATTTTTTTACGAGGTCGTCATGAGTATCGCCGCCGCGCAGTCCAACCCAGCCGCCAGTCCTCAGTCCAATGGTGCCACGGGATATTGGGAAGGCACGCGTCCTGGTGAAGATCATGCGGGACCATCGCAGGCGAATCCAGCCGTCATCAATCCCGGCGCAACCGAATCGCAGACCACCGACGGCAAACGGATTGAGACGATTGCGATTAAAACCACACCCGAAGTTGAGATCAAACGCGAGATTACTTATGACGATCAAAACAATGTCACCAGTGATCAACTAGTATTGGAAACCGCCGCAAAAAATGACAACATCAAAGTTTCATTGAATGCCAATGGCTCGGTCGCATTTAACGTGAATGGTGAGCTGAATAATTTAAGTGCAGCACGTGGACAAGGCGTGACGATTCGCACCAACGGCGGTGACGATACTATTTTTGTAGATGAAAACGTCAAGCTGAATATTACGATGGCAGGCGGCGCGGGTAACGACACGCTGACCGGCGGCGGTGGCAACGACATCATCGAAGGTGGCATCGGCAACGACAACATTCGCGGTGGTGGCGGTAACGATTACGTGTACGCGGGTGCGGGCGACGACACCATTACCGGCGGCAATGGTAACGACGTTTTGTATGGCGGCGAAGGTGCTGACAATATCACCGGCAATGCCGGCACCGATTATCTCGAAGGCGGTCGCGGTAACGATAAATTGAACGGTAGCTCGGGCAAAGATATTATTTCCGGCGGCGTTGGTGATGACGCAATTGAAAGCGGCAGCGGCAACGATATCGTGTACAGCGGCCAAGGCAAAGATTCGATCACCAATCGCTCCGGCAGTGATCGAGCTTTCGTGCAAACCGCAACCGACACGACCGCGAATGGCCGCGGTGCGACAACACAAGTAGTCAATGTTGATTTGAATGGTACGCCCGGCAGTCGTGGTTTGCGCATTGAAGGTTCCGCAGATTTTGTTGAACGGATTGAGTCCGATATCGAGATGATGCGTAGCAGCCCGACCGCGCGCAATATGTTGCAGCGTCTTGATGGCGCGGCTGCAGCTAGTGCGGCCACGGGCGGCAATACAGTCACGATTAAAGAATTGCAAAACGAGCAGAATGGATTTGCGATTCCGACATTGCGCCCCGGCGACAGCCCAGCCAAATACAATGATCGTTTCTTGAAGGCTAACGGCGACGCCGGTGTCGGCACCAATGCCGATATTCGCTTGAACACCAGCTTCGTGATTCCCGAATTCCCAGCGCCGATTGTGGTGCTGTATCACGAGATGGCGCACGCCTATAACGACACCAGCGGCACCATGCAAGCCGGTCGCTACCAGGGAACAAATGGCAACGATCCCGCCAATGACCGCAAGGACGTGGGCATCAACAATGCTGAACGGCAAGCTGTCGGCCTGCCGAACGACGGCCTGCTGCATGATTGGGATAACAATCCCGCCACCGCAAAAACGCGCGACATGCCGATTGAAATTACTGAAAATGGTTTGCGCCGCGAGTTGGGTTTGCCGGATCGGGCCAGCTACGTTTTTTAATGTAGCCTTCCGTAATTGATGCGACTTATTTAATGGCTCACCAAACTGCTCCTTCCCCCGCTCGCGGGGGCCCCACTGGGACTTCCGTTGGTCGAAGGGTGGGATGGGGGTAATGTCTGTTACGAAGATGCCACCATTCTGGTTCAGCCATGCAATTTACTTCGCACTACTCGCTGCTGCCATACACGCAGCCGGTTTTAATATGGCGCATGCAAACTCGACTGCCAACGAAGAATCCGCTGCGACGAAACCAACCAACAAAACCAAATCAACCAAGCCAGTGAAATCAATAGTCTTAAAACCGGTCGAAGAAACCACCGGCCCGCTGTCGATAAAAGTATCGGGCGCGCTGCAACCGAGTGACGGCTTGACCGACCTTAAGTTAACTATTCGCTTGCGTAATAGCGGCACAACCCCGCTCGCGCTCATGAACGGTGGCACCACTCGTGAGCCGCAACGCGGACTATTTTTTGTCGAAGCGGATGGCGAAGGTGTCGTGACGCTGGTACAAAAAGCGTATCCGCTACCCGACCCGAATCCCACCGTGCCGATCACCACTGCTGCGACGGTACTCGCGGCCGGCGCTTCCGTCTCAACCACTTGGCAAGCCACGCTCGAAACCATCACCCAAAATCGCCCCTACATGGGTTTTCCGGGCAGCGGCGCACCACACCCCATGCCCAAACCAATAGCAAAAATCCGCGTGTGTGTGGCTTATAAAAATTTTGATGCAAATGCGTTCGAAGCGATCAAAGGGCATAAGGGATTTTTTATGCCGATTGGGCCGATTGCGGATGAGCAGAAGACGATTTGTTCGCCCGTCATTGCAATAAAATAAGTAAACCCTAGTATTGGCGGGTGTCTTCGGGCAAAAGCGGCTGTTAAGCCGCTCCTGTATTGGTTGGGTTAGTCTTGAATGTCGAACATTGATTCTCTGTCTACGGAAAGAACATATTCGTACCCCGGCAATTGCCCTTGAGCGTAGTCTTGCCAAGCTTGCTTGTAAGTTTTCATAGCTCACTACCCCGTTGGAGAGATATTCTTGATAACTACTTTAATGTCCTGCGAAAGATTACTAAAAGCCCCCTGAATGGTCGCCGCATTTCTGTTGGTTTTGAATTTATGTTGGCAGGTCTACCTCAAACCGTACGCCGCTCACATCGGCCAAGTTGCTGGCACGAACAACAGCGCCGTGAAAATCCACGATGATTTTGACGATATAAAGGCCGAGCCCCAAGTGCCCGTCCTGCGCCGCGCTACCTTGGCGACTGGTCACCATCGAAGTAAAGAGTTGCGATAAAACTGTCTCAGGTAATACTGCTCCCTTATTCTCCACACTGAGTACAACTCGTTGTCCGCGAAGCGCAATAGAAACGGTAATAGGTGAATCTGGAGCAGCAAAATCGATTGCGTTTTGGATTAACTTGTCGAGTAGCTGAGCTATTGCGTCCGCTACACCTGATACCAGCACAGGTTTCCCTGCAGTATTCAGATTAAAACGATGATGTGGATACGCAGCTCGATAACCTTCGGTGCAGCCCGTTGCCAATGCGTCGATATCAAATAATTCCCGCTCCGCGCCGCGCAAGAACTGTTCAAGCTGGCTTGCCTCGGACATGCGAGAAATTAAATTCGAAAGACGTTTAATGCCCTCATCTGCGCGGTTGATGTAAACCCGATCCGGCTCGGTAAGAGAAGACAGGCGCAAATTATCGAGCGATGATCGAACGACAGCCACTGGTGTTCGTAATTCGTGCGACAGTCGCGCGGCCATTTGCTCGAGGTAGTTGTTGTACCGCTTCAAGCGACTTAGAATATCTTCGAGCGTAACAGCAAGTGCGCCAATTTCGTCTCGTGAAGCAGCACCTGATATAGCGCCAGTAATACGCCCATGCGCATCAATCGCACGATCAGCTTCAATTTGTAGACGTCGCACTCGAAAGGCCAAACGCCACGCAAAAAACATGAGTGCAACGAAGCCAACTAGAAAAATCACTAACGTCATCGCGAGGAGAGCCTCGAGCCCTGCGGCCTTGATTGAACGGCTGTTGCGGTCAGACTCTTCAACCACTACAGCGCCCACAATGTCGTCCCCCAACCAAATCGGTTGCGTAGCAAATTGCACAAGAATTCCATCGCGTGCGGCTTGTCTTATCCCAGCTGTGGACTGCCCGGTTAGCGCCCGATCCACTTGTGCCATGACAGAGCGTGTGACGGCACTCGTTTCTTCAACAACCAGCCCAGAAGTAGATTGGTTCGTCGTGCCTAGTGACGGCCGGATCGTTGCTTGATAAATGCCTCGAAACCAAGTAACAACGCCCTTACTTTCAGTCGCAGCCCCGGACTTTAAAGGCGGTCGGTCGTTTAGGCTACCTTCCAGACCACGCACCACCATGCGCGAATCAACCACCCAAATTCTTGCGCCATCATTGGCAACGCCTGACAGCAAGCGCTCAATAGATTCCGATTGTTCATAAGTTTTTCCCAGCGCCGCCGCAAGCTCTGGATCGCGGCTGCCGACAACGCTAACAAGGCGTCGCTGCTCAAGCTCCTCCGCTGTCACTGCGTTCTGGTTTGCTTGAGCTCTTCCCATCAAGTCTGGTCGGTTCGATAGTGTCGACGATAAAATGCGCGCCGCGCTTAACAGCACCTGTTGCTGCCCATCCCGCAAATAGCCTTCCATCTCCTGCACAAATCGAAAGCCTATGAGGGGAATCAGCAATAGAATCAGCGACACCAGAAAAAGCTTTGCGCGAATGCTGAAAAGAAAAGCGGGGATTTTCACTTGATAAAGCGAGTCACTTCGACAGCCGAAATTTGATCATAAACTACCAACATGCTCATACCTTCCACCGATATCCCATACCGTAAACGGTCTCTATTTCATCAAACGATTCATTCGCCGCAATAAACTTTTTGCGGATACGTTTCATGTGCGATGTGATTGTGTTCTCGTCCACCGTAAGCTCTGCTTCACGCATCAACTGATCGCGATTTTTAACGTGACCGGGAAATTTAACGAGCGCATGAATCATCCAAAACTCGGTCACGGTCAGCACCACTTCGTCACCTTTCCATGTGATCGAAAGACGATTGATATCGAGCGTCAAATCGCCACGGTGAAGTACATCTTCCGCACGCGTAGGCTGGCGCAAGGCCTCGAGCCTGCGAAAAAGTGCGGCGATTCGCGCCAGCAAATGCGGCATGCTCACATCCTTGGTCACATAGTCATCCGCGCCTAATCTGAGCCCTGAAACAATATCGATATCGCTATCGCGTGCGGACAAAAAAATAATCGGCAGCGTTGCTGATAGCGCGCGTAACTCGCGACAAAGTGTAAAGCCGCCATCAGCCTCGTCCCCCAGCCCGATATCAAGCACCGCCAAATCGGGCAAGCGTGTGCGCAATACCGACATCGCCTCCCCGCGCGACGCAAACGCCGCCACCTCATAGCCACTGCGCACCATCGCGTCTGAGTAATTCTGGCGAATAAGTGCGTCGTCTTCGACTATTGCAATTCGTTTCTGCATATTCAATTTTTCCAGATTATTTGTGAATTTGACTATACCGGAACCGAACTCGTCCGCCGCGTATGGGCAGCGCATGCCTTTATTTCGCCACAATCCATCCGATTTCTGCCACCGCATCAGCCTTAAATCGGTCTCTTTTGCAGCGCTCAATAGCAACATCCCAGCGCACTAAAACCAAGTCTGGGACACGATACTCAATCAACAGGAGCGCGACATGAACATGATTTCCTCATCCACCGATATTGCAGCAACGATCAATTCTGATAAAGCACACTCTGCTTCGTCGGCGGCGCCATCTTTCGCGCCGCGAGATTTTTTAAAGATGTTGGCAGCGGCGGTAGCCTCGGGTGTGGGGGCCAGTGTCGTGGTCGCCGGTTTGGCGTTGGCGCTTTCCAGTAGCGCTGAGGCCGAAGTGTTGCCAAAAAATGCGGTGGTGAAAGCGACATCAGCTCAGGCACTACAGCCCACGGTAGGCGGCTTATACATCGGCGGCGGTTGTGATCGTGAGCCTGTTGACGCGGTTGAACGTGACTGGCTCGTGAAGATCGACGGTAATACTGCCGAGGTACGCATTATGCAAACTTATCTGATGCCAGCTGAGGGGCCAACGACCGCATTTTTTGAGGCTACTTTGCCGCCGAGCGCGAAGTTAATCGCACTCAAGGCGCATACGCCAGAAAAAATATTAAGCGGAAAAGTACTGGCCATGGATGATTTTGCTGGCATGAGCCGCCAGGAGATGAACAAATTCAATCGCCAAGATGCGCTCATGATGTGGAACGACGAGGGCACGATATCCACGGATCAAATAATGAATTTAGTGCCGAATGAAACGGTGGTCGTTGAATACACTTATTCAATCAACACGCAGTTTCAGAATGGATTACATGAATTCGATCTTGCGCTGAACGCTGTGGAAACCGAGACGTTTTCAGCAACCAAACCAAACCTCACCAGCGGCACCGTTTGGGTGGAATGGGTTGGTGCAAAACCCAAACGTTTGAATGACATGCCAGCCGATGTGACGTTGGAAGAATCCGCACAAGGCATCACCGGTTTGTCATGGTTTTCGCCATCACTAGCTCCCGCAGCAGCAATCAAATTTGCCTGGGAAATGGCCGCGCCAATTTCAAAAACGCGCATTGCTAATCGCCAGCAGTGAACGTAATAGCGCGCAACAACAGTGCGCGCTAAAAAGAACCTCGGAGCCGGACGCCTGTATGTATCACGACAAATAGCAGGCGTCCTCTGGGCCACTCATCCAATAAAATTAATGGAACCTATCTTGCAAAAATCTCTACTGCTTCGTGTTCTTGTCATTGCGCTACTCATCTTGGCGCTATGGATTCCACTCGCGCTCGTGCAAGGCGTAGTTTCTGATCGGCAGCATTTACAGCGTCAAGTCGAAGACACCATCGCCACCACATCAACGGGGCCGCAGCGTATCGCCGGGCCGTTACTAATTGTTCCGTATGTCGTCAGCGAATTAGTAGTGACGACGGACGATAAAGGGCGCGAGAAAACGCATTGGAGCAACTCGAATAATCATGCGGTATTTTTGCCGGAGATCCTCGACTACAACGGCGATGTCGGCATAGAAGAAAAATATAAGGGGCTCTATAAATCGCTGCTGTATCAGACCACAGGCATATGGAAAGCGCGTTTTAATGTGCCCGTTAATTTGGGAACGGGTATCGATGCAAAACACGCCACCAAACGACTTATACCTGGCAGAGCCTATGTCGCTGTTGGCCTTTCGGATGTTCGTGGCTTGCGCGGCACGCCACAGATTACATGGGATACGGCCGCAATTGAGGTGTCAAACAACGCGAATTGGCCCGCGTTAGGCGATGGCCTGAACGCCAGCATTGGCGCGCTTGACGTGGGTGAGGCACATTCGCATGACCTGACGATGAGGCTCGATCTCGCCGGCACCAGCATGCTATCGATTGCGCCCATGGGAAAAACCACCACCGTGCAGCTTCGCGCAGCGTGGCCGCATCCCAATTTTGGTGGACGATTTTTGCCGACCTCCAAACAGATTGATGAAAAGGGTTTTGTTGCGAAATGGGAAGTGTCGCAACTTTCCAGCAAAAATGCGGCGCTCGTTATGCAACTAGGCTTGCCAAATGAGCGTGGCAATATGCAGTCGTCACAACTCGAAACTTTCGATGTCGCCTTCATCGAGCCAGTCAATATTTATCTCAAAGCTGAGCGTGCCGTGAAGTACGGCATCCTGTTTGTGGTGCTTACTTTTGCCGCGTTTTTTCTGCTGGAGACGATGAAAAATTTGCGCATTCATCCGCTCCAATATGGGCTCGTTGGTCTGGCACTCGCGATTTTCTTTTTGCTATTGGTGAGCTTGTCAGAGCATATTCCGTTTTTGTTGGCCTATCTTTCGGCGAGTGCGGCTTGCATTTCACTCATTGCCTATTACCTCTCGCATGTGCTGGGCGGTGCTGCGTATGGCTTCGCATTCGGCGCATCACTCACCGCTCTTTATGGCGTGTTATACGGCCTGTTGTTGTCTGAAGATAACGCGCTCGTGCTGGGTTCATTGCTGTTGTTTGTTGTGCTCGCGGTGGTCATGCTGGTGACACGCAAATTTGATTGGTTCAAGTTAGGGCGTCCCGCGTAATAAATTTTTAAAACAGATTTTTTAAAAAGTACTTCCAAACAAAAATCTAATACTGTATATTTATTCAGTTCTGTAGATTTCTTGTTTGAAGGTGCATATGTCTCTCCCCGCCACTAACCGTGCCATTGGTAGTCATCGAGATCAAGCGCTCAAAGGACGTGGCGCGGCGCTCAATATCGAAGGTAGATTTGAGCGGTGGCAGCGTGAAGCCTTCGATGATGGCTGGCAAGAGCCGCCGTCTGGCAATGCTGAGGATGATGACGGCCCCGCCCCGCCAAAAACAGTGGTCGCGCGCGAAATTGCGAAATCGATCATTACAGAAAATGATTCGCCTGATATCCCGTTTCGTTATTCGGTGAACCCTTATCGTGGCTGCGAGCACGGTTGCATTTATTGTTTCGCCCGCCCCAGTCACGCCTACCTTGGCTTATCGCCCGGCCTCGATTTTGAAACGCGCATTTTTGCCAAAGTAAATGCACCAGAATTACTTCGCGCGGAGTTATCAAAACCAAACTATCGCTGCGACGTAATTAGCCTGGGCATCAATACCGACGCCTATCAGCCCTGCGAGCGGGAATACAAAATTACGCGCCGATTGCTGGAAATCGCCAGCGAATTCAATCAGCCCATAGGCCTGATTACAAAGTCTGCATTGATTGAGCGCGATCTCGATATTTTGGTGCCGATGGCTGCGCGCAATCTGGTTCACGTCACATTATCTGTGACCACGCAAGACCATCATATTTCACGCTATCTGGAGCCGCGCACGGCCGCACCCGCGCGGCGCATGCAGGCGATTAAAACGCTTGCTGCTGCCGGGATTCCCGTCGGCATTAACGTGGCACCCGTTATCCCATTTCTCACCGATCACGAAATGGAAAATCTGCTCGAAACTGGCCGCCAAATGGGTGCCAGCACAGCCGGCTATGTACTGCTGCGCTTACCGTGGGAGCTGAAGGAGTTATTTCGTCACTGGTTGCAACAACATTTCCCGCTTAAGGCTGAACACGTGATGTCACGCGTGCAGGAAATGCGCGGGGGACGTGACATTGCGCGCGACAATGATCCCAACTTCGGCACACGCATGGTCGGGCAAGGTATCTTTGCGGAGCTGCTGCGCCAGCGTTTCGCCAAGGCATGCGCGCGGTTTGATCTGAACAATCAGGGCAGGCGAGAAATTCAACGTCTCGATACGAGTCGATTTGTTGTCCCAGGAAAGCCCGTTCAAGGAGCCTTGTTTTAATTCGTTGTTTTAATTGACCCACGCAGGGTAAGGCGACGAGTGCGATAATTCTTGAATATTATTTCAGGATGATTCGCCACCATGAACGCGTTACTGAATAGCTCACCAAATGCCTCGCCGTCACCCGTATCCTCACCATCGCTCGACGGTATCGTCGTCGCCAATAACGCCGCCGCCTTTACCGCACTACGTGAATCGTTTCTTGCGGATGAAGACACCACGCTCAATAGCCTCATCGCCACGGCAAAGCTTGGCGATGACGCCAACGCCAGTGTTCAGGCGACCGCGCGGTCGTTGGTGGAGTCTGTCCGCAGTCGGCAAAAACAAAATGTCGGCATGCAGTCATTTCTCACGCAATACGATCTCTCGACGCAGGAGGGCGTATTACTCATGTGCGTGGCCGAAGCGTTGCTGCGTATTCCTGACGCCGCGACCGCCGACAAATTAATCAAAGATAAATTCGCGCAGGGCGACTGGAACAAACATCTTGGCGCGTCCGACTCGCTGCTGGTGAATGCGGGCACGTGGGGCATGATGCTCACCGGCAAATTGGTGTCGGTTAATCCCACGAGCGTGGCCGATGTAGGTGGCTGGATTACGCGGCTTGCCGCGCGCGCGGGTGAGCCCATTGTGCGCACCGCACTGCGCCAGGGTATGAGGCTCATGGCCGAGCAATTTGTGATGGGTCGCGATATTGAAGAAGCGCTGAAACGCTCCATTTCCGACGACCAAAAATCGTATCGCCATTCGTTCGATATGCTTGGCGAAGGTGCCATGACGTCGGCCGATGCAGAACGTTATTTCGTGGCGTATCAAGATGCGATCTCCGCGATTTCTAGCTATGCGAAATCAGCAAAATCCGTTTTTGCGGCACCCGGCATTTCAGTGAAATTATCCGCACTGCATCCGCGTTATGAGTTCGCGCAGCGTGAACGCGTGATGGCGGAAATGCTGCCGAAAGTAATGAAACTCGCCGAGATGGCGCGTGATGGTGGCATCGGCATAACCCTCGATGCAGAAGAAGCCGAGCGTCTCGAAATCTCACTCGATATTTTTGCTACGATTTATGCGGACAAACGATTTGCAGGTTATGAAGGCCTGGGTCTCGCTGTGCAAGCGTATCAAAAACGCGCCAGTCACGTGATCGATTGGTTGACCGAATTGGCGCAAAAACATGGCCGCCGAATCATGACCCGCCTGGTTAAAGGCGCGTACTGGGATACCGAAATCAAGCGCGCGCAGATGCAGGGTTTTACCAATTATCCGGTGTTCACGCGGAAGGCAAATACCGATGTTTCGTATCTGGCTTGCGCAGCAAAAATGCTCGCGCGGCCTGAAGCGTTTTATTGCCAATTCGCCACCCACAATGCGCATACCGTCGCCACGATCATGCGGCGCGCCGTAGCTGAAAACCAGTTAGAGTTTCAGCGTTTGCATGGCATGGGTATGGAGTTGTATGACGCCGTGTTGGCCCGCCCGCGCGAGGCCGCAGGCGGGTATGCCTGCCGCGTCTACGCGCCGGTCGGCAGCCATGAAGATTTGCTGCCTTACTTGGTGCGACGCTTGTTGGAGAACGGCGCTAATTCTTCCTTCGTGAATCGCATCGCTGATTCCGATGTTTCTATTGATGATGTGATTGCCGATCCAATTGCTGCATGTGAAAAAAATGCACTGAAAGCCAATCCCAAATTACCCGTGCCGCAGAATTTATTTCAAACATCAAACGTGCCGCGTATCAATTCGTCCGGCTTCAGTTTTTCCGATGTTATGGCAACGAATGTGTTGCTTGAAGAAATGGCGCCGGTACTGGTGGCGAATAATTTTATTGCCCGCCCGCTGATCGCCGGTGTGCCCATGCGCGGTGTGCCTGCGAATGCGTTTGATCCTACTCACCTGAGCAAAATTGGCGTGGTGGAGAACGCCGATGATGCGCTGCTGGATTTGAGTTGCGATATCGCGTCGAAATGGAACGGTTTACCGGGTGAAGCGCGCGCAGAGATTCTGGACCGCGCCGCGGATTTATTGGAGGAGCGGCGCGGTTTCTTTATTGCGCTGATGGCAAAAGAGGCCGGTAAAACCATGCCTGACGCGCTAGGCGAAGTTCGCGAAGCGGCTGACTTCTGTAGCTACTACGCGGCACTGTGTCGTAAACATTTTTGTGCCTCCGAGACCCTGACGAGTCCCACCGGTGAATCGAATGAATTAACGCTCACAGGTCGTGGCGTATTCGCCGCAATCTCGCCGTGGAATTTTCCGCTGGCGATTTTCTTGGGCCAGATTGCTGCCGCCTTTGCGGCTGGCAATGCAGTGGTCGCAAAACCTGCCGAGCAAACGCCCATCATCGCTTTTGAAGCCGTGAAATTGCTGCTGGATGCCGGCATGCCCAAAGAAGCCATTGCGCTCGTTCCAGGCCGCGGCGAAACCATTGGCGCGAGGCTGGTGGCCGATCCGCGCATTGCCGGCGTGGTCTTTACCGGCGGCACCAATACAGCGCAAGCGATCAATCGCGCGCTGGCGAGTCGGCCCGGGCCGATCATTCCGTTCATCGCCGAAACGGGCGGGCTCAACGTGATGATTGCTGATTCATCGGCGCTACCTGAGCAAGTGATCAACGATGTCATTGCCTCCGCGTTTAACAGCGCTGGCCAGCGTTGTTCAGCGTTGCGAATTTTGTGTGTTCAAGCCGATATTGCGCCGCGCATTAAGACCTTACTCAAAGGTGCAATGGACGAATTGCGGGTCGGCGATCCGGCCAAACTCGATACCGATATTGGCCCGGTAATTGATCGCGAAGCGCTCGACATGTTGATCGCGCATCGTGAAAAAATGGCACGCGAATTTTCCAAAATCGGCCAGACGAAATTACCGCCCGAAATCACCAGCGGGTATTTTTTCGCACCGTGTGCGTTCGAGATTCCTGCATTTGATGCCATAAAGTCTGAGGTGTTCGGCCCGATATTGCATGTGTATTCGTTCGAAGGTGAAAAATTGATGGAAGTCGTCGATCAGATTAATGCGAGTGGTTATGGTTTGACCCTAGGGATCCACTCGCGAATTGAAGAAACGATCACCGCCATCCGCGCCCGCGCCCGCGTGGGTAATGTGTATGTGAATCGCAATCAAATTGGCGCAGTGGTGGGTGTACAGCCGTTTGGTGGCGAAGGTTTGAGTGGTACCGGCCCCAAAGCAGGTGGCCCGCATTATTTGTTTAGATTCGCCGCAGAGCGAACCTTCACCGTGAATACCGCCGCCGCTGGCGGCAACGCGGCTTTGATTGCGAGTTCAGAGTAAATGGCATAGAGTTGATTGAATTAGGGGTTGTTTGCGGTTGAGGAGCAGTTTAAACATGATAAAAATTGTAAGTGCGCGCACCTTTGTGTTCTGGTCGGCCATTATCTCCGTGGCGCTGTCAGGATGTGCTTCCATTCCCGCTAACGAATCAGGCGATGCGCCTGGAAATCGTGTCGCATCGTTTGCGTCGCCGCCAGCCGCGAATGGCTTGCCGTCCGGTTGGCAGCAGTGGATCATGTCACGGCTGCTCAAAAAAACCGAATACAAAGTCGTTCACGACAACGGCACACAGGTGCTGGAAGCGCGATCTGAATCTGCTGCCTCCGGGCTTTTGCAAGAGGTTTCCATTGACCCCGTGGTACAGCGCCATATTTCTTGGCGATGGAAAGTCCCGCAACTCATCCCCACCGCAGATAACACCCGACGCAATGCCGATGATTCGCCTGTCCGCATCGTGATTGCCTTCGATGGCGACAAAAAGAAATTTGATTTCGAAGACCGCGCCATGGCCGACATGGTGAAACTTTTCAGCGGCCGCGAAATGCCCTACGCCACCATCATGTACATCTGGGAAAACAAGCTGCCGGTCGGCACGGTGCTGGAGAATGCCCACTCAGGCCGCGCAAAAATGATTGTTGCCGAAAGTGGTTCAACACGAGTGGGGCAATGGCTGACATTGACGCGCGATGTGCTGGAAGACTATCGACAAGCCTACGGCGAAGAACCCGGCAAAATAATTTCAGTCGGCGTCATGACCGACACCAACACCACCGGCTCAAAAGTCACCGCCTACTACGGCGACATTATGTTTTCAGAGGCCTTGGCGGGCAGCGGCAACACGTTAGGTGGTAGCGTTGCTATTACCGAAGGTGCGGTGAGGTAAAAATTGAAACTCGTTTACTGCTGTGCAGTTTGGGGCATAAATGGCTGCGGATTACCGTCTGTATTGATGTTTTAATTTGATTGATTGAGTCAAAACGCCAGCATTCACGCCACTTTACAGCCATTTATGCTCCAAGAAGCACAGTAGAAAACGAGTTTTAAAAATTTATCTTGGCGGCTAGAACGCCCGCCAATGCTTGTGTTTATAACTTCTTCACACCCGCCGGCGCGTGATCGCCTGACAGTAGCACCAGCATGGATTTTCCATCGCCTTTCCAGAAATCTACCGCATCCTGAAATAACTCAATGACGGTTTCAAGCTGGCTTTCGTGATGATCGGCGAATCCATCGGTGTGATCAAAATAGATGACGTAGCCGTTTGATTCCGCCCACTCCATATCCGTCAGGCAGTCATAAAACGCATCCCAGTTTTTCCCAAAGTGATCCGGGAATTTCATGGCCACAGCAGCGTGATTTAGAAACTGGTCTTTCTTCTCGATTTTCTTTCCCTCAAGGTGAAAGAACGAGAGCGATTTGGCGCGCGAATGTTTCTGTAGTTCCGCAACGCTGGCGTGCGTTTTTAACCAATAAACGCCGCTGGGATGCTCGCTGGCAAGAAGTTGGGTCAGTTCGGGCGAAGGCATGCGTCGTATCTCCTACGGTTTGATTTTACGAAACGTCGCGTAATGATCGTCGGTGTAATAGCACTCACGGGCGGATGATTTTGGCGTGCCGCACACGATACGCTTGGCGCCTCGATTTTTGGCACCCGGTGTTTTCACGGTGTATTCACGATAGTAGCCGCGTGGTTGTTTGGCCAACGCTCTTTCGCGATTCGAAAAAGTCACCCCATCTTTTGAGTACGGGAACGGCCCGCCTTTGGCAATGAGCGCTAACGTGGCGCGCGCCTCCTTCGGCAAATCAGCCTCCAACACGAGCGGAAAATCGCGCGAAACGGATGACGCGTCAGCCGGCTTCTCGCGGGCTTCGATAGACCGTTGCGGCCAGATCGTGAGCGCGAGGGCAGTCACTAGCAGGAAAACCAAAGCAATTATTTTCGAAATTTTTAGCAAGTTCAAAATGGCCTCGCGCTACGAATAGGTGTTGGTGATGACGCAAAAAATATTTAATTCGACTGCGACGAATTTTTATTCGGGCATTTTGGTTTGGTGCAATCTGCATACAAATAGAGCGAATGATCGTGAATATCAAAACCGCGATCTTTGGCAATTTTTATCTGCCGTTTTTCAATTTCTGGATCGTAAAATTCTTCCACCTTGCCGCATTGCAGGCACACCAGGTGATCGTGATGGCTGCCTTCGTTCAGCTCGAATACAGCTTTGCCGCTTTCGAAATGGTGACGTACCAATAGTCCCGCCTGCTCGAATTGCGTGAGCACGCGATACACCGTCGCCAAACCAATGTCAGCGTTTTCATTTAGCAGGATTTTGAAAACGTCCTCCGCCGTCATGTGGCGTTCGCTTGAATTGTGGAATAGCTCTAGCACTTTCAAGCGTGGCAGGGTCGCTTTGAGGCCGGTATTGCGAAGATCTTTGGAGTCGGACATGGACATGGTCAGCAAAATTGAGCGGATGGAAATTCTGTTGCGTCAATCATAGTCCTTTTGGGCGCACTCGCGCGCAACGGATCTCGTTCGGTGTTGATGTTCCGATGCGCTTTCATCGCGTTGCCGTCGGTTATAATCGAGAGATATTTCACGAGGAAGTCGCCATGGGTTCAATTTCAAACGCTGCAATCAGAATTTTATTGTCTGTCGCCGCCATCGCAAGCGTGTCCGCGTGCGCGGGCTATGGCGTTCACAAGATCGATATCCAGCAGGGTAATTTGGTCACGCAAGAACAACTGGCAAAAGTCAAAACCGGCATGAATCGGGTGGATGTCAAAAATATTTTAGGCACGCCGCTGCTACAAGATGTTTTCAACGGCAATCGCTGGGATTACGCTTTCAGCGATGATCGCGGCACGAAACTGGGGCCGTTCGGTCGTGACCGACAAAGCTATCGTGTGACGATTGTGTTTGCCAATGATCTGGTGTCGAAAATTGACGGTGAAGCATCGCCTGTCGAGATTTTGACCGGCGGCGGCGACAAACGCGTGGTGCCAAAGACAACCCCCCCAGGCGCTCCCACCCCACCACCAAAATCGTAGGGCGCGTTAGCATGCTGCGGTTGGCGGTAGCTGGTGCTAATGGACGCATGGGACAAACGTTGGTTGAAGCAGCTACCCATACGGCGGATGTACAGCTCGCGAGTGCGCTAGGCCGTGATAGCGACGTTGAGGCCGCATTGGCAAGCGCTGATGTGCTGATCGACTTCACGCGACCCGAAGCGACGCTGAAATATCTGGCTTTGTGTAAAAAAAATAGTGTGAAAGCCGTCATCGGCACCACCGGCTTTAGCGCGGAGCAAAAACAGCAGATCGAGGCCTTCGCGCAGCATATCGCCATCGTATTTGCACCCAATATGAGCATCGGCGTGAATGTGAGTTTGCAACTGGTTGAAGCCGCTGCAAAAGCGCTGGGGCTGGATTACGATATCGAAGTTTTTGAGGCGCATCACAAAATGAAAGTCGATGCGCCCTCGGGCACCGCATTGGCGTTGGGCGAAGTAGCGGCCAGCGCACGTGGGCAAAAGTTGAGTGACGTCGCGATCTATGAGCGTCACCATGTCACGACGCCACGCGAGCGCGGCAGCATCGGCTTTTCAGTGGTTCGCGCGGGCGACATTATTGGCGATCACACGGTATTTTTTGCCGGGCCGGGCGAGCGCATTGAAATCACGCATAAATCATCCTCACGCGCCACCTACGCGCAAGGTGCGATGCGCGCCGCGAAATTTTTAGCCGATAAGAATGTCGGCTTGTTCGATATGCGCGATGTTTTGGGGCTTCGCTGACCTTAATCAAATTGCGCTTTAGACCCATATCAGGTACAATTCTTTCTTAATCGCGAAGCAACAAAAACGCGGGAAAGCGCCGGGCTTTAGTTTTTAGCCAGAGGCCTTTCCCTTTTTTTATGCCCACGATTTCCCTCAAGTTTTCCATGGAGTCGCCCTTGTTGAATACCTTACCCGCCCTCTTGGTTCTTGCAGATGGTTCGGTATTCAAGGGCACTTCAATCGGTGCATCTGGATACGCTGTTGGCGAAGTAGTGTTTAACACCGCCATGACCGGCTATCAGGAAATTCTGACCGACCCGTCCTACATGGGGCAAATGGTCACGCTGACTTACCCGCACATCGGCAACACGGGTACTAATCCCGAAGACGCAGAATCGAATAAGGCGTATGCATCAGGTTTGATCATCCGCGACCTGCCCACGCTCGCATCGAACTGGCGCATGACGGAAACGCTGCCGGAATATTTGCAGCGAAATAACGTGGTCGCGATTGCGGATATTGACACCCGTCGCCTTACCAGAATGATCCGTGAAAAAGGTGCGCAGAATGGTTGTATTTTGGTTGGCTCGCACGATGATGCAGCGGTTAAAAAAGCACAAGCATTAGCCAAAGCCGCGCCCAATATGTCCGGCCTCGATTTGGCGAAAGTCGTATCCGCGACGAAACCGTACGACTGGAATGCGTCAACATGGGCGCTGGGCGTGGGTTTCAAAGCAATGGAGAATGCAAAATTTCACGTTGTCGCATTCGACTACGGCGTAAAACATAATATTTTGCGCATACTGTCAGATCGCGGTTGCAAAGTTACGGTGCTACCGGCGCAAACATCAAGCGCTGAAGCGCTAGCCTTAAAGCCCGATGGCGTATTCCTCTCCAACGGGCCGGGTGATCCTGAGCCATGTGAATACGCGATCAAAGCGATTCAAGAAATCATCGCCAAGGATGTTCCCGTATTCGGTATTTGCTTGGGCCACCAATTACTGGGGCTCGCATCGGGTGCGAAAACGATGAAGATGAAATTCGGCCATCACGGCGCGAATCATCCGGTGCAGGATTTATTGAGTAAAAAAGTATATATCACCAGTCAAAATCACGGCTTCGCAGTCGATGAGTCTACGCTGCCCGCGAATGTTCGCATCACCCATAAATCGTTATTCGACGGCACATGCCAAGGAATCGAACGCACCGATAAACGCGCGTTCAGTTTTCAGGGACATCCCGAAGCGAGCCCTGGGCCGCATGAGGTGGGGTATTTGTTTGACAAGTTTGTGGTGATGATGGAGACGGCGCGTGGTAGTTAAGCAACCGCCAGCGAAATCAGCAACTCGTCTTACCGCGGAACAAGCGTTGGTGGAGTATGAAGTTGTCGTTTCAAAGATTGTGGTTATTCGCGGTCATCGCGTCATGTTTGCGCATGATCTGGCAGTTTGTACGGCGTCGAAACCAAGGTTCTTATGCAAGCGGTAAGGCGCAACGCAGCCCGATTTCCACTCGACTTTATGTTTCCCCTTTCGGAACAAGAGTTTAGTGGTTTGAGGTCACAATTTGTGACCTCAAATCGGGGCGGAACACGTTATCTGCCTTCGGTATTTACCGAACAGGGTGTAGCAATGCTTTCGAGCGTACTGCGCAGCGAACGCGCGGTAGCCGTCAACATTGAAATCATGCGCGCATTCGTGCAGATGCGCAGTTTTATAGATGGCAATCGCGAACTGGCGCGCAAAGTTGCTGACATGGAGGCCGAATACGACGAACAATTTGCAGTGGTTTTCAAGGCGATTCGCGAATTGATGGACGCGCGTGTTGAAGATAAAACGCCGCCGAAAAAACCCAAACGCAAGATCGGATTTACCTAATCATGTTCGGCATCACTGACCTCACCACCTACATCATCGGCACGATTTTTATTATCCTGCTGCCGGGGCCGAATTCGCTGTACGTGCTGTCGGTTGCGGCCAAGCGTGGCGTGCGTGCTGGTTATCAAGGAGCCGCCGCCGTCGTGGTGGGCGATACCGTATTGATGGTGCTGGCAGCGGCCGGTGTGGGAACACTGCTGGCGGCTTATCCGGGCGTGTTTACGGTTATCAAATATGCGGGCGGTGCCTACCTTGCATGGGTGGGTGTGCAGCTAATTCGCGGTGCGATCAAAAATTGGCGGTACGGTTCGGTTTCTATTGCCGATGATGCTGGTCAGACGGATGCAGCGCACCCGTTCAAACGCGCGTTGGTGATCAGCTTGTTAAACCCGAAAGCGATGCTGTTTTTCGTGTCGTTTTTCATTCAGTTTGTCGATCCTGCGTATCCGCATCCCGTGCTGACTTTCGCCATCTTGGGCGGCATTTTGCAGATCATCAGCATCGCCTATCTGAGCACGCTGATTTTGGTGGGCACGCGTGTTGCAGCCACGTTTCGTCGCCGTCATCGGCTTACCGCCGTCATGACTGGTGGTGTGGGAACTTTGTTTATCGGCTTCGGCGCGAAACTCGCCACGGCCACTATTGAGTAACGCTGAATGCCTAAACGCACCGACATAAAATCCATCCTCATCATCGGCGCAGGCCCGATTGTTATCGGTCAGGCGTGCGAGTTTGACTACTCCGGCGCGCAGGCGTGCAAGGCGCTGCGTGACGAGGGCTACAAGGTCAGTCTGGTCAATTCGAATCCGGCCACGATCATGACTGACCCGAACATGGCCGACGTGACTTACATCGAGCCGATTACGTGGAAAGTGGTCGCGCAGATTATCGAGAAAGAGCGTCCCGATGCGCTGCTGCCGACGATGGGCGGGCAGACGGCGTTGAATTGCGCGCTGGATTTGGCGAAGCACGGCGTGCTCGCGAAATACGATGTCGAGATGATTGGCGCAACCCGCGAAGCGATTGATAAAGCCGAAGATCGCGAAAAATTTAAAGTGGCGATGACCAAAATTGGCCTCGCCTCCGCGCGCTCGATGATTGCGCATTCAATGGAAGAAGCGCTGCAAGTGCAGGCCGCGATTGGCTTCCCGGCGATTATTCGGCCGAGCTTTACGATGGGCGGATCGGGTGGCGGTATCGCCTATAACCGCGATGAATTTGTTGAAATTTGCGAGCGCGGACTTGAAGCTTCGCCAACGAAAGAATTGTTGATCGAAGAATCGTTGCTCGGCTGGAAAGAATTCGAGATGGAAGTGGTGCGCGATAAAGCGGACAACTGCATCATCATTTGCTCGATTGAAAACCTCGACCCGATGGGCGTGCATACGGGCGATTCGATCACGGTCGCGCCGGCGCAAACGCTGACCGACAAGGAATATCAGATCATGCGTAACGCTTCCATCGCGGTGCTGCGCGAAGTCGGCGTTGAGACGGGCGGCTCGAACGTACAGTTCGCGGTCAATCCAGATGATGGCCGCATGATCGTGATTGAAATGAATCCGCGGGTATCGCGGTCCTCGGCGCTGGCATCGAAAGCCACCGGTTTTCCGATTGCAAAAGTTGCGGCGAAATTGGCTGTCGGCTACACGCTTGATGAATTAAAAAATGACATTACCGGTGGCGCCACACCGGCTTCGTTTGAGCCGTCAATTGATTATGTGGTGACGAAAGTCCCACGCTTCGCCTTCGAAAAATTTCCTCAAGCCGATGATCGCTTGACCACGCAAATGAAGAGCGTGGGTGAAGTGATGGCGATTGGTCGTAATTTTCAGGAGTCGCTGCAAAAAGCATTGCGCGGCTTGGAAACGGGCGTGGATGGATTCAACCTGAAAACGGTGGACCCGGAAAAAATTGGTGATGAATTAGCCTACCCCAGAGGCGAGCGGCTTTGGTATGTGGCCGATGCATTTGGTATTGGCATGTCGCTGGAAGAAGTGTTTGGCTACACGAAAATTGATCCGTGGTTTCTCGCGCAGATTAAAGAATTGGTCGATATTGAATTAGCGCTCGAGAAAAAATCGCTCGATCAAATTGATGCAATCGAAATGCGAAATTTGAAACGTCGCGGTTTCTCAGATCGCCGTTTGGCGCACCTTTTGAAGCAAAAAGAGTCTGAAGTCCGCGCCAGACGCCATTCTTGCAATATTCGCCCTGTGTACAAGCGCGTCGATACTTGCGCGGCCGAATTCTCAACTTCGACCGCGTATATGTATTCGAGCTACGACGAAGAATGCGAATCGAATCCGACCAACAATAAAAAAATCATGATTCTGGGCGGCGGGCCGAATCGTATTGGGCAGGGCATTGAGTTTGATTATTGCTGCGTGCATGCGGCCCTCGCGCTGCGCGAAGATGGCTATGAAACCATCATGGTCAATTGCAATCCAGAAACCGTATCGACCGATTACGACACGTCAGATCGTTTGTATTTCGAGCCGCTGACGTTGGAAGATGTGCTGGAAATTGTCGCGATAGAAAAACCAGCCGGAGTGATTGTGCAATTCGGTGGGCAAACGCCGCTGAAACTCGCGCGTGCGTTAGAGGCGAACGGCGTGCCGATTATTGGCACCACGCCGGATGCGATTGACATGGCAGAAGACCGCGAACGGTTCCAAAAATTGATTACCGAATTGGGCTTGTTGCAGCCGCCAAATCGTACCGCGCGCACCAATGAAGAAGCGATCATAAAAGCGCGCGAAATCGGCTATCCGCTGGTGGTGCGTCCGAGCTATGTGCTCGGTGGTCGCGCGATGGAAATCATTCATATTGAATCCGATCTTGAGCGCTACATGCGCGAAGCGGTGAAGGTTTCGAATGATTCGCCGGTGTTGCTGGATCGTTTTTTGAATGACGCGATTGAGGTCGATGTCGATGCGATTTGCGATGGCAAAGAAGTTCTGATCGGCGGCATTATGGAGCACATCGAGCAGGCGGGCGTGCATTCGGGCGATTCGGCCTGCTGCCTGCCGCCGCATTCGATCGGCG
>JANMQR010000202.1:0-6873 GCA_031370625.1 Burkholderiales bacterium | reverse complement strand
AGCAAAAACTACATCACGCCCGGCGGACATCAACGCTTAAAAGATGAGCTGACTTATCTGCTCAACAAAGAACGTCCCGCTGTCACCGTGGCGGTTTCGTGGGCTGCAAAGAATGGTGATCGTAGCGAGAATGCTGATTATCAATATGGCAAAAATCGCCTGCGCGAAATTGATCGGCGGCTGCGTTTCCTCACCAAGCGACTCGATATCGCGGAAGAAATCGATCCCGCAGCAGCACGCGAAGATGATGCCGCCGAGCGCGTATTTTTCGGTGCCACGGTGACGTATGCAAATGCAGAAGGTTTAGAGAAAACGATCACCATCGTCGGTATTGATGAGCTCGATTTAGCGCGCGGTCACATCACTTGGATCTCGCCACTCGCGCGTGCGCTGATGAAAGCGCGTGAGGGCGACACAGTGGTGCTGCGCGCGCCGGGTGGCGTGGAAGCGCTTGAGATTATTGAAGTAAGTTATCGCGCGATTGAGGTGGAGTCGTTCGTGCCGCAGGCACCGATTGCGTTGAATGTGGTTAATCCCGGCGCGGGTTAAACTTTTTTTGTGGATTGGGCTTGATGAAACCACCCCAACCTGCCGCGAGTGTTTGAATATCGGTGCCGCTACTTGTCCTCGGTTTCCACCATCACCGCATGCCCGCCAAATCCCTTGCGCATCATCGCCAATAATTTCGCGCTGTATTCATCCTCACCCTGGCTCACAAATCGCGAAATGAGTGCGGACGACAGCACTGGTGCAGGCACGCCAAGCTCAATCGCTTCTTGCGCGGCCCAGCGGCCTTCGCCGGAATCGGGCACCACGGGGGCGACACCATCGAGCGCGCGATCACGCTTTAAGAAATCAGCGGTTAAGTCGAGCAACCACGAACGCACCACGCTGCCGTGCCGCCAATTCTCGGCGATGGCGGCGATATCAAGATCGAATTCACGCTTTGCACTTAATAACGAAAACCCTTCCGCGTAGGCCTGCATGAGACCGTATTCGATGCCGTTATGCACCATTTTCGCGTAATGGCCTGCGCCTGACGGGCCGCAATGCAGCCATTGATTGGCATCCGGGGCCAAGCCATTTAGCACGCGCTCGATGCGCTTGATCGCCAGCGCCTCACCGCCCAGCATGATGCAATAGCCATGTGCCGCGCCATGCACGCCGCCGGCGACACCGGCATCGATGAGCGACACGCCACATTCGCGGAATGTTTCAGCCTCTAAGACACTGGTTTTGTAAAGCTGGTTTGCGCCATTAACGATCAAGTCACCGGCGGTGAGTTTAAAACGGAGCTCCTCGAGGATGGCATGGGTCGCCTTACCCGCTGGCAGCATCAGCCAGATAATTCGCGGCGCGGGCATGGCATTGAGCATGGAATCAAGCGAATAGGCACCGTCGAAACCGGCCACATTGGTCAGTGCATCGACAGATTTCGCATCGGCATCAAAGCCCACGACATGAATATCGGCCGCGCAAATTTTTTCTACCATGGCACCGCCCATGCGGCCCAATCCAATCATGCCGATTTGCATTTAATTTTCCTTATGAGGTGGTTTGCTGCTGTGACGAAAAACGACAATCAATGAGATGACCAATTTCGGGTAACCTTGCTGAAGTTTTTGGATTGATACGATAAACAACGGCTGCTGGTGACGAGTTTACCAGCGTTACTCGCGGGGAAAGTTTGGGTGCAGCAAGCGTTTAACCCACGCTTCGCACCGCAGCGCGGACAGCGCCCATGGCGTCAGCGTGTGATCAAATTATTTCCCGCAAAATCTCCTTTTTTCTAACGATAAATTTTTGATGAAAAATATTATGCGTGCATTATCTGTAGGGCCACGATTTGCTGCGATTGCGATTGCGATTGCGTTGATATTGGTGGCAGGGAGCGCAGGCGTCGGCGTTGGCATTAAAGCAGCGTATGGGCAGCCATCGCCCGCCGCCAAAATGGCGGGCGACGCGAAACCGGATGCCAAAGCCGAATACGATCCCACCCGGCCGAGCTCGGGTGCCTCTCCCGATACCAAGCCGGATTTGAAGAGTGACAATAAATCTGGCGCAGCAGCGGATAAAAAATCGTTTTTGTGGGAAGTGAAATCGGCCAGTAACACCGTGTATTTATTCGGCACGATTCATGTCGGCAAAAAGGATTTTTATCCGCTGCCAGATGTCGTTGAAAAAGCGCTGGCAAATTCGAAAAAGGTGGTGGTTGAAGCCGATATTTCGAAAACAGACGGGCTCGCCGACATTAGCAAACTCATCATGTACGAAGCGCCCGATACGCTGGAGCGAAAAATCCCGTCAGCGCTATTTGCACGATTAAAAACACAACTTACCAAATTCAAAATTCCGGTTGATGGCGTGAAGCCGATGAAGCCATTCATGGTCGGCGCGCTGCTGTCGGTGAATGAATTTACGCGCCTGGGTTACGACATGAATTTTGGTGTGGACGCTTATTTGATCGCGTCCGCGAATAAACAAACGAAGCCCATCCTGGAGTTGGAATCACAATTGGGGCAGATCGAGTTACTCACCAATATGCCGCCGCTGTTGCAGGAAACGTTTTTGGAAAACGCGTTGACCGCGCTCGAAGCGGGCAGCATTGCCGAGCAGATGTCAGGAGTCGTGACGGCCTGGCAGACGGGTGATGTGAAGCTGATGCAGGATGCGGTTGCGGCGGGCAATAAAACTGCCAAGCGCTCAAACGAATTTGATGAAATTTTGCTCTATAACCGACACCCGGCAATGCTCAATAAAGTGGAAGGATTTTTACGTGAGGATCAGCCGCATTTTGTTGCGGTGGGCTCGCTGCACCTGCTGGGGCCAAAGGGTTTGGTCGAGCTGCTGGCAGCGAAGGGTTACAAGATTAAGCAACTATGAAGCCGCCTGCTGGTTCCACCGCTATGAATGACCATAAAAAACACGCTCGCCACGGCGGGCAAATTCTTGTCGATCAACTAAAAATTCATGGCGCTGATTTGGCGTTTTGTGTGCCCGGTGAAAGCTATTTGCCGGTACTTGATGCGCTTTATGAATCGCGCGACACGATTCGTTTGATCACCTGCAGGCATGAAGGTGGTGCCGCCAATATGGCCGAGGCCTACGGCAAATTAACAGGTAATCCCGGCATATGTTTGGTCACACGCGGGCCGGGTGCGACCAATGCATCAATTGGCGTACACACCGCGTTTCAGGATTCCACGCCGATGATTTTATTCATTGGCCAGGTTGGCAATGATTTTGTCGAGCGTGAAGCGTTTCAGGAAATCGATTACCGCCGCATGTTCGGCCAAATGGCGAAGTGGGTCGCGCAGATTGATCGTGTTGAACGCATCCCCGAATACATCGCGCGCGCCTACCAAGTCGCCACCAGTGGCCGCATGGGGCCGGTGGTGTTGGCGCTGCCGGAAGATACGTTATCCGCGATATCTGATGTCGCTGATGCGCGCCGTTATCAACACGGACAGGTGATTGGGCCATCGCCTGGAACACAAGCACTGGCGCGGGTTTCCAGCCTGTTATCAGAGGCGAAGAATCCGTTTGTGATTGTTGGCGGCAGCGGTTGGAATGCGGAAAGTTGCGCTGATTTGCGGCGTTTTATCGAGATACAAAATCTACCCATCGCCTGCGCATTTCGCTTTCAGGATTTGTTCGATAACAGCCACGCAAATTATGCGGGCGATGTGGGCATCGGCATCAATCCCAAACTTGCGGAGCGGATTAAAAATGCCGATGTGGTGCTAGTCATTGGCGCGCGTTTGGGCGAAATGACGACGAGTGGCTACACCGTTTTTGAAGCGCCGATTCCGAAACAGAAACTGATTCACGTTCACGCCGGTGCGGAAGAATTGGGGCGCGTTTATCAGGCGGATGTGATGATTAATTCTACTGTCTCGGCGTTTGCAAAAGCGCTTGCGGTGATGCCTCGTGTGACAAGCTCGTCTGTGAATCCGGCCGATGCGAATCGCGATTACGCGCAATGGCAGGGTCGTAAGGAAATCCCCGGTGCGGTGCAAATGTGGGAAGTGATGCAAACACTTGAGGCGGCGCTGCCCACTGATTCGATTCTCACCAACGGCGCAGGTAATTACGCGACCTGGGTGCATCGCTTTCACCGCTACGGCGGCAAGGGAAAATTTCGTACACAGCTAGCACCGACTTCCGGCGCGATGGGTTATGGTGTGCCGGCCGCGATTGCGGCCAAGGCATTTGATGCAACGCGCACGGTGGTGTGCTTCGCCGGTGACGGTTGTTTTTTGATGACCGGGCAGGAGCTGGCGACAGCAGTGCAATATCAGCTCAACGTGATTTTTATCGTCGTGAATAACAGCATGTACGGCACGATTCGTATGCATCAGGAACGCGAGTTTCCGGGCAATGTGCATGGCACGGCGTTGGTCAATCCTGATTTTGCCGCGTACGCAAAATCATTCGGCGCGCAAGGTGAAATCGTCGAGCGCACCGAGCAATTTGCGGCTGCGTTTGAGCGTGCGCGTAATGCGGGAAAGCCGGCGTTGATTGAAATTCGGATTGATGCGGAAGCGATCTCTCCAAACACCACGCTCAGTGCGATTCGTGAAGCGGCAAGGGCCACGCAGCATAAAGCATAGCCTTCGTACTGTCGTAGGTCAGGTTGCGCAGCTACCTGACTCGGTGTCGATGAGCATGGACATGTCACGTAGCTTCGCAACGTGACCTACAAGTAAATACGTAAACTCTAGCATTGACGGGTAGTTTGAGGCAAAATGCCTCAAACTGCTTGTCAATCCTAGAATTTGCCTGCGCCACTTGAAAACCAAAACAATCGCCCCCATTTGCGAGCGACCAAAAACAATTTTCGTTATTTCGCAAAAAAGGACGCTTCCACCATGAGTACAACCACTGACAAACCCGTTAAAGAAACCCTTAATTTTCAAACTGAAGTAAAGCAACTACTCCAGTTAATGATTCATTCCTTGTATTCAAATAAGGAAATTTTCCTGCGCGAATTAATTTCGAATGCCTCGGACGCCTGCGATAAATTGCGCTATGAAGCCGTGACGGATGCGAGTTTGTACGGTGACGATTCGGATTTGAAAATTCGCATCAGTGCGGATGCGAAGGCAGGCACGATCACGATTTCGGATAACGGTGTTGGCATGTCGCGCGACGAAGTGATTGCCAATATTGGCACGATTGCAAAATCGGGCACCAAGGAATTTTTCTCGAAATTAACGGGCGATCAAAAAACCGATTCGCATTTGATCGGTCAATTTGGTGTGGGTTTTTATTCGGCATTTATTGTGGCGGACAAGGTGACGCTGACCACACGTCGTGCAGGCGCAACTGAAGCGGTGCAATGGGAATCAGCCGGCGATGGTGAATTCACGCTGGAGCCGGTTGAGAAAAATTCGCGCGGCACCGACGTGGTTTTGCATTTGAAAGAAGACGCGAAAGAATTCCTCGAAGATTGGCAATTGAAATCCATCATCCGCAAATATTCGGATCACATTCAGATGCCGATTGTGATGAAGAAGACGGAATGGAATCAGGAAAAATCGGAAAACATCATTACCGATGAAGATGAAACGGTGAATCGCGCGAGCGCCTTGTGGACGCGGCCAAAGAGCGATATCACCGACGAGCAATACGAAGAATTTTATAAACACGTGTCGCATGATTGGGAAAAACCACTCGGCTGGACGCATGCGCGCGTCGAGGGTAAGCAGGAATACACCGAACTTTTATACGTGCCGGGTAAAGCGCCGTTTGATCTGTGGGATCGTGAGCGCAAGCATGGCGTGAAGCTGTACGTACGCCGCGTTTTTATCATGGACGATGCGGAACAATTGCTGCCGCGCTATTTGCGTTTTGTGAAGGGCATTGTCGACTCCAACGATTTGCCGCTGAATGTTTCGCGCGAAATTTTGCAGGCGTCGAAAGATGTGGATTCGATCAAGAATGGCTGCACGAAAAAAGTACTGGGCATGCTGGACGATCTCGCCGAGAATCACAAAGAGAAATTCGCCACATTCTGGAGCGCGTTTGGTCGCGTGTTTAAAGAAGGCATTGGCGAAGATAACGCCAACAAAGATCGCATTGCTTCGCTCTGCCGATTCGCCTCCACACACAACGGCGCGCACGGCAGCGATGATGCGCAAAATGTATCACTTACCGAATATGTGTCGCGCATGAAGCACGGCCAGGAGAAAATTTATTACGTGACCGGCGATAGTTTTGGTGCTGCGAAAAACAGCCCGCATCTGGAAGTGTTCAAGAAAAAAGGCATCGAAGTTTTACTGCTGACTGAGCCGGTGGATGAATGGTGGCTTGGTCAATTTGAAGAATTTGAAGGCAAGAAGCTGGTATCGGTCGCCAAAGGTGATTTGGATCTGGGCATCTTGGCTGATGAAGCCGAAAAAGCAGAACAAGCAAAGATCGCCGAAGAATTAAAACCGCTGGTTGAAAAAATCAAAGCGGCGTTAGGCGACAAGGTAAAGGAAGTGCGCGTCACCGATCGTTTGACGGATTCGCCTGCGTGTCTAGTGGTGGATGAAAATGCGGCGTCAGGAAATCTCGAACGCATGTTGCGTGCGGCAGGTCAGCAGATTAATGCTGCGAAACCAATTCTGGAAATTAATCCGACGCATCCACTGGTGGAAAAATTAAAAGCTGGTGTTGTTGACAAAACCCTGGCCGATGAAACTTTTGGTGATTGGAGCCATCTGTTGTTCGAGCAATCGTTGCTGGCGGAAGGTGGACAGCTTGAAGATCCGGCGGGTTTTGTGAAGCGATTGAATTCGTTGATGTTGAAATAAAGTTTGAAGTAACTGCAATTAAATATTTTCGATTTCGACTCATTGCGACCCCCTCTCCCTCGGTCCCTCCCCC
>JANMQR010000193.1:0-13313 GCA_031370625.1 Burkholderiales bacterium | reverse complement strand
TAGGTCAGGTTGCGCAGCTACCTGACGGCGGTCATAGCAAGCTGAGCTTGTCAGGTAGCTGTGCAACCTGACCTACAAACTCTGCCACTGGCGGCTATCTCGAAGACTTTTTGCCCTAAAACCCGCACCAATGCTAGGGTTAAACAAATTCACTATTACAAGTTCAACATTCCATGACACGCACACTCCCTTGTGAAGACATCACCACCGACCCACAG
Source organism: Burkholderiales bacterium (assembly GCA_031370625.1). Taxonomy (GTDB): domain Bacteria; phylum Pseudomonadota; class Gammaproteobacteria; order Burkholderiales; family Usitatibacteraceae; genus UKL13-2. Next base: position 13,095 of record JANMQR010000193.1, on the reverse strand, counting down.
TTTCGTCGGCTTGCCTCTATTGCCGGAATTGATGTCGATTTACGCTACGCGACCCCGAAAAATTTTGTTGGTCGCGATCTTTATTCGCCACTGGATTGCGCGTGGCTGCATCTTAACGGCGCCACTGCACTGGCCGCATCTGCGACATGGCTGAAAAACGCGCGGCCTGATTTATCGATGCGAGTGCTTGACGCGCTACGGCCGCAGCGTGTGCAAGAGCAGCTGTGGGCATCACTGCAAGGCACCGATCTGCTCGGTTATCTGGCAAATCCCGTCCGTGGTTCAATCCACTCGTTCGGCATGGCGGTCGATATCACGCTCATCGACGACAATGGCGTTGAGCTTGATATGGGCACGCCGTTTGATGATTTGACGCAGCTTTCACATCCTGCGCTTGAAAAACAATTTTTGGATATTGGCGCATTAACGGCAATACAAATTGAGAACCGACAGTTGCTTCGCGACGCGATGCAGCATGGCGGCTGGGCGGGTATCAGTAGCGAATGGTGGCATTTTGATTGCGGAAATCGCGACGAAGTACGCGCGAATTACACGCGGATATTGTAGCTAACCGCCCGCATACGCCGACGCGGGCAGTGCCCACGCAGATTCGGTTTTTGACTGCGTTACCCAATCGACGAGCGCGTCCAATATCGGCTGCGCGACCTTGCTCGTGGCCAGCGGATGATTGATGAAAACGGCTGCCACGCAGGGCTGATTGGTTCCATCTGACACATAGCCGGCCAACGCCACCACACCGTTCAATGTCCCGGTTTTAAGTCGCGCATGTTGTGCGGCGGCGCTTTCACGCAGGCGGCGGCGCATCGTGCCATCGAGTGCGGCAATCGGCAAACTCGCCATAAACTCTGGTGCCCAGTTGCTGCGCAAAGCGATGGTCAAGAGTGCCGTCATTTGGGTGGGGGTAATGCGTTCGGTGCGCGACAAGCCCGAACCATTTTCCAATACCAAGCCTTTATTATCGATTGCGTTGCGCTTAAACCATCCGCGAATTTCCTGCTCACCACGCGAGATCGTATTCAAATTGCTGTCAGTCGTCGGCAATGTGCCGAGCGTGAGATAAAGCAAGCGCGCGAGTGTGTTGTCAGATGTTTTGTTGATGTCGCGAACGACTTCGCCCAACGGACTCGAGCGATGCGTGGCCAACACGCGCACGTTGGCATCAAGGCCGGCGTCAACAAACGCAGCTTCATTGACCGCAGCATTAAATTTCCCACCCAATCCGCGCCACAACGAACGAAATAAACGATCCGCAAAATCACGTCGATCCAATAGATTCAGCTCTGTACTGGCTGCGCAGTTTTTTGGGAATGTGCCGTTGAGCTCGATCACGATTGATGCATCATCGCGTGTCGTTACCGTCGGCGATTTCCAGCCGTCCTCCCATTTACTACAGGTGGCTTCGATTAGCGTCAGGTTACTGACAGCTGTTACCCGATCAAGCGGCGGCGTCATGCGAACGGACACGCCGACCGCGTCGCTGGTCAAATCAAACAGTCCCACATTCATGTTGAGCAAGATCGCATCCGGGATCACGTTGTAGCGAAATTCGGGCGCTTCATCGAACGGCAACACACCGACATCAACACGCGGCGGCTGAAAGAAATGCCGATCAACAATCAGATTGCCGCGAATCTCTCCAATGCCTTGATTTCGCAGCGTCTCAAGCATCGACTCAAACGCGCGCCAATCCAGATTGGCATCACCGAAACCGCGCAATACCAAGTCACCTTCCAGAACACCGTTTACCGTTTTGGCATTGGTCAGCAATTCCGTGCGGCCGCGATACGCTGGCCCCAATCGCTCCAAACCAACCAAGGTCGTCACCAGTTTCATTGTCGATGCGGTCAGCATGCTTGCGTTCGAATTGTGCACAAGCACCGGCGCGCTGTCGGACAAACGCACCACCTTGGTCGCGGTGGCGTCTTCCGGAATTTGTGCGGCGCGCAGCATGTTGACAACCGTGTCGGGCAATTTCGGCTGCTGAGCCACAGACTCAAAACTGAGTACGCAACTAATCAGCAACGTAGTACAAAAAATTCTGGACATAAGATTTTCGATGAATTGGTATTAACTTGGTGCGCACTGAGTCATTTTTACAACGTGGCGGCGTTTCAGAGGCGAAATTTGTAACAGGGTATTGCATTTGTCGCCCGGTAGTAGCACAGTTATTGTACTGGTAGTTCATTGGTATTAACGCAGTTCTGATGAATAAGCAGACAACTAAGCGGGCCAGCAGTACAAGCCAACACGCAAATGTAGCAAACCGGCCATCGACAACGTCAACAGGGAGATTCAATCGTGAAGTTAAAGAAACTCGCACAAGTCATTTCGCTAATTTGTATCTCGGGGCCCGCGCTGGCCCAAGTTACGCCACCCCCTGCCAATGATAAACAACCACAAAAACTCGAAAAAGTAACAGTTACCGGATCAAGCATCAAGCGTGTTCAGGATGAAAGCGCACAGGTTATCCAGATCATCAGTAAAGAAGAGATTAGCCGCTCAGGTATTACCAGCGCGGAACAACTTCTCGCCACCATTTCTGCAAACGGTACCGGTGCGGACAACCTTTCCTCTAATACCGGTATTCAGCTCGGCACCACCGACCGTAACAACAACGGCAACTCAAGCGCCAACCTGCGCGGGCTCGGCGCATCAAGCACGCTCGTATTGCTGAATGGTCGCCGCGTGTCACTTCACGGCGCGAAGGGCAACGCAGTTGATCTGAATTCGATCCCACTCGCCGCCGTTGAGCGTGTTGAAATTCTGAAAGATGGTGCTTCCGCGATTTATGGAACAGACGCGATTGGCGGCGTGATTAACTTCATCCTGAAAAAAGACTTTACGGGTGTTGAAATCACCGCGTTTTCAGACATCACTCAAGACGGTGGTGGCAATATCTACTCTGGCGCGATTACGGCGGGCTTTGGTGATTTGGCAAAGGATCGCTTCAATGTACTGGCCAGCTTGAACTTTGATCGAAACGAAAAGCTGGCTGGGTCGCAACGCTCATTTTCTAACGGTTTTCAACCCGAGCGCGGGCTCTCTCCCGACACTACTGGCACGCCATTCGCGACGCAGACTGGCGGTGCCGGCACCGCGATTGGTGCAACCTATCGCCTGCCTGCAACTGGCACACAGAATTACAACCGCGCCAACTTGCTAAGTTTCCAAGGCAAGTGTGATTCGATTACGCAACAGTCGCAATACCAGTTTCTGCTATGGGGTAGCCCCGGTTTCCGCAATGCTTGTGCCTTCGACTACACGGGTCAAGCCATTCTGATCCAGCCCGTAAATCGCACCAATTTTATTTCTCGCGGGACGATGCAATTAAGCGGAAATCACACTGCATTTACTGAAGTCGTTGCTTCTCGCAGCGAAGCCACTAAACAATTTGAACAGAGCCAGGTGACAACCAGTATCGGTGCAGGTAACGCTTATCCGGTCAATGGACCGTATTACCAAAATCTTTCCGCGTTCATTCCTACATTTGATGCAACGAAGCCAATCGCCTACCGCTGGCGCTGTATTGCATGCGGCAAGCGGACAATTGAAACCACCTCTGACAGCTATCGTTTCCTGGCAGGCATGGAAGGCCTACTCGGTTCTTGGGATTACAAGTGGGGCGTCTCGTCCGCCGGTAGCAAGGCCAACTCGATCCTGGGCGAAGGCTATATGCGCAATACGGATCGAAACGGCGTCGCGGGCTTTAACACCGCGCTTGCCACAGGCCTGATCAATCCGTGGTTATTGCCCGGTCAATCGCAGACGCCGGCAGCTCAAGCATTGATAGACGGAGCGAAAGCGGCTGGCACATCGCTGTTCGGAGGTGAAGCAAAGCTGACTCAACTGGATGGTCTGATGTCGGGTGAATTGCTTCAATTGCCTGCGGGTGCGTTGAGCGGTGCAGTGGGTTTTGACGTTCGTAAGGAGGCTTATAAATTCCGTACTGACCAATTATCGACAGAGGTGATTCGTGATGCGCCATTTGACGCGGAGTTCCCGCGCGTAAGCCGCAATATCAAAGCCGTGTTCACGGAGTTCGCCATTCCCTTCGCGAAGACATTCGAAGTCACGCTTGCTGTTCGGCATGATCGTTACAGCGATTTTGGCGGCACGACCAATCCAAAGGTTTCATTCAAATTTACGCCGATTAAAGAGCTGTTGATTCGCGGCTCCAGCAGCGAAGGGTTCCGCGCCCCGAGTTTTTTCCAACTCTATGGAGCGACTGGTGAGGCACCAGTCCCAGGCAATATCAAAGATCCAGTATTGTGTACAAACGGCGTGACTGATTTGTCTGTGTGCGCGATCCGGCCCCTGGCTCGCCAAGGCGGCAATAAGGATCTGAAACCTGAAACGTCCAAGCAATGGACGTTCGGCGGCGTGATTTCCCCTGCGGACTGGTTAAGCGCCAGTATCGACTATTACGAAATCAAACGCTCGCAGCGAATTTACGAGCTTACGCCGCAACAAGTCATTGCTAACTTCACCACATTCCCGGAAAACCTGGTGCGTGCTCCTAATGGACGCTTGGACGGAGAAGGAGGCTACATTCGCGCAGGCTTCGTCAACGCATCTGGAGACATTTCAAGAGGTGTTGATGTTTCTTTGCAGGCCAACGGCAAGCTGGCTAGCGGTACATGGGGCGCGACCCTCGACGGGACATACTTGGATACTTATAAATCACGAATTTTTGACAACGAGCAATATACGAGTTTTGTCGGCCAATATAGTGCGCGTGACCTGTATGTACGCTGGAAACACACGGCAGCATTTACATATACACAGGGCCCCTGGAGCGGACGCGTCTCGCAAGGTTATACCCGAGGCTATAAAGATGAAGTGCCGGTTGGCCAAGTACCGCCAGGATTTAACCCAGATGTGAAAGCGTATATCGTCTATAACGCATCAGCGACTTATACGGGTTTCAAAAATACGACGATAACGCTAGGCATCAAAAATCTGCTAAATACAGATCCTCCTTTCACCGCCCATAACGTCGATTTTGCGTCAGGCGCTGGCTGGGATCCTCGCGTTGCAGATCCGCGTGGTCGGGCTTTTACAGCTCGTATGACGTATAAGTTTTAATCCCACTATTTGTTTGTAGACGAATAAATTAATGCATCAAGAAAAATACGGGGTGCCCAGCAATGGGTGCCCCGTTTTTTCTTATTGCAGGGTTTTAATTCGTGAATAGACGTCATTTCACCCGCGTGATCACGACCGCTCTTGCGGCATTGATCGCTTCGAATGTTTCACCCAACGTTGCCGCAGCGACATCAAAGCGACTCATCAAACCGCCACGCTTGCGCCCCGGCGATATGGTGGGCCTGATTGCGCCGGGCGGCGTGGTTGACGATGCGTTAATCGAAAAATGCGTCAAGAATCTGGAATCATTCGGCATGCGCGTAAAAGTTTCGGCGAACATTCGCGCGGCGCGCGGAGGCTACGGGGGCACGGTGGCGCAGCGTGCGGACGATTTGCACGCCATGTTTTTGGATCGCGATGTAAAAGCAATATGGACTGCGCGCGGCGGATCGGGCTGCATTCATTTACTGCCGAAAATTAATTATTCGTTGATCCGAAATCATCCGAAAATTCTCATTGGTTATTCCGATATCACCGCGTTACTGCTCGCCATTTATCGTCACGGGGGGCTGATTACTTTTCACGGCCCGGTCGCGTCGTCGACGTTTTCGGATTATTCGGCAGCGCATTTGAAAGCGGTATTGATGGAACCCCAGCCGCGCTTCGAAATAAACATGTCCAAACAAAATGCCGAGAAAGCGCTACTGGAGCCGCAATTCGCTCGCCGCACCATGCGGGAGGGCATGGCAACCGGACGGCTTCTGGGTGGCAATCTGAGCGTGCTGAGCGCATTGATTGGCACGCCCTACGAAGCAGAACTCAAAAGCTCCCTGCTATTCCTTGAAGAAATTGGCGAAGCACCATATCGCATTGATCGCATGCTCACCCAGCTATCGCAGAGTGGGGCGCTAAAAAATATTGCCGGTGCGATGCTGGGCGTATTTCAAAAAGCTGTTGCGACCGACGGCGAAGCATCACTCATGCTAAGTGAGGTGCTCGACGACCATTTTGCGCAACTTAAAACACCATCGGTTTATGGTTTCTCGTTTGGTCATATCGCGCAGCAATTTACGATCCCGATTGGGGTGAGGGCGCGTCTAATTACGGCGAACGCAACCCTCACGTTGCTGGAATCAGCGGTATCATAGAAAACTAAACACTAATGCCAGCAAGGCTTTTGAAGCATTTATGGCTCGTGAGCCGCGCTGGATATAGGTTTTGTAATTCTCAACGCTACGCTTTCCAATCCGGATGCGAGATGCGCAATTCGCGTTGTTGCTCGATCAACACTTGATAAAACGACAGCCGCGTGGCGTTTATTTTTCCGGCTTCAGCGGCGGCTAAAACTGCGCAACCGGGTTCGTTGATGTGTCCGCAGTTGCTGAATTTGCAGGTGCCGATATAGGGGCGGAAATCCGGCATGCCGTAGGCGATATCGTCGTCCGATAAATGGAACAATCCGAACGATTGCAGACCAGGTGAATCGATAATCGCGGTGTCTTTGTCGAGGTGATAAAGCCGCGTGTAGGTGGTGGTGTGTTTGCCGGAATCGAGCGCTTCGGATAGCTCGCCTTCTTTGGCAACATCGCGCATCACCAAATTATTCACGGTGCGTGATTTACCCATGCCGGATTGGCCGACCAAGAGCGTGGTTTTGCCGGCCAGGTGAGGGCGCAGCGGCTCGATATCAAACTTCGCCGACATCGGTAAAATCTCGTAGCCGACATCCTGAAAATGTTTCAGGCTCGCCAGCGCGGCGTCGAATTCGGGCAAATCTTTTTTGTTGAGCATGATGATCGGCGCAATACCGGCTGCGTCGCACGCGATCAAACACAGGCTGATAAACATTTCGCTGAAGCTGGGCTTGGGTGCGACGATGATCAGGGCCTGATCAATGTTCGCGGCGAGCGTTTTTTCGCGCCACGCATCTTTGCGAAACAGCACATTGCGGCGCGGTAAAACAGTTTCAATGCGCCCCGTTTTTTCGCGACCGTCCGGGTTGGGCGTGACCTCAACATGATCGCCGCAAGTCACATCCTGTTTCTTGCCTTTGCGGCTGCATGTGAGTGTGGTGCGATCCGGTAATTCGACTAAAAAATCACGGCCAAAATCGCCCGTCACTAAGCCTTTAATGGTACTCATTTAGCAAACAACTGATCAAGTTTTGCCGCGCAAATAAAATCATTTAAAGTGATTCCGCCTGCATCATGCGTTGAGTAATGCACCACGCAGCGGTTGTAGTGCAGGCCAATATCGGGATGATGATCTTCGCGATGCGAAACCCACGCTGATGCATTCACAAACGCCATCGTCTCGTGATAATTCTTGAACGTAAATGTTTTGATGATTTCATTTTTCTCAACCTTCCAATCAACCAGACCGGCAAGATTTGATGCAATTTCTTCATCGCCCAGCGCCTTCACCTGGCCGCCTGCGCTGCATTTCATTTCAGATAGTTTTGTCATCAGATCGGCTTCAAAGATTTTTGTAACCCATTCAAATGCGCAATTCGAATCGCCGCAGGCGGATGCGAATCGTAGACCGCAGAATGGATCGGGTCGGGCGTTAAGGTCGATGCATTATCGCGGTAAAGTTTGACGAGTGCTGTCACCAAATCATCCGCATTCGTTTGTTCAACCGCATAGGCGTCTGCTTCGAATTCATGTTTGCGTGAGAGCAAGCTGCCGAGCGGGGTGAGCCAAAACGTAAACACCGGCAGCACCATAAAAAACAGCATGAGCGATACGGCAACATGCGGCGCGGAAGAGTCGACAGGAAACCCCAGCCCCTCGTAAAACCACGGCTTATCAATCACCCAGCCCATTAAAGCCAGGATCAAGAACACCAACACAAATTGTCCGCCAATCATTTTGTAAATATGTTTGCGTTTGAAGTGACCGAGCTCATGCGCGAGCACCGCTTCGATTTCCGGTGGCGTTAAACGCTCAATCAAGGTGTCAAAGAAAACGATGCGTTTGGTTTTGCCAAAACCGGTGAAATAAGCGTTGCCGTGGCTGGAACGTTTGGAGCCGTCCATCACAAATAATCCCTTGGTCGCGAATCCGCAACGCGCGAGCAAGGTTTCGATTCGCATCCGCAGACTTTCGTTATCAAGCGGCGTGAATTTATTGAATAGCGGCGCGATGAAATTAGGATATACCGCCATCATCGTCACACTAAATCCCACCCATACCAGCCACAAATAAAGCCACCACATGCTGCCCATTTTTTCCATCAGCCAGAATGCCACCAGCAACAACGGGATGCCAATCACGGCGGAAAGCAAGATGCCTTTCAGCGCATCCAATACATAAAGTTTGAAGGTGATTTTGTTGAAGCCATATTTTGCTTCAATGCCGAAAGTTCGATAGAGATCGAACGGCATGGAAATGATTGACGAGATTGCCATGACGCCAAAAATCAGCAGCAGGCCGCGACCGTAGCTAAAACCGGTGGTGCCGTTCACGCTCGCAGCCCATTGATCAATTAAATATATTACGCCGCCAATCGTGAAAACCAGTAACAGCGCGGATTCCAGGATGTTTTCAACGATCCCCAATCGTACTTTCTCGGTCGTGTAGTCGGCTGCTTTCTGATGCGCGGAAAGTGTAATCACGTCGGTGAACTCGGGCGGCACGCTGGCACGGTGCGCGCGCACGTGCGCTAGCTGCCGTAGGGAAAGCCATGTTTGAAAGCTCAACATGATCGCGAAACAAATTATGAAGATAGTGGTGAAAGTGGCAGCAGTCAAAGGATTCAGTCTATGGAAAGGATAACGTTGGCGCGGCAATCAAGAAGCTTCATGAGACAATTATGTCTGTTCAATCATTTTACGTGCCCCCATGCCTTCAGACGCGCAACAGAATCAAAATAATCTCATTTGGATTGACATGGAAATGACCGGATTAGTGCCGGATCACGACCATATTATCGAAGTTGCCCTCGTGGTGACGGACGCCAATCTGAATACTATCGCCGAAGCGCCCGTGTTGGTGGTGCATCAGAGCGAAATTATTTTAGACGGCATGGATTCATGGAATAAGTCCACACACAAGAAATCGGGCTTGATTGACAAAATTAAAGCCTCGACGCTGACCGATGGTGAGGTCGAGACGCAAATGATCGAGTTTTTAAAGATTCATGTACCGGCGAGCACCTCGCCCATGTGCGGCAATTCCATTTGTCAGGACCGCCGCTTCCTGGCTAAGTGGATGCCGAAGCTCGAGGCGTATTTTCACTACCGAAATCTTGATGTTTCGACCCTCAAAGAGTTGGCCAAACGCTGGAAGCCAGAAATCATGTCCGGCATGAAAAAGCACGGAAAACACGAAGCGCTCGCTGATATTTACGAAAGCATTGAAGAACTAAAATATTATCGCGAGCACTTCCTGAACTGCGCGCCAGCGGTTCGCCAGTCTTAGCGCATTGGCGAGCGCACTGGGTTCGATTTTTCGCGTGCAATCGCTTTGGAAATACCTCGCGTCCAATATGAAAATAAACACTATTTTCAAATGTTGACAACCGAGTGCGTGAATAAGGACTACATTTCATCCACGCCGCCACTTATTTAGAAGTGAACAAGAGCGCGTAACGTGCGCGATTGGTTTGCGGCGTGCACACCGGGAATTCAGAAACCCTACTATTAAATTTAACTTGCCAGCGAAAAAAAGGGAGCGGCCAACATGACCTCAGAGCCACCCATATTTCAGTTGATTTACTTCAGCGAACGCCCGCCCGAGTCCACTATTAGCGTGATCGAGCTGATCTGCGAAGATGCATTTGAGCGCAATCGCAGCGAGGGCGTGACCGGCCTGCTCGTTTACAACCACACCATGTTTCTGCAATTCATCGAAGGCTCGAAACAAGCCGTCACCCGCTGCTACGAGCGAATAGCGCGCGACCCGCGACATCATTCACCGATGGTCATCTGGGAACACTTCGCTGATGAGCGTACGTTTCCTGATGGTGCCGCGATGCGCATTGAAGCGGGAAGCAATGAGCGGTTTGCATCCTTGCTCGCACTATCGGACCTCGCCTCCAGACGCGATGACGGCATGGCGCGATTACGGCTCGAAGGGCTAAGTCGTTTTGTTGCGTTTAAAAGTCTGGCACCCGAACGGTTATAGCCACGCACTCGTCGCGATGTCACCGCATCATCGCCGAATCATTTTGTCGTCGATCAACAATGTCACGTAGTCGGGCGTGACGGGCTGATTTGTGTATCGCAGTTACCAGACAGCAAGCGGTCAAAGTAAAAACGAGACTCTAATATCGGCGCGCAGTTCAAGCCAGAAAGTGCTGTAAATGCCCGTGGATGTTATGGTTTTCCGTTCTGCCGACTGCGCTCCAGGTTCAACCTCAGTCGCGATGACAAATTAATACTGCGCTGCCGGTGCCAGTCGTCGCGGGCCTGTCATCCCGCGTAGACCGCATTTCATCGCTCGTTTATGCGCTTCGACGCTCGGGCGGTGCCAAACGCTTTGGATTGCGCCATAATTTTGTGTATCGATTGTGCGGAAAGCTTCGCAGCAAATGTGTTGTTCAAAATCGTGTCATCCAAAAACGGGAGCAATATGAAACGCAAAGACAGATTTTCTGTACCTAAATTATTTATTGCCGCAACACTTTCCACTGCGCTTGGTTTGACGACGTCGCTTACATCTGCCCAGGATACGAAAGCACCCAAATCAGCCAAGCCCGCAGCATCGACGGTGATTCAGACACAGCCCAAACCGGTCAAGCGCTACACCGCCGAGCAGTTTATGGCGACCACGTCGCTTCGCGGCGCGTCGTTCAGCGCGGATGAAAAACGAGTCATGTTTTCGAGTAACGAAAGCGGAATTTTCAATGCCTACAGCGTAGCGGCCACTGGCGGCAAGCCGGAAGCGCTGACCCAATCGACGACCGATACGACCTTCGGCGTGGCCTATTTTCCGGACGATGATCGGATTCTCTACACGCGTGATGCGGGCGGCGATGAGAACAATCATTTGTTTGTGCGCGAAAAAGAGGGCGCAGAAAAAGATTTGACGCCAGGTGCCAAATTAAAAGCATCGTTCTTCGGCTGGAGAAAAGACGGCACAGCGTTTTATGTAACGACCAATGAGCGTGATCCCAAGTTTTTTGATCTTTATAAATATGACGCGAAAAATTACGCGCGCACGATGTTGTTCAAAAATGATGAAGGCCTGGCACCGGCCACGATCAGCGACGACGAAAAGTGGATTGCGTTCAACAAACCGAATACCACCAACGATAGCAATATCTATCTGCACGATGTGGCCAAGAAAGAAACCAAACTCATCACGCCGCATCAGGGCAATATGAGCTTCGATGCGGAAACATTCGATCCGCAGTCGAAAAAACTTTTCTTCGCCAGTGACGAGGGAGGTGAATTCAAACGAATTCGTACATTTGATCTCTCCACGGGCACCATGAGTGATCACGAAAAAGCGAACTGGGATATTGCCTACACCTATTTTTCGCGCGACGGTCGCTATCGCGTCACCGGCGTGAATGAAGATGGCAGCACGGTGATTCGCGTCGTGGAAGTGGGCAAAGATGGCTCAGAAAAACTGGTCACGTTGCCGAAGCTGCCGAGTGGGGAGATTCGCGGCGTAACGTTCTCAAAAAACAGTGCGCGCATGGCGTTTTATGTGAATGGCGATCGAAGCCCGAGCAATTTATTTGTTTATGATTTTGCGAGCGAATCGGTAAAGCAATTAACCGAAACGCTGTCGAAGGAAATCTCGTCGAATGATCTGGTCGAAGCGGAAGTGGTGCGGTTCAAATCGTTTGACGGCGTGGTGATCCCATCGATCTATTACAAGCCGCATGGCGCGTCACCGAGCAACAAAGTCCCGGCCATTATTTATGTACACGGCGGCCCTGGTGGCCAGACCACTCGCGGCTACAACGCACAGATTCAGTTGTTGGTAAACGCAGGTTATGCGGTGCTCGGCATCAACAATCGTGGCAGCTCCGGCTATGGCAAAACGTTCTTCGCCGCCGATGATCGCAAGCATGGCCGCGAGCCATTGTGGGATTGCATTGAAGCGAAAAACTACCTCGCCAGCCTTGGCTATATCGACCATGAACGTATCGGCATCATGGGCGGCAGCTATGGCGGCTACATGACGGCGGCAGCGCTCGCGTTTCGGCCCGAAGCGTTCAAAGTTGGCGTAAATATTTTCGGCGTCACCAATTGGCTGCGCACGCTGGAAAGCATTCCGCCCTATTGGGAATCGTTTCGTAAAGCGCTTTATGACGAAGTAGGCGACCCGGTAAAAGACAAGGAGTTTCTGATCGCCACATCACCACTTTTTCATGCCAAAGAAATTCGTAAACCGATGATGGTGATCCAGGGGGCGAATGATCCGCGCGTGATTAAAGCCGAGAGCGATGACATTGTGGACGCCGTGAAGAAAAACAATGTGCCGGTGGAATATGTGGTGTTTGCCGACGAGGGCCACGGTTTTTCGAAAAAGAAAAATCAGCTTGAGGCGTATAAAAAGATTGTGGAATTTCTGGATAAATATTTGAAGAATGGCTAAACGCGGATAAAAGAAAGCGCCGCAAATCTGTCAAGACTTTGCGGCGTTTAACAACACGCCGGGCACGCAAAAGATATTCCCCGTCCGCAGCGCCGTGCGCACGTCAAGCTGATCGACTATTATTTGAAGAGGAACAAAGGTTGGAATGCGGATATTTGCGAAGGGTGTAATGCAGCATGACCGATATTCGCAAGGCGTCAGGATTGATGGTATCCCGAATCAGCCGGATTGTGAACGCGGGAGATGAGGGTTAGGCAAGAGGCGAGGCCTGACCCCGGCTTTCGTCTCCCCCGCTTCGTCATCCCCGGTCAGCCGCAACATATCATCCAGCGCGGCAATAACCGACAGGCCATTTTCGCTGCCGAGGCGGACTATCAGTTCTTTCGCGATGCGTTGGTGGAAGCGGCAGGGCGGTTTGGATTGGCGATTCATGGCT
>JANMQR010000032.1:0-11353 GCA_031370625.1 Burkholderiales bacterium | reverse complement strand
AGGGTGCCAATCCCGTCCCGGTCGCGATCAGCCATAGATCACGACCATCCTTAAACCGGTCAGCGGTCAAAAACCCTTGCGACTGCTTTTCAACCAACATGGTGTCGCCCAATTTGAGCTTGGCCACGCGGCTCGAAAATTCGCCGGTAGGCACGATCACCAGAAAGAATTCCAGAAACGATTCATGCGGTGCCGACACGATTGAATAAGCACGCCAGATCACTTCGCCATCTTCTTTTTTCAAACCGATTCGCGCGAATTGGCCCGGCACAAAACCATACGCGGCGTCGCGATGAATACGCAACGACATGAGCCCATCGTTCCAATGATGAATGTGAACGACTGGCTCTTCGGTGAATTTTGGCGTGGCGGCAACTGGTGGTGCGCCAGGCGCGGCGTGCTCGTCAATACGCGGGGTGCTGGACGGTGAAACGGAATTTGGCATGGACATTAATCGTCAGTTATTTAAATTTATGGCTGCTAGGATGTGGGGTGATCTTGGGTAAAAGCAAGCACCACACCGACGCTAACCCTCATTGAATTGAAGTGCGGCGAGCCGCGCGTAGAGCTCGCCCTCAGCAACCAACTCTTCGTGCGTACCTTCGGCAACCACTTTGCCTGCATCCAACACAATAATACGGTCAGCGGATTTTACCGTTGCGAGTCGGTGCGCGATGATCAGCGTAGTGCGCCCCTGCATCAATTTCTCCATCGCTAATTGCACCATTCTTTCAGACTCTGCATCGAGCGCTGAAGTTGCTTCATCCAACAATAAAATCGCGCGATCAGCGAGAAACGCGCGCGCGATCGCGATCCGCTGACGCTGGCCGCCCGATAACTTCACGCCGCGTTCGCCTAAATTGGTTGCAAATTTCTCCGGCATCGCCTCGATAAAGTCCAGCGCGTATGCGGCCTCACACGCGGCGCGTACCTCGGCATCAGTTGCGTCAGCACGTCCATAGCGCACATTCTCAGCCACACTAGCGGCGAAGATGACGGGATCTTGCGACACCAAAGCAATCCGCGAACGAACATCAAGCGGATCGGCGCTGCGAAGATCAACACCATCAATTGTCACGCTGCCTTGCTGTGGATCGTAAAAGCGAAGCAGCAATTGGAAGACGGTGGTTTTACCCGCCCCGCTCGGCCCCACCAGCGCGACCACATCACCCGCATTGACGTCGAGCGAAAACGCATCGAGGGCCGCGGTATCAGGGCGCGACGGATAGTGAAAGGTCGCTGCTTCGAACTTGATGTGGCCCAATTTCTCGTGACCAGCCGACGTCGGCATCGGCACGGGCTGTGCGGGCGGCGCAATATCGGCTGCGGTATTCAAGAGTTCCATCAAGCGTTCAGAGGCACCGGATGCGCGCATCAGCTCACCATAAACTTCAGACACAGCACCGACCGCGTTAGCAACCAAAATCGCGTAGAACACAAACGCGGAGAGCTCACCTGCGGTGATGCGGCCATTGATCACGTCATGACCGCCGACCCACAAAATAACCGCGACCGCACCGAATGCCAGCATGATGACCGACGCAATCAGGCTCGCGGTGTAGCGGGCTTTGGTGGCGGCCGTATCAAAAATATGTTCGACGTAGCCCGCAAAATGTTTGCGATCAATCGGCTCATGCGCGTAGGCCTGCACGGTACGAATTTCGTGCAGCGATTCGTCAATATAGGCGCTGGCATCGGCCACGCGATCAGTGGTGTCTTTGGAAAGTTTTCGAACCTTGCGCCCCAGCAGCACAATGGGTGCCAACACCAGCGGAATGCCGGCCAACACGAACAGCGTCAATTTCACGCTGGTGATAAATAACATCACCATGCCACCAATAAACAGCACGGTATTTCGCAGCGCAAATGAAAACGCACTGCCGATCACGCTTTCCACCAGCGTGGTGTCGTTGGTCAGGCGCGAAATGACTTCACCGGTGCGGGTGCGCTCGAAGAAAGCCGGTGAAAGCGTCAGGATATGGTCGTAGACGGCGCGACGAATATCGGCCACAAAGCGCTGCCCTACCCACGAGATCAGGTAATAGCGCGAGAACGTGGCAATACCCAGCACAAACAACAAACCGACCAAGGTTAGCAAGGCTTTATCCAGGGTATCGGCATTGCCGCTGGTAAAGCCCTGATCAATCACGTGCTTGAGGCCCTGCCCAATTGCAAGCACCGTGCCCGCTGCCACCAACAGCGCGACCATCGCGAGCGCAAACCGGCTTTTGTAAGGCGCTACAAAACGAATTAGCGCGGCGAGTTTTTTGATATCTTTGGGAGAGCGTTTCGGTTCAGTTTTATTTTTATTGTCACCAAGCGGCGCTTTGTCTGCGTCACTGCTGATAGCTGTTCCGAGCGCCGCAGGCGGGTGGCTGGATTGGGGCGAGTTTGAAGGTGCTGCCGCCGTCAGCGAGGTCGAATTCGAATTACGTGTCATACCACCATTCTACAGGGCGTCAGGCTGATCCTGACCTGCTCACACCAAATGCGATCATCATCTCATCATTGCATTTGCTGTAAACCCTGAATTATCGCTAGGGGCTTGTTGAAATTCGTCGCGAGCGCAGGTCAGGCAAGGCGCAAAGGGGCGAAAAACCGGAGTGTATGGGGTATACACGAGGATTTTGAGCCGCTTTGCAACGCCGCATGGCCAAGCGCAGCAGAATTTCAACAAGCCCCTAGCGAACGAGCCGTTCACCAGGACGCTTCAATAACGGCCGGGCCACATTGCCTGAGATGGTAAACACCGCGCGATCCTGAGCCACGGTGGAGCGAATTTCCGAATTGATCGTGCCAGACAACGCGCCTGAACCATTTACCACACTCACATTGCCATTCGCCAGCAGCACGCCGCCAGCCAATTTCATTTTTTCGAAATGCAACACACCATCTGCGAGCCGCAATTGCCCAATGAGCTCAGTGAACTTGGATTGCCCGCCACGTCCGCCGCTTTCTGGCGAGCGCATTGCCTGCACCAAATCCGCGTTGCTGATTGAGCCATCCACGACCTTGAAATTGCCGACAAGATTTGGCTTGGCGAGTAATGCGCCCAAGGTCGGCGCACTGCCGGACGCACTAAACTCCCCGCCCATTTTTCCGGTCAATGCGACATCACGCGTAAACACCTCGGCCAATTGATTGACGCGGATTTTTTGCGCGGTGAAGTTTGAATTGAATTTCACACCGTCTTTCCAGCTCGCATTCAAGCTACCCACGATCGAGCCTTCCAATAGTTGCGCATCAAACTGCGGAAACAGCAATTCGTTGCCGATCAACGTACCTTTGGCCGAAAAGCTACTCACCGGAATCGGCGTGCCGATAGGTAACGCGATGCCGCGCGCAGAAAAATCAACTGTCCACATTTTCGGCGCAGCCGGCCCGACCACGTCATCACCCTGTGCCACGGACGGAACCGGCACGACATCGAGGTTCCATTTGCCACCGCCGCCACGCACGGTCGCTCGCGCCAATGCGCCTTGCTTATCAAACTGCAGGTCAGCATCAAACAACTCGATGGCCACGCCTGGCACCGTGAGCTTCACATTTTTTAAGGTAATCTTTTCTATTTCCATACCGCTGCCGCGATTTCTCGCGTCCACCCATTGCAGCGCGCGCGGCATTGCTTCAGGTGCAATCGTCACATCCTGAAATTCCAGCGACTCAACGACAAATTTATCGCCAAACAGTGATGACAAATCCATGCGCAACTTGGCACCGCCACCTTTGGCATCAAGCAACTTGCCGAGCGCAATCTGTTCAACTTTCAAATGCGGGCTTGGGAACAAGGCAATGCGCAAATTGCTGGCGCTCACGTCATCATGCAACCACGCCGCCAGGGCCGTTTCAAGCCGCGCACTCAGTTGATTAAGCGGCATCACTTGCAATGCGGCGAAGGCGATCGCGACGAGCGCAACACCGCCAGTAACTATCCAACGCAACCAATTGCGCGGCTTTCTTGGCGCGCGTTTTTTGGGTTTGCCTTTTGCCTCATTCAGACGTTCTTGCTCAACCAATTCATTTTGAATGCGCAATTCTTTAAGGCGCGCAACTTGTGCGCTGCGTGACATTTCTTCTGCTTCAAAATCCATTCTCGCGCGCTCTTCTGCGCGCTGCCGCGCCGCGCGTTCGGCGGCAATGGTTTCTTCTGCTTCACGCTCTGAACGCTCGCGGCGAGCGGCTTGTTCTTCGGCTTCGCGCGCGGCGATTTCGCGGCCTTCGGCTTCCTGAGCCGCTTTTTTCTCGGCTTCTTCGCGGGCGCGCCGCTCGGTCTCCAACTCAGACTGGCTTTTCAGTGCATCTTGCTGGCGCAACTCCTGCTGAATAAGGGTTTGTGCCTGCGCTTTCATTTTTGCTTCTTGCTCAACGACGAGCTTGCGCGCGAGATCAGCTTCTACTTTGGCGCGCTCCTCCAATTCTTCACGCGCCCGCGCTTCCAATCGCGAGCGATTGCGGGCGTCGGTTTCACGCTGTGTCTTCGCTTGTTTCTCCGAGGCCCGACGAGCTTCCTCTTCGGTTTTCAGCCGCTCCGCAAGCTCACTCGCCTGCTTGGACGCCGCCGCTGCTTGCGCCTCGGCAGCTTTTCGCGCCTCAATATCTGCACGGTTCTTTTGTTCGGCTTCGGCGCGCGTGCGCGCTTCAATTTCCTGTTGCGCTTCGCGCTGCCATTGCGCTTCGGCCTCAGCGGCACGCCGCGCTTCTTCTTCAATTTTCAGACGCGCGGCGAATTCGGCAGCGGCTTTTGAGGCCGATTCTGCCTGCGCTTCCGCCATTTTTCGCGCTTCAACTTCCGCGCGATTTTTTTCGTCGGCAATGGTCGCAATCCGCGCTTCCATCTCGGCGCGAATACGAATTTCCTGCTCGGCCAACATCAGCCTGGCGTCCGCTTCCGCGCGCTCAGTGGCTTGTGCAGACGCACGCGAGAGCGTTTTCCGTTCTTCATCCAGCCTTAGCTCCAACATTCGCCGCGCTTCGTTTTGCGCCTCTTCCAGCACGGCGGCCTCAACCTCGCTACGCGCGCTCTCGTTGATATCGGAGCGCAACATCGTCTCCATTTCTTCACGCACCGTGGCTTCAATCTCGGCCTTGAGTTGCTGGCGAAGATCGCGCTGCGCGGTTTCAAATTCGGCCGCCTGGCGCTTCGCGGCGGCTTCGGTTTGCATGCGCGCGGCGGCGAGGGCTTTTGCTTCCGCCTCGGCCTCTACCCGTGCGCGGCCCAGCGCCTGCGCCTCTGCTTCAGCTTGCGCGCGTGCGGCCGATAGTGCGCGCTGATGCTCGGATTCGCGCTCTACTTGCTCTCGCGTCAAGCGAGCGCGAGTATCAGCCATTGAATCACGTTGCTGTTTTTCTTCGATGAGTTTGGCTTCCAGAGACTTCCGCGCCGCTTCAGCGGCCGCTTGCGCGCGCTGCGCTTCTTCCATCGCGCGCAATTCGGCTTCCTTGCGGGCACGGGTCTCCACTTCCAGTCTGGCGTAAAGCTCAGCTTCGCGCTCGGCGCGGGCACGGGCTTCAGCTTGAGCTTTTTGCACCTCAAGCTGGCGCGCACGCTGGATCTCGGCCTGCACGCGAGTTGCTTCAGCCTGCATGCGCTCACCCTCGGCTTTCGCCTGGGCACGAGCAGCGCTTAACTGGCCATCGTTTACTTTAGGCGGCGCCACCGCGACCGGCGTGGCGTGCTCAACCTGATTTGCCAGGCTGGCCGAGCGCTGAAAAGGGGACGGCCCAAAACTGGCGCCCGAATTGGCACTTGCCGGCCCAAGCTTGCTGACAGGCGTAAAATCAAAATCGTCATCACCACCAAAATCTGTGAGTGGAATCTCGACCTTGATTTCGAAAATTTTGGTGAAGCTGTCACGCTGAAGTTGCGTAAGCGCCTTGCCCACCGCCAACACCGTCATCTCGGTTTTGACTGCGAGCTGCGCGACCGTTGATTTGCCGTCAATCGCTTTCAACACTCGCGTGAGATCGCGAGACAAAGACTGGGTACGCTGATTAACTTGCGTAACGCCTTTGGCAGTTTTTGTGAATACTGTATTCGAATCCATCGCGCGGCTCTCAACGTAAGCATTGATGTTGTTGTCGCGCCGCTATTTGGACTGCGAGACTGCGATTGGAATACTTGAAGTGCAAAGCCTTAGACGCCTAAAACGCCTTAAACGCCTTAGACGACTTAAACGCAGCTTTTTGCAATCATCTTTATTCGACAATCCGGCGGCACGACATCTTTGATAACGCCACTTTAGGCGTTATGGATCCCTATTTAAAGCACTATGACTACACTTTGGTCTAACGCTTTGTTTTACAACAGTTCTATGTTCTCACGAATTTCAATTCCGTGCGATCAAAAATCGCTGAACACCAATAACGTCAACGAAACCATGCTGTAGCCGTTGTTTAAGCAGAACTGTCACAGCAGGTGTTTTTCACGCTCTTTGCAGTAATAAAAAGATACGAATCATTCCGTAAACAGAGAATCTCGCGATGCCCACTACTTTCCGCAAAATACTTGGCCAATCATCAACTCTGGCGCGCGCGGCGCTGGCGCTAGTCGCCACGTCAATTTTCGCCGCGAACGCGTTTGCCGAGCCACCAAGTCGCGTGGGCCGCGTAAGTCTGGCCGAGGGCAATGTCTCATTTTTTATGGATCGCAGCGAAGGCTGGAAACCGGCGCGGATCAATTTCCCCGTTACCAGCGAAAATTCGCTTTGGACCGAAGGCGCGTCACGCGCGGAAGTTCGTATTGGGCCAATGGCAATGCGCATTGATGACAACACCATCCTTGATTTCATTCGAATTGATGATGACCAAACGCTCGCCTATCTTCAGCGTGGCAGCATCAATATCCGGACTCGTCGGGACGGGGACAGCGACCGCGAGACTCTCAGTGTAGAAACGGCGGATGGTCGTTTTGTTATTGAGGGCAACGGTCGTTACCGAATTGATGCGGCCGATAACGGCGCGGAAAGCCGAATCTCCGTCTACGCGGGCCGCGCACGTTTCGAGGCTACAGACAATAGCGCTAATTCGGTAACCGTTGATCGCGGCCGCACGTTAGTCGTGCAAGGCCGTAATTCGGGCCAAGCGGGCGCAAACAGCTTTCGCTTTGAAACCGCCGCTGAATCCGGTTTTGATCGCTGGGCGGACGCACGCGACCGCGCGTGGGATCGCACCCACTCGCGCTACGTAAGCTCGCAGGTCGTCTCGTCATACATGACCGGCTATGAAGAGCTTGACACTCATGGGGATTGGATCGAGAGCGGCGAGTACGGCCGTGTGTGGGCACCACGTTATGTGTCGTCTGGCTGGGCACCTTATCGCAACGGCTCATGGTCGTATGTGAGCCCGTGGGGGTGGACATGGGTTGATGAAGCACCATGGGGCTTCGCACCGTTTCACTATGGACGCTGGGTGACAATCGGCTCGCGCTGGCACTGGTGGCCGGGCGCATATCAACGTCGCCCCGCCTACGCGCCTGCACTGGTCGCGTGGTACGGGAGGCCGGGGCTGAGCGTAAATGTTTCGGTCAGGGATTCGTCGGTGGGCTGGTTCCCGCTGGCACCGCGCGAACATTACGTGCCGCGCTACACCAATAACGTGAACTATATTCGTAACGTGAATTACGTGACCAACAACGTCACCATCATTAATAACAATCCGCCCGCGCGTTATCAAAATCAGGTGCCGGGTGCCACGTTTGTAAATCAAAACGTGTTTGTGCAATCGAAACCGATCGCGGCCAATGCGATTCGCGAGTCGCGCGCCAATCTCGCCAATTTTAAGCCCGTGCAGACCATCGATGTCCCGCGCCCGATCATGCAAGGCCAGCCGGTGATGCCCGGCCAGTCGTCGCAGCAGCAGCAAGGAAACGGAAACGCCAATTCAGCGTGGGCACGAGGCCGCAATAATGTTGCGCCGGTGTATGCACCACAAATCGCACCACAGATGCAGGGCCAAGCGCAAGGGCAAGCTCAAGTACAACAAGGACAAGATCGTGGACCGCGCGCAGCTCAAGGTCAGCCGTCGACGCAAGGCGGGCAGATTCAACCGCAACAGAATCAAATACCGGGTCGGGTAGGCGGTGAAGTCGTGCAAGGTGCCGCGCCCGGGATGCCAGCGGCTAACAACAATTTGCCGCCCGGACGTGTCCGCGAAAATCGCGACGCCGCGCCAACAATCGGCGCAGCACCGGTGATGAATGGTGGGGTGCCCGGTGCGCAACCGAATCCGCGAGGCAGGAGCGCCAAGCCCATGCAACCTGTGCCACAGCCTGTGCCACAACCCGCAGCACAGCCGACGCCAGTGCAACCACGTGTTGGCGGCGGCACACAGAGCGTGGCGCCTGCACCGATACCCTCACCAACTCCTGCGCCAATCGCGGTGCAATCGCAACAGCGCCCACCCGTGGTGATTCAGTCAGCACCACCAGCGCAGCAGCCACAGCCCGCCTATCTGCAAGGCGGAAGACCGAATGCAGTAAACGTGGGTGAGCAGGCCGTGCAACCACGCGGCCGCCAGGATCGTGCGCCAGAACCGAACGATCAATATGGAAATGCCCGTGGTCGGCAGCAACGTGAGATCGCTCCGCAGAGCACCCCGCAAAACGTGGTTCCGCAGCAAAGGAATGAACAGCGCAATGAACAACGCGCTGAACGGCGTCTCGAGCGTCAAGCACCTCAGCCGCGCGTGCAGCCTCAGCAGCAGACCCAGACTCAAACACAGCCCCAGCAGCAAGCTCAACCGCTACCGCAAGCGCGCCCGCAAGACCAGCCGCAACCACAGGCAGCGCGTCCCGAAAAACCTCAGAATGCAGAAAAACAACCCAACGCACCACGACTAGAAGGTCAAGCCAAACCAGGGCAACAGCAGCAATAAACACCGGCAGCAAAGTGCCCGATTGGTTGCGTTGATGAACTTGCATTAATGTCGCAGGGCAATTTAGGTTCTATTGACCTGACGTCGGCCCGGACGAACTGAACGAAAATGTCGGTCGGCATTTAGGGTGAATATTGCGCCTGCGCCATGCCGTCACGCATCCTAATCTTTTGCCGGAGCCGACGTCGCTGGAATCCGACCCAGTACCCATTTCAGGCCGCCAAGGACGTGCGCCCGAAAAGCGGGCAGCGCGTAGGTTTCCTTGCGGTGTCCGAGCGCGGTATAAAAGCTGCGCCCGCCGTCATATTCCCGAAACCAGGAAATCGGATGACATTCGCCGTGAATACCGCCGGTGTAAGTACTTTCATCTACGCTCAAAATCACGTTATTGCTCGGGCTAAGATCGCTGAAGTTATACCACTCCTCCATGATGCTCAAGCGCATCGGAAAATCTCGCGTCGCCGCGTGCTCGTTTGACACCACGGCAAGCGTGGCTTGTTGCTGCGCCGGATGATTTTTGAATACCGCGCCCAGTAGCCCGCGATACCAAACCCAACTCCCCTGCCATTCCGTATCGGCAGCAGCATGTATGCCAACAAACCCACCGCCGCCACGTATGAAACGTTCCATTGCCGCTTCCTGCGCAGGTGCCAAAATATCCGACGTCGTGTTCAGAAACACGATCGCCTGAAAGTCGCGCAACGCGGTGTCATTGAACAAATTGGCGTCTTCGCTTGCTTGCATCGTAAAGCCATTCGCTTGCGCGAGCGCCTGAAACATCGCGATGCCGGTCGGAATCGAATCGTGTCGGAAACCGGCCGTTTTGGAGAACACCAGAATGCGTTTCCCAGCTAACGCGCCCTCGCTCGCAGCCAATACGCTGCCCGCCGCAGAAAGTGGAGGACACCCCATGACCACCGGGCAAGCTTGGGCAAACGCGGTGACGGGCAGAACGGCAGCGACTAACGCCAGTGAGGCGGCGCACCGAACGGCGGCGACACGCAAGCGCTCTACCGGCCGAACGCTTTTAAAGTGAGCAAGAACGACCCGCGACTGGTAATTCTGACCGAATAGTTTCATGGTGGCACCCTAAGCGATGTGCTGAAAGTATTACGATATTCAAATTGCGCCTTGGTTGCAACTTGCGAGTTGTAACGTTTTACGTGTAGCTGCGCTAACCCGAGCCAAACCAACGCAACTCGACGGGTTCAGCGTAATTCCACAGCACCTTTCAACCGCCCAGTGCGGGCGGCATTCTTAAAGCAACACGCCTGAAGACGCCCTATTTACGCGCTTCTTCAGGCATAGGCTTTCAAGCTGGCCACCCTGCTTAGGGTTTGGAGCATGGCGTCTTGAATTAACTACTTTTTATGCTGTTCCCAATACGGCGGATCGCCGAACGTTTTCTTCAGAAAATCTATGAACACGCGGACCTTGGCGGGCAAGAATTTCCGGTCAGGATAAACAGCAAAAATATCGTTGCCCGGTGCGGCGAATTTTGGCAGCACTTCGATCAATCGGCCGCGCTCTATTTCTTCTGATACTTCCCACGCGCTGCGCCATGCAAGGCCTTGCCCGGCGAGTGCCCAGCGGGTGAGGACTTCGCCGTCGTTGCATTGCAGATTGCCGCTGACTTTAACAGTGACGTTTTTAGCTGCGGCACTTTCAGCTTTCAGTGCCTTGGCGTCACCTTGATCGCGAAACGTCCATGAATCTGCCAGGCCCGCCTCAGTTGCCGTGACCAGGCAATGATGCTTGGCTAAATCCGCTAGCACCATCGGTTTGCCGCTGCGTTTGATGTAATCGGGGGACGCCACTACCACACGATGATTGCGCGCCAATTTGCTGGCAATGAGGTCGGCATTTTTTAAATCGGCGATGCGCACAGCGAGATCAACCCGCTCATTTTTCAAATCAACAATCCGCTCCGACAGCAAAAGCGTCACACTTAAATTCGGATGCGCCGCGGTAAACGCGGGCAAATGCGGCGCGATATGTTTGCGCCCGAATGCCGTGGGTGCCGAGACAATCAAACGCCCGGTAGCACTCTTGGCACCGACCGAAAGCGACTCTTCGGCAGCGCGCAATTCGTTCATGATATTGCGCACATCTTCAAAAAACGCCGTGCCTTCCGGTGTTAAAGTAATTTTCCGGGTTGATCGCTTGAAAAGTTTTACGCCGAGCTGCTCTTCAAGCTGATCTATACGCCGCCCGACCATCGCAGGCGTAACGCCCTCGGCACGGGCGACGGAGGACAGGCTCTCGGATTTGGCGACATCCAGGAATGTTTGTAGCGCTTTGAAACGATCCATTTCTTTCTCCTCGACTAGAAAGCAGTTATTACGTACTCAGCGGTATGAGATACTTTTTCTTTGTTGGTGATTATATTATTTTTGGTATCGTAATACACTTATGGTTGTTGTGGGAATTTGTAAAAGATTTCCTACCATCCCATTTTAGGAAAAATCATGACTTCGACTAC
>JANMQR010000104.1:0-3644 GCA_031370625.1 Burkholderiales bacterium | reverse complement strand
CCCACGCGTTTGATCGAGCCATTGACGCCACATTGCTTGTCTTCAGCGAGCTCCTTGATATCAGCGGCGACCCGATTCGGAAACTGCGCCGCATCATTAAAGTCTTTCAACGCCTCAAAATCAATCGCATCTTTTAGCAAGCGATCACGGGCGCGATCAAGGTCTTGTTGCGCGTCGCCAAGGTAGATCGATACCGAGCGTGCCAGCGCATCTGCGGTTTTTTTTGTGTCACGTATCGCGTTGCACGCGGCATTCGGTATGCCCTGGATTTTTGCATCGAGTGGTAACGACCCAAAGCATCGATCAAACACCGGGGAGCTCCCAACCAATATCGGGCAGGCTCCGGGATCGGCCTTCACGACATCTTTGCAGTCCTTGCCATAAACCAACCCTGAGGTGATCAGTGCACCCGCAACAGCAGCCAGCGTGGTGATGCGTCTTAAATATGGTTTCATTTCGGTCTCCTAGAATTTGGATGGAACACATGTCAATTGACACCATCATTCTGAGAGACCAACAATTTATGCAACATCCCTAGTAATAGGGATTTTGCAGTGAATCAAATGCACGTGCGCTTCGTGTGGCAGCGCTGTCGCCTGCGAGAACATATATGTTTCACGAGCCAGACAAGCCGCGCGTCTATCCTTGCGAAAGCATCGTAATCACACTAGCCGTCTTAACTCTCACTCCGCGCCACAAAAAAAATGCCTCTGCCGCCTGCTCGGCCAACATCCCCACACCATCTGCCGCGCGCGCACCAGTACGCTTTGCGAGTTGCAGGAATGCGGTGTCACCTTTACCGTACATCATGTCGTAGGCGAGGGAATTCGGCGCAAAGTTTGATGGCGAGATCAGCGGCAACTCATCGCTGAGGCTAGCCGACGTGGCATTCACGACGATATCGAATTGTTGCCTGAGCAAATCAGCAAATGTAATTGCATACGCGACCGAGTCTGAATATTTCGCCACAAGTTTTGCTGCTTTTTCATGCGTGCGATTGGCAATGGCGAGTGTCGAAGGGCGTTGCTCAAGCAAAGCCCCCACGACCCCAAACGCCGCACCGCCCGCGCCGAGCAGCAGCACACGCGCGTCGGCAATCTGCACGCCAAGATTTTCTATAATGTCGCGCGTCAGGCCTATGCCGTCAGTATTGTCACCGAGAATTTCTCCACCATCGAAACGTAGCGTATTTACCGCACCACTTGCTTTGGCGCGCTCCGTTAATTTGGTCGCGTACTCATACGCTTCAAATTTAAAGGGCACCGTGACATTCGCGCCACGTGCGCCACGAAGCCGAAACGCGTCAACGGTTTCGCGAAATTTATCAAGCGGGGCCAGGATTCGCTCATATGAAATGTCCTGATGAAAATCGCGCGCGAACGCGGTATGGATCAGGGGCGATTTCGAATGGGCGATGGGATTGCCAATTACGGCATATAGATCTGTCATGTTCAGGAATTCGCCGTCGCTCGTTTTTTGTCACTAATTATAATTTAAGCCCTGAATAGGATCAGATGCCGAGCCTGTTGCGTGAAATGAAACATGGCGGGAGTTGGATGGCTATTACCAAAACACAGCATAATTTAAACGTGTTCGTGGCATCATAAAAAACAACACCTCACAGCGCACAACTATGGTGCAAACGATTTTATAACGCATTGATATGGTGCATTAAAATCATTGATGGTGAAAAAAGTAATTCTTGCTCAAAGGGTTAGCATTGACGGCCTCATGGCATGTATTCTGCTATCTTTGCGTTCGATAATGATTTTATTGGGGTTCGAGCCGCGTGCGCTTAATAATTTAGCGCGTCACATTTAAGATATTGCCCCCCACGCTTTCGTTTCTGTTTGTATAAGCCACAATGTATAACCCCCCCTCACCGACTTGGAGAAAAAATGACCATCGCAAAAGTAATGAAAATGGTAAAGGACAGCGAAGTCAAATTCGTTGACTTCCGTTTTACCGACACCAAAGGCAAAGAACAACATGTGTCCGTGCCGATCAAGGCATTTAACGAGGAAAAATTTAGCGACGGTCACGCTTTTGACGGCTCTTCTATCGCCGGTTGGAAAGGCATTGAAGCATCCGACATGTTGTTGATGCCGGACCCGGACAGCGCCTTTATCGACCCATTTTTTGACGAAGCTACGTTAGTCCTTTCTTGCGACGTGCATGAGCCATCCACCGGCAAAGGCTACGACCGCGATCCACGCTCGCTCGCCAAACGTGCTGAAGCGTATTTGAAATCAAGCGGTATTGGCGATACGGCCTACTTTGGGCCCGAGCCAGAATTCTTCGTGTTTGATTCGGTCGAATTCAATGTTGATATGTCCGGCAGCTATTGCAAAGTATTTTCCGAAGAAGCCGCATGGTCAAACGCAGAGAAATTTGAAGGCGGCAACTTAGGCCATCGCCCACCCGTTAAAGGCGGCTATTTCCCGGTGCCACCGGTTGATCAATTGCAGGATATTCGTTCCGCGATGTGCCTGGCGCTCGAAGACATGGGCGTGGAAGTGGAGGTGCATCACCATGAAGTTGCCAATGCGGGTCAATGCGAAATCGGTACCAAATTCGAGACGCTGACCAAGCGTGCCGACTGGACGCAGATTCTGAAATACGCCGTGCATAACGTCGCACACAGCTATGGCAAGACCGCGACCTTTATGCCCAAACCCATCGTTGGCGACAACGGTTCGGGCATGCATGTGCATATGTCGATCTGGAAAGATGGCAAAAATTTGTTCGCGGGCAATGGCTATGCAGGGCTTTCCGAATTCGCGCTGTACTACATCGGCGGCGTGATCAAACATGCGCGCGCATTAAACGCGATTACCAACCCCGGCACCAACTCCTACAAGCGTTTGGTTCCTGGTTTCGAAGCGCCCGTAAAGTTAGCGTACTCTGCGCGCAACCGCTCCGCATCGATTCGCGTACCGTTCGTGCAGTCAGAAAAAGGTCGTCGTATTGAAGTGCGTTTCCCCGATCCCACCGCTAACCCATATCTCGCTTTTGCAGCACTGATGATGGCCGGCCTTGATGGCGTGCAAAACAAAATCCATCCGGGTGATCCATCAGACAAGAATTTGTATGACCTGCCGCCAGAAGAAGATGCAAAAATCCCAACCGTTTGTTCGTCGCTTGATCAAGCGCTGGAACACTTGGATAAAGATCGCGAATTCCTGACCCGCGGTGGTGTGTTCTCGAACGACATGATTGATGCGTATATCGAACTCAAAATGCAGGAGGTCACACGTTTCCGCATGACCACGCATCCCGTCGAATACGAAATGTACTATTCTTCATAATTTTTCGAGACCGCAACATCACCAGCAAAGGGCTGCGCCATGCATGGTGCAGCCCTTTTTTTGCGTACTTCTGGCTTTTTACGCAGAAATCCGATTAAAGAAACCTAATTAAAGACCTCGCTGAAGCGGTTGAAAATACAGCTTTTTTGTCATATTCCGCAATATTTTAGGGGCGTTCACCACCCCTAGTGGGTGTTGTTGTTACCGCCACCACCCATTGCGTTGATAAACCCTTTTGAACCGCATATGCTCACCACTCGGCGACGCAACGTTCACATTTTATCGGTTTTGAGGCCTCCACCGTATCCAACACCTTCGTCCACCCGCTCAAGCTTG
>JANMQR010000312.1:0-41219 GCA_031370625.1 Burkholderiales bacterium | reverse complement strand
GGCTGCCGTTGGGCCGGATGGTTGCCGTCAATAAAGCGATGCGCGCGTCGGCGTTGGCGTTGCCGTTTACCGCGGCCTTGCGCTGCGCCCACGCGACATGCAGGCGGCTCTTGCCTTGCGAGTCGACCGAGGTCGTGGTGGAAGGCAGGTCGTTGGTACGGAAGGTTGCGCCTGTCCGCGCCTGATCGAACGGGATGATATCGGTGACGCGCGTTGGGCTGCTCCATTTGTTGCCGCCGTCGGTCGAGGAACTCATGTAGAGCGCGTGCGGGGACCCAGCGGCCGGATCGCCGAAACGCCGCCAGACTACATACACTGCCCCAGTCTGCGGGTCGATAGTGACAGTCGAACCGGAGTTGGTATCCACCGATTCGCTCAGCTTGACCGCCTTTTCGAATGTCTGGCCACAATTGCGCGAGCGTGCAGCCATAATCTGCGGATGGGGATTCGTGTTGCTCTGCCCGACGAAATTGGTGTACGAGATATACACGTTGAACGCGGGTACGGGCTGGCCGTTGTTGTAGCCGGGAATCACGCAGGTGGTTGAGCCGTTCCAAGACCGGCCGGGTACATCGGCGATATTCCAGGGCTTATCCTTGAACTGCCCGTTGGTGCCGGTATCGATGACGCTGACGGTATCCGCAATAAACGGATCGTCGTCGATCCTGATGTTGCTGTTGCGGTCGACAAAACGCTGAATCGCGGTCACGCCGCCTGCGCTCGAGTCACGGTTGCCGACGATGAAGGAAAGAAAAAACGTGCCGTACGGTCCGGGGCGCACGGTCGGATCGGCGGCAAACTGCAGTCCTTTGGCCGGAGAAGCCTGACTGTTGCACTCGGGAATGGCGAGCGGGCAGCCAGCCATTAACGAGGTCCGCCAGGTCGCGCCGCCGTCGACCGATTTATAGAGGGCGATCCACGCGTCAGCGCCGGCTTCACCGCCCACAACAGGCGTGACCGGATTAACCAGGCGGTAGTCGTTGGCACCGCCGAGCAGGTGCTGCGGATTCACCGACGAAACCGCGAGCGACCCTTCATTCTGTTTGTTCAGTAGCGGATCGCCCGCCGGCCATTTCGTGCCCGTCACCATGTTGACGTTCGTACCGACCAGCGGGGCCGTCGCGGGTGCTGCCGGAGCAGGGGGTGCGAAGGCAATCAGGCAAGCAAAAATGACAAAAGGAACAACGCCGATCGAGCGTAGGCAATTTATTTTGCTCATGTAACCCCCATCCCCGTTTTTGACGGGGTCATGTCGTGCGAGGTAAGGCCCAATTTTGGTAGGGAAAAACGCCCGCGCCTGCCCTCGGATGCCACACGCGCCACGCGACGGAAACGCGGGGTCTTTCATCATCATATTCGAGTCGTGATAACGCTTCACGTGGATGCGTTTCGCACACAATTTTAAATACACGGCGGATGAAGCCGTGAATGAAGACGCAATATGAAATACATATCCGCTGCCCATGCCACCCTCTCTATTTGGATGCACTGCAAGCTGCGCAAGCGCAGGACTCCACTCGCGAAAAATTACACGCGAACGACGAACTACTTCACTTTTTCAATTTCGTTTTAGACTGGCCGCGCCACTGCTTGAAAGTCTTTAAATTCTTACACTTCTTAAAAAGCGTTTGATTCAAGCTATCGTTTTTTGATTCTTCTTTCTTTTTTCAGGTTACGACTGAAATATGGGGATGTCAATAGTTGTTTGTTATTTCCTACTTGGATGAATCAGGTTTGGGGTGTTTTTGGTTGTCGCGCTCCCCCCCTGCCTTGCCCCGACCCTCACCCCAGCCCTCTGCCCCCGGACGAAGGCCACCCCGTCCCGCGGGAGAAGGGCATACGTCATGCTGCTGATAGCTGTGGGTGCGATTTGTAGATCGCCATTTGGCGGGCGTTATGGGGGCGAAATGGTTGGAACGGCGCGCTTTTGCTTGGGTTTTGATTTTTGATTGGCGTGTTTGGGGTGGTTTGATTGCGTTTGCGCTTTCAGACGCCGGCGTCAGGCCTCGCCTCTTGCCTACTTCGCATTACCGGGCGCTCTCTGTATCTCAACGTAATCATTGAACATTCGAGTGTAGAAGAGAAGAAAAAATATGGCGAGAGGTAAGAGCTGCCTCCAGATTCTTTATTCGGCTTCCTTAGAAACGTGGGTTAGGCAAGAGGCGAGGGCTGACCCCGGCTCTTTACAGCTCTTTATTACCCGCTCTTTAAACCTGCACTAAAATCGAAGTGGATGGATGTGAAGCTCCTGAGAGTGTGCACCAAGTTTTCACTCAATGCTCATGCAATTCAGAGTATTGAAACCTTAACTAAAAAAATTTCGCCACTCATCAGTAACAGAAAGGCCCAAAAATTAGGCTTAAGCAAGCCGCCTTACAGCGACCCGAGGAGGAGACGTCACAACCATCCATAAGAAGCATAGCTGATTAATACGCCTGCTTCAATTCCTTCTTCTCCAATGAGCTCAACAGGTCAATGTCAGCCCAGTCAACGTGCACATGCGTATTGGTCGCCGCATTCAAGAACACCAAAACATCAATTGAAGATGGATCTTCTAAACCTAATACCTTCATGGCTCTACGAAGCCAAGTCGCTCGCCTTTTCTCTGGAACATACGGGCAGCCAACTAGGTCTAGGAACAAATATGCTTTTTCACTATTCATGCGAATGTCTGACAGATCCGTCAGCATCGCTGCCGCCTCGCCCAACATGTATTTGCGAAGCTCCGCGTAGCGCGGTTCGTCCTGTACATAATAAAGACAAGAGACGATACTGAAGTAGGATTGGGCTTCACCGTGATTGAACAGTGCCTTAAGGGTTTCTTGTGGGAAATAGAAATGCGCACCCAGTTCACGCGCAGCCAAGACTACGTTTAAGCATTCCAAGTGCAAGAAACCGTCCACATTTTTCGTGGCCGAATTCTTTAATTCTTCTAAAAGTGATTCGGTCAACTCGAAAGTTCTCTGAGCAACCGTACTCTTGATCAGCGGCACATGGCTTTTCACAAATCTGTTGAGAAGAATAGCTGACGTACACAGCTTGTAGGAGGCTCCAACCGACGGGGAAACTTTGTAAAGAAAGAAGAGTACATCCAGCAAAACAAGTATCGCGTCGCAATACTCGCCGGCCACTTGCTTTGACGCCTCTACTTCCTCGACCGCAACAATCTTTTTGATTCGCTCAGTAAATACAGATATCAGAAATGCCGCAATCTCATCATACGTAACCGAATTGTACGAACATAGAGACTTGATGTTCTCAATGAAACTTTGAGTGAGTCGCCAAGTGGACAAAATCCTCTTAGGCTTAAGCGCTTGCGCGCCCTCTACCGCTTCAAGAAATTTTTCGATGAAATCATTTACTGCTAAGCTGGCCTCATGAATTATTCTCGATTTGACGGTAACGAATGGCCTCGCTAGCTCAGTTGATTTGCTAACGTTCGTATGCAGATTGAAATCCAGCAAACAATCCGCGTATCGGTCGTATACATCCTTTGCCATTTGCGAATCAGTTGCGAAAATAAAAACATCATCAACATAGCGTCTGAAGGAATACTGTTTACCAAAAATTTTCCCTTCTTTCGTTTTGCTTGCTTTTGCAAGCGCGGCGATTACGCGGGTATCAATTTCCTGCAAAATGATTTCCGCAAAGATCCTACTTACCTCCGGACCAATAACAATGCCGCTGGTCTCGCCGTGGTTTGCATGCTGCATTAACTTGTCAAACTGCTGGGCGAATGTAGCAGTAGTGCCAACATGCTTTTTTGTGAATTCCTTGTCTTTTATAGCCCACGACATTGAGTGCGTGTAGATGCTGTTAAAGCACTTTGTAACGTCGAGAGTGCGCATGACGCAAAAACTTTTTTCAAGTCGAAAGTAGTCAGGTGAAAGAAAGAATTTGTAGAGCCTATCGAAGCCACGGTACGTAAAAAAAGACGGGCTATGTTTCGTCAACTCATCAAGCGATAGAAGCGAAACACTACTTGTCTTGTACTGATTCAGATTATCAAACGAGTTCTTGAAGAAAAAGCTACCGGCAATTTTTTGTGGTGCGCGGATTGAGGCCGGGCTACGAGAGCAGTAGTACAGCAAGAGATCTTCGTAGCGCTGATAGAAACATTTCATTTTCCACTGTGAATTCGGATGTAAGAGCGCGAGGCGACGAAACTCGGCTTGAGTTTTTCGAATCTTGTAAACATATGGGATCGTCGAATGCGGCAAGTTATCGCTTTCGCCAAAAATCAGCGTTCTCACCAACTCTTGCTGGATTTTCGTCGCAGATCCGAGACCACTAATTCTTTCGTATAGGCCATCATTCGAAAAAATAATTGGCGTTTCGAATGGAAGTGTTTCGGTGATGAGCACCCTAAGGTAGTCTTTTCTCCTAATTCTTTTACGGCGACTGGGTTTATTCATATTTCCAACATCTCTGTATCGCCTCTATACGGACTGGCGAAAAATACACGAAGCGCCTGTCAGTGAAACCCTTCGTAAAGCTGTGCGTTAGCACCTTTCTTGTTAGTGCAGGATTAGCAATCGCCTTCCAGGTCTTAAATAGTCTTCCCGCGTGTGAGAGCACAGCATTCCTTAAGAACTGATCCAACTCTGCGAGACTCTTTGCGTCAGGGGACAATGCGGGGTAACCAAAATAGACTCCTGCTAATTTCTTCTTGGCCGTATTTTTATCAATTACGCTGAAATTGGATGTAAGAAACTTAATGCGATCAAGCAGCAGATGAGCGTCTGCCGTTTTTCCAAAATCCACGAAAGCTCTCACGATTCTTGTCTTTAGTCTCTTGATTTTTCCGGGCGCTATTTCCGTCCTTACGACGCGATGCGGACTCTTTTCGCCAGCGACAAGCGATGTTGGGTCAAAAACGGAAAATCGGTATCCGAGGTAGTCGACTCCGAACTTCGGCTGTGCATCTTTTGAAACAGGTTTTTGAACTTTGCACTTCTCGGCAATCGTGCAGACGGTTGTCTTCTTGCGATTGAGCCTGAGCCCCTCCGGTAACAGATTTGCAAGGTATAAAAGATACTCATCTATCGTTTCGGATGTGTTTGTAACAATCACGATGTCATCTACGTATCGACCATAAAAATAGACAGACGCTCCAGAATACACATTCGAATCGAAATCCTGCATCATCAAATCAGCGAGAACGGCGCTCAGCGCCATTCCGCGCGGTAATCCCGTCCCTCCCAGTGAGTTGTGGTAATCCAAAAGCGAACAAGCGTGCTGCTTGCTCAACGGACTCAATTTCGCTAATGAACTAATGCTGCTCCTTAGTTGTATCAGTGAGAATGACTCATAGAACTGTCGAACGTCGAGGCGATAGATGCGGTACGGCACGCCCTCGTCGAGGAAGTGGCGAACGTTTTTGACTAGTCTTTCCCTAGCAGCCTGTCGGACTTAAAGGGAATCGGCTGCAAAATGATCTGGGCGGTGCATATTTTCCCGCTTTTCTACGCCAAGGGATCAACCATTGGCTTGAAAAGCGGGAAAATCTGCCCTCACCCAGCTCATTTTTCGCATCGATTCTTTAAGTCCGACAGGCTGCTAGCAGGCGAATGAAGAGTCGCAATTCGTTTTATGCTCTGAGCAAGTTTGCGGACAACCAAGTCGTCAGACAACTTTTCAATACGAAATGCGGGCTTCTTCTTCAGGTGAAATTTCACCAGTGGGTTCTTGCCATGGAAAATCGTATTTGCAGAAGTAGAGGCTTCATTAGAGATTTTCTCCCGAAAACTATCCCAGTCCGATTTTCGCGTGGCTCGGAAATCATGCCGCCGTAGGCAAGCTGCAAGCGTTAATGGGTTGTAAGAATGATCGTACATTTTCGTGCGCATGCTCAATTCACCTTTCGAATCTAAGGTGCAACGTGATTTTGTTTGGCCTAGCGGCAGACTTGGTTAGCTCCTACCTGTCAACGGCGTAAGGCCTTGCTTCTTGTGACGTTCTCATTTTTTCCTCAACAATCTAGAAGCAACGATCAGTGAAACACACAATTTTATAGCCATCTTATTCTTACGCATGAAGCTGGTGTGGGTAACTGTTGGTTCTCACAGGTGCTCGCGCGCAATGCGTCATGAATCACGTTCAATCTCACAATTGCGACGGATCAAGCTCTAGCTGTGGCGCGCTTTTCAACACAATAATGGTTGAAACTCCGCTCCTGACAATGACTTTATGGTCGCAATAGAGTCAGAATCCTCCAACTTCGAATTCACACAGTCATCACAGAAGCATGAACTTTCCGCCCCAACGCATTGATCACTTTCACAATCGACGCAACCGCGGCATTGCCATCCGGTAACAGCGCTTCGTAAAAATTTTCGCGCGCCAGGCCGGCAGCGCACACGATCTGCGTCGTGCCTTTGGCACGTGCGATGTCGCCGAGCGCTGCGCCGATTGGGCACTTCAACGATGACGCCCGCACTGCTTGGGGATCAGCAAATCACGATTCACCCTGCTGTAGCCGAGCCTTTGCCCAGCGCGCCCAGCTCGCCAGACTCGCGAGCCTTGCGACCATAAAATATTTCGAATAAGGGGCTGGCCATCATGGTGGTGACGATGGCCATCAGCACCATCATCGAGAACAGCGTCGGTCCGATAATTCCTTTTTGCAGGCCGATATTGATGATGATCAGCTCCATCAAACCGCGTGAGTTCATCAGCGCGCCGATGCCGAGCGCTGTGCGGTTGTCTTCGCCTGCAATACGTGCTGCGGCATAGCAGGCACCGAATTTGGCCAGAATCGATGCGGCCAAAATGCCGAGTGCAATCAGCAGGAGCGGAATGGTGTTCACCATATCCATGCGGGTGTTCAGGCCCGAATAGGTGAAGAACATTGGCAGCAGCAGCACGACCGCGAGTGGTTCGATTTTCTTTTTCAATTCCGCCGCGAACAGTCCGCGCGGCATGACCACGCCAAGGATAAAGCCGCCAAAGATGGCGTGAATACCCACCACATCCATGATGAACGCTGACAGGCAGAACAAGGCGAGCGTGATGCCTAAGACAGTCATGCTCATCTCGCCATCGCGCTCAACCATGCGGCCAAGTGGTGCCAAGAGCTTACGTCCGAACAGGATGATGAACGCGGCATAACTTATGCCGCCAACAATGGCTAAAACCGCGATGCCGGGCCCGCCGCCAAACGCGGCCAGCACCACCGCCAGTACACACCATGACACCGCATCGTCAAACGCGCCTGCGGTCAGCGTCAATGTGCCGAGCGATGTTTTGGCGAGGCCGCGTTCGTTGATGATTCGCGCCAACATCGGAAATGCAGTGAGCGCAATGCACGCGCCCATAAACAGGATCGCATTGGCCTGCGATATGCCCTCGGTAAAGAGGCCCGGTACCGTTAGCAGATACGGGGTGATTGCTGCCGCAATCAGGAACGGCGCAATAATGCCGGCAAGTGAAACACCAATTGCGCTTTTTGCCTTTGAGCGAAAATGATCAAGCTGCAAAGTCGTGCCGACCAGAAACATGTAAAGCCCCACGCCCAATTGCGCGCCGGCATACAAAACGTTTTTGGTCGGGCCGGGGAACACAGCGGCTTGCGCAGCGGGAAAGAACAGGCCAAACAACGATGGCCCAAGGATTACGCCGGCAATCATTTCACCCACAACTTGCGGCTGACCCAAAAACTTCTGACCGAGTTTGCCGACGACGCGGCAGGTGATGATGATGATCGCCAACTGCAGAAAAAAGTGGACGCTAAAGTCACCCGGCGTAAAGCTTTTGGCGGCCGTAACTGCGGGACCGTGCGGATCAAGCACGCCGGTCAACGCTTCTACGACGCTGTCAAATAGGTCAGACACAATGAATTACCTTAAATTAAAAATCAGTTTGCTTTGATGCGAACGAACGGAATTTGCCGTTGATCACGCACGCTTTTGTGATCGCGGTGGAATATTAACCGATCGTGTTGCGATATTTTGTGCGCGGCTGCAATTGGCAAACGGAAAACGAGGATGCATTGCTCCACGCGTTCCGCGCTGTTGCTGGTTGTACTGTCGAGTGTGGTGTTACGGTGATGTGTCGATCTCTGCGACGATTGCTGGAGCGGGAATCGCCGACAATCACACTGAAGCACTGGCGCGCTTTTTGGCGCAAAAATGGCTGAAACGCCCCGCCACACAATGACTTTGCCATAAGAGAACTTCTAAAAACCCGTCACCCCGGCACCCCCCTTCGGGGGTCTCCGTCGAAAGGCCGAAGCCCATTCCGCTCCAAGTATTTGAATATACGAAGGACTGGGTTCCGGCCTTCGCCGGAATGACGGTGTTTTGACGTTATGAGAAGTTCCCATAAACATTATGGGCAAAATTCCGCGATTTTAGATCCGCACGCAACAGCGTTCCCAAGTGTCAGATATCGTTTTGCGCCTCGTGGGCGCATTGAATTCGAGAACATTAAATATTCGTCATCCGGGCCAAGGCCTGAATAACAAAATCTTGCCGTTATCGAAGCGCGCAGTAACGCCGTGTTCGATAACGGTCAATTTTCTTGCAGATCAATCAACCCCGCACCCGAAAATTAATCATCATTCCCGCGTCTTCATGTTCGAGGTTGTGGCAATGAAACAGGTAGGTCTGATCGCCGGGGAAATCGTGGGTGAAGTCGATTGCAATCAGCACCGTTTCGCCGGGCCATACCAGCACCGTGTCTTTCCAGCCGAGATCGCTTACTGTGCGCCCTTTGCCGAACCGCGCTGATGCGGCCAACTGCGCGGGGCTGTTGATTCGTTCGAGCACCTGAAAGGAAAAGCCGTGCATGTGCATCGGATGTGGCATACCCATTGCCTGATTGCTGATGCGCCAGATTTCCACCGCGCCGCGCTTTACGTCGAACGCGATTTCGTCCATTCGGAAAGTGAGGCCGTTGATGAGAAAGCGCATGTGCCCCATCGATAATTCGATCCTCCTCTGGGCAGCACCGTCGGTGCGAATAGCGGTGATTTGCGAGAGCGTGGCGGGTAGCTTGGCAACCACGCGCTCCCCCGCGGTAACCGACAGCTTCAACACGTTGAACGCCATGCCCAGCGGCAGTCGAGATGAGGTCATGCCATCCATCATCTGTCCCATGCCCATCTTCGCTCCGCCCATGCCTCCCATGCCACCAGCACTGCCTTCGTTTTCCATCGGATCAAACGCCAGGCTTTTCAGAAATATGTCGCTACCAGGCTGGGCTTGGCCGGCATCGAATAACACATCGAGGCGTTCTCCCGGCGCGAGAAACGCCTCGGCCACTGTTTCAGGTCGCTCAATCAAACCACCATCGGTGCCAATGACAGTGAAGTTAAGCGCCGTATTTCCCATCACAAAGGCGAGGCGGTAGATGCGTGCGTTGGAGCCATTGAGTAGCCGCAATCGATAAGTGCGCGGGGTCACTATCTGCGCGGCGTTGGGGGTCAGGTTGGCGAGCACGATGTCGCCTAACCAGCCCATCATCGATTCGTGCATATTCGGTTTGTACACCAGCTTGCCCTGTGCGTCGAAGCGTTTGTCCTGAATAACCAGCGGCAAATCGGTAACGCCCAATTGCAAATCAAGCGCCTTGGTTAACGCGCGCTGATCGCTGTCTTCCACCAGAAAAAAACTGGCGAGGCCGTTGTACGCTTGCTGTGCGGTTAGCTGATGCGCATGGGTGTGATACCAATAGGTGCCGCCGCGATTGCGCACGGTGAAATCGTATTCGTAGCGACCACCCGGTGCGGTGGTGTTTACCGGATGACCATCCATGTTGGCGGGCGTGTGCAGGCCGTGCCAGTGAATGATGGTCGGCTCCGGTAGCGCGTTATCCAAACTTAGCGTAAGGCGCTTACCGCTCTCGATGCGCAGAATCGGGTTTTGATATGGCTTGCCCGCGTACTCGGTCTGGTACAACAAGAACGGCGATTCGCGACCGGGCATGAGCGCGAAGCTTGCAGCAGTCGCGCGGATTTTTATTGGGCCATCGACATCGAGTACGCCGAACGGGCCATTGCCCACGGGGATAAACAGTTTCTGCTGAAAGTTATCAGCGGCAACCGGATCAAACGGATAGGGGCGAAACGGCTCCGCCACCAGCGCGCGAGCACGCCGCACGCCCGCATACCACCACGCGGCGCCGCCCGCAGTTGCAACAGCGGCTGCGCCCGTGAGCTGAAGCCATTTTCTTCTGGTCAACATGCAACTCTCCTATTTATTATTTATGCTTTCGCTCCGCACTTGCGCCACCGCAGAAAGAAGTAAGGCGTTCGACTCGACGCCCACCCCATTTCATTATTTGGCTGGCAACGCGCCTTTTTCTCGCGCGTCCAGAATCGGCTGCCACGGCCCGTACTTGTGTTGATCTGCCGAGAATCCTGGCGTGTACGGCGGAAACGCAGCATCCACCGGCTTATTTTTACGCGCTGGAAAATCCGCGTCCAGCTTCGCTCGCATTGGTCGCGGCTGACTGTTGATGTATGCGGCCACGTCGAATGCCTGCTCGTCGGTCAAGACGGCAGTGGTGTGGCTGACACCACTGGGCATGTTGCCTTTTATGAAGCCAGCCGCCAGAGTAATCCGCGCCATGCCTGCGCCGTTGTTATAGCTATCCGAGCCCCAGACCGGTGGAAACTGGTAGCCGTCGGCATCGCCTGCTTTACCGCGTCGCAGCCCTTCGCCGGTTGCGCCGTGACACGCCACGCACGTGCTCGCGTACACCAGTTTTCCAGCCACCGGATCGGCAGCACGGGTTAGCGGTTTAAGCTTTAACGTGCCACCGCCTTCGAGTTTCGCGCCGACCGCAATACCGGTTGAGAGAAATTGCAGATACGACATCATCGCCTTCATTTCTGGGCCGTCGAGCGGCAGCTTGCGACCATTCATGCTGCGTTCCATACAGCCATTGATGCGCTCCTCGGTGGTGGAGACGGCGTCTTCGCGACCGCGATATTGCGGGAAGCTCACAAACGTACCCACCCACGGGTTACCAAATTTGCGACCGCCTGCATCGATATGGCAATTCACACAGGCCAGATTGTTGCCCGCATAACGTTTGTTGGCATCCTTTATCTCAGGCCCAATATGTTTGTAGGTTGCCTCCATCAAGGCCCTGCCCTGGCGCACCATCTGGCCATATTTGTCGTCAGGTAATTTCGTGATGTCGGGTGCTTGCCAATCCTTTAGGTCTTTTAAAGGTTGTGCAAACGCGCCCGCCGTCATTCCGGTACTGATGGCGAGGGCAAGAAACAGTGTGCTGATCGGCTTCATTTCAATCTCCCTAAAGAAGTTTTTTTCACGTGTTAAGGCTCGCGCAGACCCGCTGCAAAAGTACCCGCACTTCTTTGCCAAGCGCTTGCACTTCTGGCTTGTCGACCAGCTTTAACACCACATCGGTATCCATAAACGCTACCGTCACGGCGCCGTCGGATTCTTCGCGCACGACCACGTTGCAGGGCAGCAACAAACCGATATCCGGATCAGCCTCAATGGCGCGGTGCGCAAGCGGCGGATTACAAGCGCCAAGAATGCGATATGGCGCACGGTCAATATTTAGCTTCGCTTTAAGCGTCGCTTTGACGTCGATATCCGAGAGTATGCCGAAGCCTTCGTTTTTCAACGCCTCGGTAACTTTAATGACAGCGGCATCAAACGGTATTTTTAATTGCGTGCTGAATCCATACATAACGTAATCCCTTTTGAATGGCGCAACAAATGCCGCGGCGCGGCGCTGCCGCATCTCTACAGCGTAGCTTGCATACAGAAACATGCTTTGATGAAAATCAAACAAAGCCGGTACTGCGTTGATGCGCTTGATTGTGTACGAGGCAAGGTGTGCTGTCGGTGCGCTGGCGAACTTAATACGCGGAGTCGCGTTTAGCAAATGGCGTCGAGATGCGCGGCCATACTCATTCGGCGTCGGGATTTTCTGCGGCGCTTGAATGCGAGTTTTGGATCTATTTTTTGTTCTATTTTCTAGTTCGTTGATCGCCGAGCGCAATCAGTTTTGCGATTGAAAAAAGGCCGTGATGATTTTTAAACGCGAATGTGGGCACTTTCGAGACGCAGAATTTGTCGTTGCCTATTTCAATGGGGAATATTTGCGATTACTCACGATTTTTTCGCCATCTCCGCATCGAAAGCGGCAATCACCAGCAGCGACACCATCAGACAAAGGCTGTACTCCATGCCGCCGGTGCCATGCTCGCCGACAAACCAGCCGAGCTGCGCGTGGATGATGACGATGCCCATGGCGGCGATAAAAAACAAACCCGCCGCACACCAGCGCACCCATTTGCCCAAAATCATCAGCGTGCCTGCGGTGATTTCGTACACAGTAATCATCCAGACAATAGCAAGCGAGAACGGCCAACCTTTCGCGCCAAGAAAGTTGGCGAATGAAGGGATCGAGCCTTCAAGAAAAATGCGCACCAATGCATGCGCCATAAAAAACACAGCAAGTGCGATTCGCAGGATCACGAGCGCGTGGCAGGATTTAACGAACGGAAAATCGGTGAGCAGTTTCAATTTATTAATCGCCTCAAAAAATTTCTGTGCAGCCAGTTCAGGTATTCATCTCAAAACAAACAGAGTGATTGAAACATTCAGCGCATTCGTGCGCAAATCAAATTCACTTTCGCTAAGACTTAGTTAAACTGAGCCAAATGCCAAAAAAACTCCCCCCACTAGGCGCGCTACGCGCGTTTGAATCCGCGTCAAGACACATCAGTTTTGTGCGCGCTGCCGAAGAGCTGAGCGTGAGCCCGGCAGCGATCAGCCATCAGATCAAGCTGCTCGAACACTGGGTCGGCGCGAAGCTTTTCGAGCGCTCCGCGCGCGGCGTGTCGCTTAGCCGCGCGGGCCACGAATATGCGTCGGGTGTGCGCGAGATTTTTGATCGCCTGATCAGTACCAGTGCTGCCCTGCGGAAAAATCGTGCGCGCAAGGTCGTGCATATACGCGCGCAATTTAGCCTGGCGAGCACGTGGCTGCTGCCGCGCGTGTTGCGATTCAATCAGGCCAATGTTGATATCGAGATTCAGCTCAGCGCACTAAACTTTGATCGCAACCCATCAAAAGACGGTGCCGATATCGCCATCTATCATCAGCGGCAAGACGTCGCGGGCTACACCCAGCAAATATTGGTCAGCGGCAAATACAAAGTCTACGCGGCACCATCGCTTCTGGCGCGATATGAATCCAATGCTGCTCCGCTATTGCTGACGCGCTCTTTGCTGCATACCAATAGCGTTATCGGCATGGGGCAAATTCCGACGTTGCTCGATTGGTTTACAGTACAGGGCGTGGTGCCGCCCGCGACCCTGCCCGGCATGCATTTCAATCTTGAGCACCTCACTACTTCCGCCTGCATACAAGGTGCTGGCTATGCACTCTTGCTGGATGAGCTCGTGCTCGATAGCGCAAGAGCGGGCAGCTTGATCGCGATTGACGATAGCGCGATTGCGAACCCACATCCTTACACGCTCATGAAAAAGAAAGCGACGAAAGACGAAGTGAGCGCGGTCAGCGATTGGTTGCTGGCCGGCGGCGCGGCGCGTTGAGCTGGCGTGGTGGACGATGACTGATTGCGCGAACTTCATGCATAAAGACGCAGCGCGAATTGATAATAAAGCGGCAAACCAATCACGATATTGAACGGGAAGGTAACGCCCAAGGACGCGGTGAGATAAATGCCCGGATTGGCCAGCGGCAACGCGGCGCGACAGGCGGCAGGCGCATCAATATACGAAGAACTCGCGCACACCGCCCCGAGGACAAACGCGCCGCCCACGCTCAAGCCGACCATGTGACCAAGCCAGACGCCGACGAGCCCCATCGTCAGCGGCATCACGATGGCGAACACGGTCATGAACACACCCACCTGGGTGAACGCACGGAACTGGCGCGCGGCGGTCATGCCCATTTCCAGCAGAAACAACATCAGAAAACCGCGGAACAGATCGTCGTAAAAAGGCGATATCTGTTTCCACCCGCTCTCACCGGTCAAGAGGCCAATCATCATCCCGCCAGTGAGCAAAATAATGCCGCGACCACGCAGCGTATCGATCACGAGCGAGCCGATGCTGGCGTTGCCATTCTCCTTGCCAAGTGAGAAGCGGCCCAGCATCAGCGCCACAATGACGCCCCACTCCATCAGCGCCACCACCGCTGTCATGAAGCCTTCGCCCGGTGTGTTCATCGATTTCGCAAATGACATCGCAGCAAAGAACGTGACCGACGAAACCGAGCCGTAATGCGCGGCGACAGCGGCCGCGTTCGATGCATCAAAGCCGCCAATTTTTCGCAATACAAAAAACGCAATCACCGGGATGGCAATGGTCAACGCCACGGTGACGCCGAGCAAATTCGCAATATCACCGAACTTGACCGCAGCCAGTTCGGTGCCGCCTTTGAGGCCAATAGAAAACAGCAGGTAAATGGCGAGCAGTTTCAGCACCGCTTCGGGTAGCTCAAGCTCACTCTTGATCACCCCGGCAATGATGCCCAAGACAAACGCCAGCACAATGGGTGAAAGAAGATTGGTGATAAGAAGATCGAATCCGGGCATGGCGCTCTCTTTATTGTGTTTGTTGTGTTTGTCGTGTTTTCTCTATTACAGCTGATTGAATCCTTCCACCCGCAGATTAAAGCGCCGGGCGCGTTTCGTCCAATTCAACTATTATTGGATTTCGTTCTATTTAATTAAAGTAAACATGCGCCCACTTAATTTCCATCATTTGCGTTATTTTTGGGCGATCGCCCATGAAAAAAGCCTGACACGCGCCGCTGTAAAGCTGCATGTTTCGCAATCGGCGCTATCGATTCAATTGCGCCAGCTCGAAGGCGCACTGGGGCACGCGCTGTTTGACCGGCAGAACCGTGCGCTGAAACTAACGGAGGCCGGCCGGATCGCCTTGTCGCATGCCGATGAGATTTTTCGCGCGGGCGATGAACTCAGAAACACCCTGCAAACCGGGCGCACCAGCGCGCGACAGGTATTGCGCGTCGGCTCGGTGGCGACACTGTCGCGCAATTTCCAGTTTCGTTTTTTGCAGCCGCTGATGGCGCGCAACGATGTCGAGCTGGTGGTGCGCTCTGGCAGCATGCGCGAGCTCACGCAGCAATTGCGCGCGCACACCGTGGATGTGGTGCTGGCCAATCAGCCGGTACCACGCGATGCCGACGCCACGTGGCACAGCCATCTGTTGGCCGAACAGGCCGTCAGCCTCGTCAGCCGCCCGCCACGCGTCGGCACCAAGCAGCGCACAAAACTGAAATTTCCAGACGATCTTGTCGATGCCGATATCGTGTTGCCCGGTAGCGGCAGCGATTTGCGCGCCGGATTTGATCGCATCATGGACGCTGCCGGTATTCGCCCGCG
Organism: Burkholderiales bacterium; assembly: GCA_031370625.1. Classification (GTDB taxonomy): domain Bacteria; phylum Pseudomonadota; class Gammaproteobacteria; order Burkholderiales; family Usitatibacteraceae; genus UKL13-2. The sequence continues at coordinate 25,856 of JANMQR010000312.1, read as the reverse complement.
CATCGTTGCGGAAGTCGACGACATGGCGATGCTGCGCCTGATGGCGCGCGCCACGCGGGCATTAACGCTGGTGCCTGCGGTGGTAGTGCGCGATGAATTGAAAGCGAAAATATTGATCGAGCGCTGCAAAATCCCGGAGCTACAGGAACGCTTCTACGCCATTACTCCGACCAGACGATTTCCAAATACGCTGGTACGCGAGCTTTTGGAGGCGAGCCGCGGCAAGGTGATGTTTTGAGCGCATGAAAAGCGGCGCGATCGTATCGCGGGCGCAGTGCCAACGCTGGTGGCTAAGACGCGGCTACGGTTGTTTCTTCAGACAGCCGCAGTATGAAACGCCAATATTTACCGGCATCTTGGCGCACAAATGGCTCAAGATGCCCGTAGATGCTTGGCTTTGTCGTAACCGATATTGCGGAAAAACGCAAACCCGGCAGCCAAGCAACGGCCGCCGGGCGTACTTCAAACGCTGGCTGCACGCGGATACATGCGCAGCGTATTGCCTTAACAAATCACTATCACTATCTCACCGTCACCGCGCCAAACTCTTTCACCACACCGCCCCACGGCGAAAATCCGCCGGTGGTCGAGCTGCCGTAGGAGACGATGCCGGTGATGATTGGGCCGGCGCCGTTATAGGTCCACACCGATGAGCCGCTATCACCACCCGCGATGAAGCTGCTCGAGGCGACTTCGACGGAGCACAGTGCGCCGTAGGTGTTGCCATCGGGCTCGGACACCAGCGTATCCACACACACGCGCGCGACCGACGCTCGGGTGAGGCCGGTGGTGCGACCGGTTTTATAAATGGTTTGACCCACGGACGGGTAGTTCAGTGTGCCTTGCACGTTCAGCACGCCAGCGACGGTTAAGCTGCCGAAATTCGTATACACGATTCTGCCGAAATCAACCGCGTTGCCCGGCCCGCCGGAGACGAATAGCGCATCAGATTCGCGGCAACCCAGCGTATCGGGCAGCGAGCAGCTACGGGGAGCAGGATCAATTGATTCCGAGCCGACAAACGTGCCGCCGGGCGAGGTCATGCGGGTGCGCGCGGAAACGCTGTACGTACTCTCGCTGCAATGCGATGCGGTCATGAAGCCCTGCACACCGTTGATGCGCGCTGGCACGCCGACCGAGCAAACAAATGTGCCGCCGCTGGTGCTGAAATTAAACTGCGCGCCGCCAGCGAGTGGCAACGGCTGCGAGCGTACCGAGGTGCCCACAGTAGCGCTCCGCTTGGGCAATTCCGCTGCACGCAACGACATCGCCGCCTGCGGCACACCGGTGGCCGCCAAACGCGCCGTCAGCGCCTGCAAAGGGCCCGCGTCGAGGTCCTGGTTGTACGCCACATCCAGGCGGTTTTGCTCGCGATCAATCGATACCGCGATCACGCCACGGGCTGACGCCATTGCAAAAATCTTGTTTTTAAAATCGAGCAACTGGCGCGAATCCCATTGCGCTTTGCGCACGTCGGCGTTGTCGCCGAGGCTTTTCGCAAAAGTAGCGGAAGGTGTATTCAACGATTTCCATTTTGCCTGGTCACCTTGCTTTTCTGCTTGATCAAACAGGCCGCTTGCGCGCGTCATGCGGGCAGTGGTTTTACCGTCGTCGCTATGAACCCAGCCGGCGAATCCCGGCACGCGATCAGCAATCGCCGCCTCGGCTTCATCGGGATTCATCGTATCGGCTGCGGGGCCAAGCACACTGCGCGCGGTGATTGCGGCGCGATTCTGTGATTTCATCATGCGATCAGGTGCAAACGAATCCTGCTGCGCGCGCAGCATGGTTGAGAATTCTGCATTTCCCTCGGTGGTTGTGGCAGTTGTGGCGGCAGCGGCGGTAACGTTTGTTGCAATCTGCGCGGTGGCCGTGCCAGCAACAAAAATCATGGCGGTCACAGACGCAGACGCAAACTTGTTCAGCTTTCTGAGTTTTAAGACAGGCTTCATTCGTGTTTCTCCATGTGGGTAAAGAAGAAATGTCCGAGAAGGATCGCTCGTCGGAAATGATTTGTTCAGGGAGCGTTTTACTCAAAGAACCTAAGCAGTCTACGTGCGCAATATGCTGAAAGCGCGTTGTCGTTGATGTGAGACATAAAAAATTTAACGGAGCATTTCGTGGCCGATTTTCAATGCAGTTTGGGCGCGCAAGAACAGACGCGATGTGAGGAAGCTGCAGACATACGAGTTTCAATGCGAGCGCTAAAATTCTGCAAGATGTTGCATGTGGCGATCCCCTTATCCAGCGCGGTACTCCAAGCATATTTGCTTGAAACACCCCCCAGCGTTTGGGCTTTTGATTTGGATAAGGGGTTCAATGGGAAAGCTTCCGGGCATTTCAAAAACGATTAACTGCATTTATTTTCTGCGCTTGTGATTCCAATGAGCGATAGTTACCTACCTGAAAAATCTTTTAACGATTACCCTTATATGATGACCAATTCCCAATTCAATATAGCGCTCCTCATCGACTGCGAAAATGCGAGCCCGAAAAGCATTCAAGGCATACTTAGTGAGTTGGCTGAAAAAGGAACTGTCAACATTCGCCGCGCTTACGGCGATTGGAAACGTCAGGCTGGCTGGGAGGAGAAGCTGCATCCTTTCGCAATCCTTCCTGTTCAACAATTCGCGTACACGAGCGGCAAGAATGCTTCAGATATGAGCATGGCCATTGACGCGATGGAGTTGGTATTCACTGAGCAGGTCGACTGCTTTGCTTTGATCACAAGCGATTCTGACTTCACACCTTTGGTTATGAAGCTTCTTGCGAAAGGCAAGCAAGTCATCGGGTTCGGTGAAAGCAAAACACCTGATGCGTTCAGAAAGGCTTGCTCCGTATTTATTTTAACTGACGATTTTCAAGAGCCCTCTGCGGACAATTCCACGCAGCCTACGTCACTTCGAAAATCCAAGAAAGAGCTTCGAGGAGATACTGAACTCATGAACGCTCTGCGCGAGGCTGTGGTTCGAACCGCAGAGGATGACGGGTGGTCGTCAGCGCAAAAAATTGGAACATATGTCACTAATCAATCATCGCTCAGTTCAAAAAATTATGGATACGCAAAGTGGACCGATCTGATTCGCGCGACGGAGTATTTCGATACAGAAGTGCGGGAAAATAAACATGCGTTCTTCAGGGCAAAGGGGATCATAAAGTCATGAAAGTCCAAACAACTAAAAACGCCCTCGGCTTCGAGGGGCAATAATTAGTAGTATAAAAGTCCGCGCGTAAACAAGGAATCTAAATGACTGTAATTTTTAAAGTGTACAACTGGCTTGGCGTAGGTTTAGTCGGCTTAACAGGCATTGCCACCGCTATTCTCCAACCCTCTACATACGCGCCGTCCTTCTTAATATTTTGCCATATGGCTCTGCCCGGCTGGCCACCAAGCTGGATTCGGGAGCCTCTGTGCGCTGGCTAGCCGTCATTATCAATCCACTATGGTTAGGCTTTAGGCTCTTAGCCGCAGTTATGCTGTACCTGGAAAGGCGCAGTCAATCTGTTATTTCCGAAGTGGTGTCACCGAACCTTGCATTCACTATGTTGGTGCTAGGCTTCATTGGGATTCCTTGCCTGCTTAACGCGACATATATTGGAGCAAGGTTAAACGCCAAGTCGTAAAAGCATCGAGTCACAAAAGCGCGGGCCGACGTCACTCAAAAAGAAGCTTATTAGAGATGCCCGCGGCAAGTTAACGCAGTTTGAGGTCTTTGGCTTCGTCCAATTCATGTAATGCCAACGTCAATGTTTCTAAGCAAACATGAGGTTGAGGAACGGCTTGGACGTCTCGTTGCGGCTAGTCGTTTGCTCAGGCACGTCAACACACGCACTATGCAGCCCGATATACTCTGCCGCTGTTGCGCTGTTATTGTCTTATTGATGCAGCAATTAACGCTGAAAGCGAATCCCAAACATGACTTCCTCTCTCGTACCCACGCTCACCACCGTCGCGCTCAAACAAGTGCAACACATCGCCTACGTCACGCTCAATCGTCCCGACAAGGCGAACGCGATGAACGCGCCAATGTGGCAAGAAATTCGCGCAGCGATGAAGTGGGTGGATGAAACGCCGACGATACGTGTGGCCATCATCACGGGCAGCGGCGCTAATTTTTGTGCGGGAATTGATCTGGGCATGATGATGGCGCTGGGAAAACAAATTGAAGATCCCTGCGATGCGCGCACGCGAGAAAATTTGCGCAACGTGATTCTTGATTTGCAGGATACGCTCACTTCCGTTGAGCGCTGTCGCAAGCCGGTCATCGCCGCGATTCACGGCGCATGCGTGGGCGGCGCAATCGATTTGGTGGCGTGTTGCGATATGCGTTACGCCAGCAATGACGCCACATTTTCCATCAAGGAAATCGATATCGGCATGGTTGCGGATGTGGGCACGCTGCAACGCTTGCCGAAAATGATCAACCCAGCCATCGTGCGCGAGCTTGCATACACGGGCCGCAAAATCGATGCCGCCGAAGCCGCACAAATCGGTGTGATCAATCGCGTGTTTGCTTCATATGAATCACTCACTGCCGGTGTCAACGAGATCGCCGAAACGATTGCCGCAAAATCGCCACTCGCGATTCGCGGCACCAAAGAAATGCTCAACTATGCACGCGATCATTCCGTCGCCGATGGCCTCAATTACATCGCCACCTGGAACGCAGCGATGCTAATGTCGCAAGATTTGCAGGAAGCCGCAATGGCAAATATGGATAAGCGTAAACCCGAGTTTCGTGATTGAGCTACGCAATCGAGCTCTCCAAGCGGCGCAATTAAGCAAACCAAATGAGTGGCGCTATTTCGTTTCGTCTCCGAGCGTAAAGATAATTGCGCAGCATGTCCTATCTCAAATAAAAAATCGGCTTTAACAATTTTTTCGCTGATTTCATAGCGCAGTTGCCTATGAAAAACCCATCCATCACTGGCGCAATTTTTTCTAACCTGTGCCCATTTAATAGAATTTGAGTAAATAACTGTCGGCGCGCTGGGACAACCGCACCTCGTGGGGTCGTCATAAACGGCGCAGCCACCCGTTGGGATTGTAAGTTGCGTTGAAGCCGAAGTGATCGCAAAGCGCACTGTCAATTTCGTAGTGGTCACCATGTTTGGCAAGAAAATCAGCTACGCCCCGGTTCGGGCCATTCTCGTACTTTGGGTACTGGGCACCGGAAAGTTGAGCGAGCACGCCGTCTTCCACGACGACGTAGTCACCCGATTCAAGGAGTGGGTGGAAAAATGAAAGCGTAGCGCTGGTTTCAGTGAAGAGATGACTACTGTCCTCGATAACCAGCCAAGGATGCGAACAAGTGCGAAGCAGCTCGGGCGTGAGCACAGCGGCGAGGTCTTTTGCATCTCCGGTAAGGAAACTAATGCGCGGATCCGTGAATTTCACCAGCGGAGTGATATCCACAGACACCACGCGTGCATCAGGTATGCTCTGCGCGCTCAACATGTCCGCGAACCAAAGGGCGCTTCCGCCATGCTTGGTACCGATTTCAATAACAGTACACGGTGCTTGGCGCGATAAGAGTTGTAAATAGAGTGCGATATCGAAAGGACTCTTGAAAAACGGCACCTTTCGATAAACTGTGCTCATTGTTCCTCGCTGGACGCTGTCAAGCACCTCAGTGCTTATAGAGGATCGAAAGGAACGTTCTACCGCTGTGATGTCAGCAATTTCAACGTCAATTTGCGGAATGTCTTCAGTACTCATCAGCGCTGTCCAATTTGGTTGAGAAACACGTTACGACAATCGCGGATTATTCGGCAGGTTAGTGCTATGCGTCAAAGCGTGGCAAAGCTCGCGACACCAAGCGATGTGATTTCAGTCTGCTAAAAATACAAAGAATATAAAACTATTAGCCGTTCGGGTTATGCATGAACTGATTATCCACATCACAGTTGGTTTCCGCAAAGATCAGTTAAATCCGAAGCACCAAAAAATTTTCCTCGCACATATCCAATCACAAATAAAAGGTCCGCTTTAGCAATTTTTGCGCTGATTTCGCAGCGTAGCTGCCTACGAAAAACGAATCAACCAATGGCGCAATTTTTGCTGATCTATACTCGGCTCACCCAGCTTGAGCGAGCAACCGTCGGCTAGCCGAGACAATCAAGGCACAGAATGGCACCAGCTACCGTAATTGGTCATATCGTCGTCGGCTTTACAATAATTTTCGGGGAAGAATTTATGCAGACGAGTAAAGCGTGTTTCACCTGGTTGAATTGGCGTGCAACACATCGATTGATACATCGTGTATTCACCAGCGTATTTGCGATTGGCATATCGGCGATCACGCTTTCAGTATTTGCAGCACCGCATGATCTATCAGGAGACGCGAAGAGCGATCTGATTTTTCGCAATGCGAGTACCGGTCAGATTAATGCTTGGCTCATGAATGGCAGCGTAGCGACAGCTGCCGCCGGACTTGTCGGCCCGGGCAACTGGACGGTGTCGCACACTGCTGACTTCAATGCCGATGGGCGTGCCGATATTCTTTTTCGCAACGACGATGGTTCGGTGAGTATCTGGCTCATGAATGGTCTTGCTACCACGGCGGGCAGCGGTCTCATTGGCTCAAATGCTGACTGGCGCGTCAGCCACGTCGGCGACTTCAATGCCGACGGCAAAGCCGACTTACTTTGGCGCAATGCCAACGGCGCCGTCACCCTTTGGCTTATGGATGGCAACACCGTGGCGCGCGCCACCGCTTTGCTTGGCCCAGATGCTAACTGGCGAGTGAGTCATGTTGGCGATTTCAACGGCGATGGCAAAGCCGATATTCTCTGGCGTCACACCAATGGTGCCGTCAACCTGTGGCTTATGGACGGCGGCGCTGTCACCTCGGCTACTGGTCTACTAGCACCCAATCCTGACTGGCAGGTTAGCCATCTGGGCGACTTCAATGGTGACGGCCGTGCCGATATTCTGTGGCGTCACACCAATGGTGCCGTCAACATGTGGCTTATGAACGGAGGTGTCGTAACTTCCTCGCGCTCTGATCTCCAGCTGAGCATTCATCCTGAACCCAACTGGCAGGTAAGCCATGTAGGCGACTTCAACGGTGATGGGAACGCTGACATAGTTTGGTGCAACACAAATGGAGCGGTGCTTCAGTCGCTCATGAATGGCACTAGTTTCCTGAGCGCTGTAGTTTTGCTGGGCCCAGATCCTGATTGGAAAGTCTCCCATATTGCCGACTATAACGGCGACGGCAAATCTGACATGCTATGGCGCAACAGCAATGACGGTCGCGTCAATATGTGGTTGATGAACGGCCAGACCCCGATGAGCGCGCAGGGAATATTGGGCGCGAGCGAATGGAGTATTTTGCCAGCCGTTACCTCCGCGATTTCAGCAGTGGGCCAGATCGCGAACCCCATTTTATTCGCCGCACAGGTTCCCACGCTCAATGATTTTGCGAGTCGTGCATCGACCTTCGGCAATCATCGTGGTGCGCTGGATTCTGCGGTGCGTGGCGGCGATTTGATAATTCGTTATCCGGATGGCACGCTGCGTAACCTGACCAAAGAAGCAGGCTTCGGCATGGACGGCATGCAGGGCGACAACGCGATCGCGGTGCGCGAACCAACGGTGCATTGGAGTGGCAGCAAAGCAATATTCAGCATGGTGGTGGGTGCAGCAACGGCGCAATATCAGGTGCGCAATTATTACTGGCAACTTTACGAGGTAACTGGTTTGGGTAAAGGGCAAACAGCTTCGATTACCAAAGTCGCGAATCAACCGGCGGCGTACAACAATATTTCGCCGCTGTATGCGTCCGATGATCGCGTGTTATTTACATCTGACCGCCCACGCAACGGTGCGGCGCATCTTTATCCGCAGCTTGATGAATATGAAAGCACGGCAACAGTTACCGGCATTTGGAGTTTGAATCCATCGACGGGGGATTTGAAGATTTTAAATCACACCCCGAGCGGCGCATTTTCACCCACCATCGATAGTTACGGACGCGTTGTGTTCACGCGTTGGGATCATTTGCAACGCGACCAGCAAGCGGACGCGGGAACCTACGGCGCATTTAATTTCGCGGATGAAAGTGCAGGAGCGGCCAAGCTTAATTCACAAGCGGAGGTATTTCCCGAAACACGCAATGCATCAACAAGCGCGTTTGGTCCCGTGGCGGGCTACACAAATAATCGTTTCACACCTTGGCAAATGAATCAGGATGGTACGGACGAAGAAACGCTCAACCACGTGGGCGTGCAGGAACTGGGGTTTGGCTACAATCCAAAATCATTTACCGGTGATGCAGCGCTTTCGGATTACACCAACGACACCTTTCACGCGAATAAAAAATCGCTGCGCGGTGACGGCGGGCTCTATCACATCAAGGAAGACCCAGCGCGCGCTGGCATTTACTACTCGATTTATGCACGTGAGTTCGGCTCGCTGTCGTCAAATCAGATCGTAAAATTTAATGGCGGCGTGGGCACCAATGCCGAGCAAATGGCGGTGACTGATTTCACACCGTCCGACAATAGCGACGGACGCTACCGCAATCCGCTGCCGTTATCGGATGGCAAATTTGTCGCGACGCATACACCGACCACCGCGGCCGACCCCAATCAGTTACTTGATTTTCGCTTGAAGCAACTCACGCCGGATGCGAACGGGCGTTACCTGCCTGGCGCATCGCTGACTGGCGGCATCAACAAAACGATTAGCTGGTGGGATCCGGATGCCAAGCGTAATTTTAGCGGGCTGTTGTGGGAGCTTGAAGCAGTTGAAGTTGTCGCGCGCAGCCGCCCCGCCGCTCCTGTGACGCCGCTGGAAATGCCCGAAAAATCAGTATTTACGGAAGAAGCGGTGGACGAAACGGCGTTGCGCAATTGGCTGAAAACCAATGATCTCGCCATGATCGTCACGCGTAATCAGACCTCACGTGATCGCGCTGATTTCATGCAGCCATTCAATTTACAAGTGCCGGGTGGCGTGAAAACGGTGTCGCCAAAAGGTGGCCGCATATACGACATTGCGCATTATCAAATCTTGCAGGCGGATCAGATTCGCGGCTACAACAATTACACGAGCGGTCGGCGATCAATTGCACAGCCACTCCACGAACCCAAAGCAACGAACCCGGCGAACCCAGGCGGCCCCGCAGGCAGTGTGAAGATTGCTGCCGACGGTTCCACCGCCGCGTTCGTGCCCGCGCGTCGTGCACTCGCGTGGCAGACCACGGATGCGGCGGGAAATGCGGTGGTGCGCGAACGGGTCTGGGTCACCTTCCAACCGGGGGAGGTGCGCGTTTGTGCATCGTGTCATGGCGTGAACACGAAGGATCAATCCGGTGCACCGCCGCCGGTAAACAAGCCTGAAGCGTTGCGAGATTTATTGCGGTTTTGGAAGACGTTGCCGAAGTAGTTTCGAACGGTGAAGTCTAAAAGCGACGGGAGTTCGCGAGCAAATATGCTTAAAGACGCCCGCCAATGCTAGGGTCTACCTGAAAATCAATGGCAACGCCTACTGCTCCAGACTTTGTTTATAGCGCTGCCGCGCCGCTTCTTCTCGCACCACTTCATCAATTTCTTTGATCAAACCTTTCACATCTGCTTTCTTTTCATCACGGGCGAAGAATCCGGTGAGCGGTGTATCGGGGAGCAATTTTCCGGTTTTATAGATCGCCCAGATTTCGCGGCCGTAATCGGTCTTGATGAGTTCGGGTGCGAAGCGGCCAAACCAAATCGCTAAATTATTAACGTCGCGTTCCAGCAGACTCGCCGCACTGTTGTTACCAGCGGCATCGATAGCTTGCGGCAGATCGATAATCACCGGGCCATTGGCATCAACGAGCACGTTGTATTCGGAAAGATCACCGTGGATAACGCCGGCGCACAGCATGCGCACTACTTCGCGAATTAATTTTTGATGATATTCGCGCGCTTTTTCGGGCGTGAGTTCGACATCGTTGAGGCGCGGCGCGGCATGGCCGTTTTCGTCGGTCACCAATTCCATCAGCAACACGCCGTTCAAAAAATTGTATGGTTTCGGCACGCGCACACCGGCAAATGCCAATCGATGCAGCGCGTCAACTTCGGCGCTCTGCCATGCCTCTTCCTGCTGCTCACGCCCGAATTTGGAGCCCTTTTCCATCGCACGTGCGCGACGGCTGTTCTTCACTTTGCGGCCTTCGGTGTACTGCACGGCTTGGCGAAATGCGCGTTTGTCGGCTTCTTTGTAAACCTTCGCGCAGCGAACGTCTTCGCCGCAGCGCACCACATACACGATGGCTTCTTTACCACTCATGAGCTGGCGAATGACTTCGTCAATAAGGCCCTCTTCGACCAGCGGCAGTAATCGTTGTGGCGTTTTCATGGCGTCTTTTTATTGGGCGGTGGCAGTTGATGTGTGAGCACGTCCAAATTTTAACCGGCTTTCGCGCTTTTCAAACCGCGCTTCAATCCTGCTAACGCGCTAACGATCCTCATACCAGTAGGCGCGCGTGAATTTTTCTACCCTGCTTTTATCGCGCATCATCCAAAAAGCCACGCGCGGCATGCGCGTGAAAAAATGCCAATCGCCGTGTTTATCGAACTTGCGTGTGGAGGTAATCGCACGACAACCTTTGGCACGCGCAAAGCGCTGGCCGCGCGCACGCCCCAGCTTTTTCAGGTCAACCAGTAGCTGAATATCTTCGGCGTACAAAAGGCTTTCGTCATAGCCACCAATCGCCTCAAAATCAGCTCGCCTGCAAAACACCACACCGGCATCAACCCCCATGGTGTAAGCAATCGGCAGTGCCGCCAGCCAAGTTAGCGCGAGCCCAATTGACCAGCGATCAGGATGCACGGTGGACGTGCCCACAATCACACGGTGTGAGGCCATCACATCGTCAATCGCATTAAACGTTTCAGCATGAATGCGCGAATCGGCATCGATAAAACACACAATTTCGCCCGTCGCAATCGACGCACCACCATTGCGTGCGGCGGCGATGGCGCGCTTCTCAACATGCGCGACGCGGCAACCGCGTTCATGTGCGATTGCGGCCGTGGCATCGGTCGACGCGTTATTGGCAACGATGACTTCGATTGCGTCAGCACCGTCGCGATAGTGACGACGCGCGATCTCGACGGTATCAAGCAAACCATTAAGCCAGTTCGCCTCGTTGAACGCGGGGACGACAAGCGAAAAACGTGGTGCAGGATTTACACGCGCTGTCGGTTGGCAATCATTGGCAGAAACATGATCTGTAAATGCAGGGGAGGCCGAATCGATGACCAACGTTTTTTCGCAAGATTCGATTTCTATCATAAAGCGTTGGACGTGATTTTCAGAGCCGGGTTGCAATTATATTTTTAGCATCGCCTGCAACAGCAGCCCGATTATTTTTTTGATATTTGCTTAAGCGCGCCGGTCTCGCGCTTTACCTCTGCGCTCAGCTTCCCCAACAAACCATTGACTTGTGGCGCGTTCAATAGCGCATCGGCGCGCATTAAATGGCTGCGTGCGGCGAGCGTATCGCCCAACGCGGCTTCCGCACGCGCCAACCCCAAATGGGCACGCGCCGTGTATTGCGCGCCAACGCCGTTGGCGACCGCACCAGCCAGCATCGATTGAAAGTCCGCTTTTGCCGCGACGTAGTCGCGCTCGGCCAGCGAAAGCTCGGCGCGCGCGAGCATGCCTTCGATCCACCAGATATTGTTGCGTGCCTTGCGCGCTTCCTGGATGCTGATACCGGCGTTGAGCAGCGCACGTGCGCGATCCGTCTCGCCACTTTGCGCAAGCGCGGCACCGAGGACGATATTGGCATTGGCGGGAGACTGATTTTTTATGTTCGTTATGTGCGTATAAGGCTCAACAATTGCAATCGCTTCTGCAAACCGGCCCTCGTTAATCAGCATACCGGCATAAGTAAGATTGGCCTCGACGACGCGCTGATGTGTGGGCTCGAGCTTCGCGGCAATGCGCGTTCGCGCCATGTCGATGAGATCTTTGGCTTCTTCGCGCCGACCCGTCTGGTGCAGAAACCACGCCAACATGCTCTCCGCGAACACACTCGCTGGCTGCTGCAATCCACCCGTGCGCTGCACGTTGCGCGTGCCATCGCGCAGGCGCGGTTCCGCCGCCACAAAATCGCCACGCATGACGTCAATGGAGCCTTTCAACATGACCACCCAGGCGGTATCAAAATTATCGAGGCCGCGCGTTTTTGCGAGCAGGTACATCGCTTCGGTGAGCGCATTGTCGGCTTCAATATAATTGCCACGCTGGTTATAGGTCATACCCAAATCACCGAGCGCCGTGCCGAAACGCTTGGCAATATTTCTTGCTTGTTCATTTGCTGCCTTGGCCGCATCAGATGCGCCTGGCAGGGCACTCATGACATTGTCGTAGAGCGTCGCGTTTCGATTAATAAGTGAATTCGACGCTACGAACGGACGAATAATTTCTACCGCTTGCGCGGCGGTATCAACCGCCATATCAAGATCGGTACGCCGCCAGATGATGGATTCAAAGCGCAGCACGTCCGCAAACTGCAACGATTTTTCCTGCCGCAAACTGGTCAAAATTTGCTTGGCTTCGGATGTAAACGCAAGCACCGTTTCATCATCTTTCAAGGTGCCTTTGAGCTTGTCGGCCGCGTCAATGAGCGCCTGCGCATACTCCATGGATCGCTTGCCATACGACTTCTCTACCAGCGGCAGGCGAGTGGCATTCAGCTCTGCGGCCTTTTTCCAATCACCCAGATGCACATACATATTTGCCAGCGTCGCAATCACGTCCGCCTTCGCGTCCGGGAAGTCGGACAATGCCTTATCGATCCGGGCTGCGCCGCGATCAAGCAGCTCTGGCGCGGTGATGCGCCGTGCTGCCAACGGGTCGGCTTGATCCACCGAGTTTTCCTTGAACAGACCCGACAAAAATTGCTCGACCGCATGCGCCCTCGCCGTCTGCTCGCGCGCGACCTCTGCTTCGGCTGATGCGCGCTGCGCCTGGATCACCGAAACAATCGTGCCCGTGACCATCGCAAATATTGCCAACGCAGAAAGCGCGACCACGGTGCGATGTCGCGCCAGATATTTGCGCACCACATACCAGCTGCCGTCCGAACGCGTTTCAATCGGGTAGCCGTTTAACCAGCGCGTAATGTCATTCGCAAACGCGGCCACGGTCGCGTAGCGTTCCTCCGGTTTTTTCTTCAGCGCTTTCAGGCACACCGTATCAAGATCGCCATCCAATTGCTTCGCGGTTTTGAGCGTGACGGTATCGTGCACGCCGGTGCGTTGCCGCATCATCTGGCTGGGGCGAATGGCATCCACCGCCAAAATCGCATCTTCCAATTCGCCACGCGTGCCGCGCTTTAATTTATACGGCCGTACGCCGGTCAACAATTCGTACAGCACCACGCCGAGCGAATATACGTCTGACGACGTGCTGATTGGCGCACCGGCGATTTGTTCAGGCGAGGCATAGTCTGGCGTCATCGCGCGACCCGTCAGCTCGGTCAGTGCGCTCTCGCTAGTGGTCGCACCGGTCATAAATTTGGCGATACCGAAATCGAGCAGGCTTACCGTTCCAGCAGCGGTCACCAAGATATTCGAGGGCTTTAAATCTCGATGCAGCACCAGATTGGTATGCGCGTATTGCACGGCCGATAGCACCTGACCGAATAATTCCAATCGCCCGCGCACATCCAATTTTTTCGAATTGCAATATTCGGTGAGCGGTAATCCTTCGACATATTCCAACGCGAGATATGGTTGCCCCGTGGTGCCTGCACCCGCATCATAAAGCCGCGCGATATTCGGATGCGTCAGCGCGGCGAGAATATCGCGCTCGCGGTCGAATCGTTCCGCCAGCTGCCGCTGGAACGGCCCGGCGTGCGGGAGCTTTAATGCGACGGTACGCTTCAACGAACCATCCGAGCGATCAGCCAACCATACGGCACCCATGCCGCCCACGCCGAGTTCGCGAATCAAACGATAGGGGCCGATTGAAACACCCGCCCGCAACTCGCCAGCCCCGCCCGAGTTTCCCGATAGCGTGGATGAGGCCGCATCACTCGGCAAATTATCGACATTGGTAAACGTGGGCAATGATTGTAAAAACGATTCTGTTTCTAATACCGCGTGCTGCTCCAGCAATTCCGCCAGCGCCGGTTGCAGATGCGCGTGCTCCGGCCCCAGATTTTTCAGCCATGCCGCTCTCTCCGCGGCCGGGATTTCCAGTGCGGCATCCAGCAACTTGAACGCTTGTTGCCAATCGGGGGCGGAAATTTTCAAACGTTACTCCGAGGCGGGTGATCAGCAGCCCTGTCCCCGCGCACGCGGGGACCCAATTCCGTTGTATCTCCGCGCAGCGAAATTAGGCACCCGCCTTCGCGGGTGAAGGGCGCACTTCTACCTTGCACCATGTTTATTTGACACATCAAGTTGAGACATCAAGTTGAGACTTTAAGTTACGACACCAAGTTGCGATACCAAGCTGCCACATTAAAGCTCCAACCCTCAAAGACGAAATTTCCAAATCAAAGCCGACATTGCATGTAAAAGTCATTTCAACGCGCGATATAAAAACAATCGCGCTTTTTCCCAATCGCGTTCCACCGTGCGAACGCTCACACCAAGCGATTCCGCAATTTCATCTTCACTCATGCCGGCGAAATAGCGCATCTCGACTACTTTTACCAAGCGCGGATCAATGGTCGCCAATTCCTCAAGCGCATCGTTGACGAGAATCACTTCGTCCTCACGCACGCTGGCAGATTCGGCGATTTCGGTATTGAGCGTGACATGTAGCGCATCACCCCCGTGGCGATCAGCGAGACGGCTACGGATAAGATCGACCACGATGGAGCGCATGACGCGCGCGGCATACGCGAGAAAATGCGGGCGATCTTCAACCTTCAAATCGCCGGTTCGTAAAAAACGTAAATATGATTCGTGTACCAACGCGGTGGTGTCAAGCACTGTCATCGGTGCGGATCGGCGCAGCTTGGCGCGTGCGAGTAGTCGGAGGTCGTCGTAGAGCACCTCGAACAAGCGATTCATGGCTTGGGAGTCATCGTTCTTCGCAGCGAGCAGCAAGCTTACGACGTCACTCATGAGTAGCCTTGGATTTTCGCGACCGTGAACAGTCTTTTTATTTGGTGCCGAGGACCGGAATCGAACCGGTACGGGATGTTTAGTCCCGACGGATTTTAAGTCCGTTGTGTCTACCTATTTCACCACCCCGGCGACGAATACGATTTTACTAGGTTTAGCAGCGAAACTCACGCTTTCGTTGCGGAATTCGTCAGGCATACAACCGCGTCGCATAAATGCCCAGGCCGGTCGCCACGCTGGCGAATCGATCTCCCGCTGCTTTTTTGGCATCCGGAAACGCACCCGCAATCGCATCCGAAAGCGAGGCGAGCCCGGTTGATCCGCCGGTAAAGTAGATCGCGCTAATTGCCCCAGGTGCCACGCCAGCCATGCGCGCGGTTTCCACGGCAGCTTCGGCGATCTTGTCGATTTTGCTATCGAGCGCTTCGGTCTGCGCGACATCGGAAAAGCGGATGACCAAATTTTCTTCAATATTGTCGAGCAATACTTCTGCCTTACCTGTCATCGATACATCAATCTTGATCGCTTCTGCGGTGGCCGCAAGCTGATGGCCGAGCCGTCGCGTGATCACGTGCATCAAGCGACGATAGCGCGCCTGATCGGCGTACATGCTCGTCATCTCGCGCAGCTCCGCGACGCGATTATGCGCATACACGGTGTTGATGAGATGCCAGGTGGCGAGATCGAAATAAACGGATGACGGCACACGGCGCGCGCCTTGATCTGCTGGCCCTAACGAACCCAAGCCCAGCGTGGGCATGATCGCGGCTAAATTAACGGCAAAATCAAAATCTGTTCCCGCCAAGTGGATGCCGTGATTCGCCAAAATATCATTCTTGCGATCCAGTTTTTCGCGCTGTTGCGGGCCGACGCGAACGATGGAGAAATCCGATGTACCGCCACCAACATCAGCGACCAGAACAAGCTGCTCGTGATCAATCGTGGATTCGTAATCGAGCGCGGCCGCAATCGGCTCGAACTGAAATGCGATATCGGTAAAACCCACCGCACGCGCAGCAGTCGTCAACGCGGCTTCTGCTTTCGCGTCGCGCGTTTGATCGCCATCGACGAAATAGACCGGGCGACCAATGACCACACGCTTTATTCTCCCCTCCGATTGAAATTCTGCGACATGTTTTAAGTGCCGCAAATAAGCCGTCACCACATCGATATATTTCACCGACATGCCGTGACCAACTTCGGTTGCGGTCTCCATCAAGTCGGACCCCAAAATGCTTTTGATCGAGCGCATCAACCGACCATCGTAGCCATCCACATACGCCGCCACCGCCTCGCGACCATAGCAGCGCGTCTCATCTTCAACGTTATAAAAAACCGCTGTCGGCATCGACGTAAAACCCGGCTCAAGCTCGGCCAAGCGTAGCGTATCTCTTAATGGGAGCGATTTTTTAGCGGGCGAATTCGATTGCTGCTGAGGAAGTGCGACAGCGGAATTAGAGGTGCCGAAATCGATTGCGCAAAAATCATGGTGGCGCATGGGGCTGATTGTCTCGATTGAATAGGGAGGGCGATTATAGGCTATTCACGAGGCAACAAGACTGTTGCATTTTCTGGCTTTATTGAATTTAAAAAATAAAACACCAATACCAGCGGGCTTCTTCAGACATAAATGCGTCGAAAAGCCCGCCAAATAAAGGGTTTGTTATGATGAATATGCCAAAGCCCCAATTCACCACAAGCAAGATCGCGCGGCAGCTTTAGCATGCACCGATCACTTTTTTTCCTGCTTCGCTTCTTGTTTGATCTCGCTATTCACGCTACCGGTGCCATCAAACATCACGCGCTCAATCTTGTAGCCCATGTCCTTCATCAGTGCGGGAATCCCTTTCGCACCCACCATGTGTAACGAACCCACGGCCGCAAACACACGCTTGCCGTCGCGATGTAATTTATCGATTCCTGCGGCAAGTCCTGGATTACGATCATCATTGACGCGCTTGAGAAATTTGCGATCCGTATCCCCATGAATACAATCACACCATTCTTCATACCTTTGAAACTCGGTCAAATCACCGCTTGCCCAGGTGTTGTGCAAACGCACGACTTGTTTGCGCTGTTTGCCTGCTTCAAAATCAGACAGCCCACTCTCCACGATGTCGATAATCTCACCGGGCTCGCCAGCCATCAATGCACGCATCTGAATCTCGGGGGTCTCGAGGCCAATGATGGGCTTTTTCATTGCCCCTGCGGCACCGGATAAAACAATTTCTGAGCCATAGCCAAATTCAAGATTGGAAAAACGAGCATCAAATATTGCGACCGTCGCGATTTGCATTACCGGATGCATGCCAGCAATCATCGCAATTGGCGCGCACGCTCGTTGCGCCACGACTTCCATTCGTTGTTTCAGCTTGACTGGTAATTGAACCGGCTTGATGCCGAAGTTTGCCGGGTCTGACATTTGCGTCTGTATTTTCGGATCAAGAATATCCAGCTCAAGTGCAATCACATCACTATCGCGCAACGCAGCAACAGTTTTTGCGCCCGGCATCGACCACTCCAGTTTGTTGACATGCATGGTGCCAAAAAGATAGCTCGTACGGCCATCTTTTTCGATCTTCCAGAGAAATCCGCGATCCTTCGCTGACTTCGCCAATTCCTGAACTTTTTCTTGCGATGGCTGTGTTGGTGCAGCGGGACAATTTGGCGCGTCCTTCTGCGCGAATGCCGTCGTGGCAACCAGTGCCGCTGATAGCAGAACCAAGATGCGATGGATGCGAATGCAGCGTTGAAGTATCGACATAAAAACTGTCATGGATTTCCCTGTGGTTAATAGGTGCACAAAATTGAATTCAAACTTCTTCGGGTAGCGCATCAAATTCCTTCGGATAAAGGTCGTGCAAGCTTTCTTGAGCCGCCTCTCGAACATCAGCCGATTCATGTTCTCGCAACCGCAATAGCATGAGCTTTGAATTAGCATGTTTGAAATAGCCAAGCGTCATCGCAAGCTCTTCCTGGAGATCGGAATCATCCATGTCCAGTATGCGCAACATGAATACTGGATCAGCAATACGACGCTTGTTGCGCAGCGGCCAAAACGCGTCCTTTAATTCTTCGATATCAACCAAGGATTCGATCTTTGCCTTCGATGTTGCATATGGAATGGGTGCGGGAATTGGATCGTATTTTTCTCTTATCTTCTGTGCGCCAAACGAACCTTTAAACAAGCAACGCGGGCATGGACACGGCGGTTTTCCGTGGGCATCTGGTTGATGTCGCCAACCAATGTTTTGCGGCAAATGACGGATACGCGTAATTTCATCGGGCAGAATTTTTCGTTCAATAAAAATTTCGAAACCGAGCGGGTCTGCTCGCGCGGTGAGATTTTTTATCGCTTGGCCAAGGGAAAGCTGAAGATGCTTTTCGTTATATCGACCCGCCCAAACCATTTCATCAGACGACAGTCGAAAATAAACGCCGACCATTACGTTTGTGCCGCCACGTTTGAGTTCGCGCAGCCACTGATGCGAAACAAAATGACTTTGCACAACAGGCATGAAGAATACAACTTTGAAAACCTTACTAGGTGCGATTCCGGAACGCTTTATTCGTGCTGCATTTTTCTCATCAGCGATATGAACGAGGATTGGCATATTTGAAATTACCGGTAACGCCTATGTGCGGCAAACAAAAACTCATCACTAAGGGGGCTCGCACGAACGTTTATTAAACTCGAGTACAGGCGGGCATCTCGAAGCATAAATGCGCCAAAACCCCCGCCAATCCTAGTGTTTCAATATCAAAAAAACAATTACTGCATATGCTGCCCACCATTGATCGCAATATTTGCCCCCGTAATAAACGCCGCCTCATCCGACGCCAAATACGCGCATAACCCAGCGACTTCTTCGGGCTTGCCCAAGCGCCCCAGCGGAATTTGCGGAATGATTTTTGTGTTTAGCACTTCTTCAGGGATCGCGGTGACCATCGCGGTGCCGATGTAGCCGGGCGAGATGGTATTTACCGTCACACCTTTGCGCGCGACTTCAAGCGCCAGCGATTTGCTGAAGCCGTGCATGCCCGATTTCGCAGCGGAATAATTGGTCAGACCGAATGCGCCTTTTTGCCCGTTCACCGATGACACATTGATAACGCGGCCCCAGCCACGCTCGACCATGCCGTCGACGATGGGCTTGCACATATTGAAAACGCTATCGAGGTTAGTGCCGAGCACGGCGTCCCAATCGACTTTGGTCATTTTTTTGAATGTCATATCGCGCGTGATACCGGCGTTGTTGATCAAAATATCAATCGGGCCGACCTCTTTTTGGATTTTCTCAACAGCGGTTGCGCAAGACTGGTAGTCGCCAACATCCACGGCATAGGCGTGAAAATGATAATCACGCGCTTCCATTTCTTTAATCCACTGATCCGCTTTGGTATTCGATGGGGAATAGGTGACGACGACCTTGATTCCCATGCGGGCAAGCTTCATACAAATGGCTTCACCCAAACCGCCCATTCCACCGGTGACGATGGCAATCCGTTGTGTTGATGGCATGATATTTCTCCTCGTTAGTTTTTGATTTTAAATTTATGGCTGAAAATTAATAATGCATTTTGAAACTCTAATTTTTCTCACGAACATAGCGCCCCGGTGCGGGCTCGATCGGTGGGAATTGCGCGTTGCCGAGTGAGGTTCTTGCGCTTATCTTGCGGCCACTTTTTTCGCTTAGCCAGGCGGTCCAACGCGGCCACCAGCTTCCAGGGTTTTCCTGGGCTTGTGCGAACCAATTTTTGGCATCCACACCACTTTTTTTATTGCCGCCCGTCCAATAACTTCGCTTGTTTTTTGACGCGGGATTCACCACGCCAGCGATATGCCCGGCCGCACCTAAAACAAATTGCACCTCACCGCCAAGATAATGCGTGCTCGCAAATGCCGTGTGCCACGGCACAATATGGTCCTCGCGCGCAGCGAATACGAATGCGGGCATGTCCACGTAACTCAAATCAACCGGCACGCCACACATGGTGAGCTTGTCCGGCTTGACCAGATTATTTTCAAAATAAGTGTTCTGCAAATAATAGCAATACCACGGGCCGGGCAAATTGGTGCTATCGCCATTCCAGAACAGCAGATCAAACGGTGGTGGTTTTTTGCCCTGCAAATAATTACTCGACACGTAATTCCACACCAAATCATTTGCGCGTAAAGATGAAAATGCAAACGCGAGCTCGGCACCATTGATGATGCCGCCCTCGCCCACTTCGCTCTGACGGCGCTTCACGAATGCTTCATCCACATAGGCTTCGATATCGCCCACCTCAGAAAAATCGAGAAAGGTGGTGAGCAACGTGGTGCTTTCAACCACGTCATGCCCCATGCGCCGCAACACCGCGAGTGCGGACGCAAGCATGGTGCCGCCAACGCAGAATCCGAGCGTGTTGATTTTTTCGACATTCGTAATCACGCGCGTGGTGTCTATCGCCTTGATCACGCCGCGCAACAAATAATCGTCCCAGGT
Source organism: Burkholderiales bacterium (assembly GCA_031370625.1). Classification (GTDB taxonomy): domain Bacteria; phylum Pseudomonadota; class Gammaproteobacteria; order Burkholderiales; family Usitatibacteraceae; genus UKL13-2. Next base: position 5,289 of record JANMQR010000312.1, on the reverse strand, counting down.
CAAATTACCCAGTCGCACATTCACATTGCGCCATGACATCACAAACACGGTGAAGCCCTGCTGCACGGCGTATTCGATAAATGAATTATCGGGACGCAAATCGAGAATATAAAATTTGTTGATGCACGGCGGCACCATTAACAGTGGGCGAAGATACACCTCAGAAGTTTGCGGCGCGTATTGCAACAGCTGAAAAATTTCGTTTTCAAACACCACACTGCCGGGCGTCATGGCGATGTTTTTACCGACGTGAAACACGCTCTCGTCAGTCATCGAGATATGACCTTTGGCCATATCTGATTTCAAGTTCTCAATGCCAGCGCGCAGCGTTTCGCCCTGCGATTTCAATGCGGCTTCCATCGCATCTGGGTTGGTAATAAGAAAATTAGCTGGCGACATGGCATCCAGATATTGCTTCATAAAAAAATGCGTGCGGTGTTTCGCATGCGGCGATAAATCGGCCACATCAATCGCATCCAGCATCAACTGACTCATGCCAAGGTAGGACTCAGCGAGATTACGAAAACCGGGGTTGGTTTGCCATGCATCACTGCTGAAGCGTTTGTCCTTTTGGCTCAGGGCGGTTTGGGCCTCGCCCGCATCAGAGTGTGTCGCTGGCTGCGCGGCCGGGTGTGAAAGCAGCCCCAACAAGCGCTGATTTTCCGCCGCGATGCGTACCTGCAGCACCGCCATCTTTTCAGGTTCCTTTGCAAGTGCATCCGCGCACATTTTCCACGCTTCGTTAAAACTATTCGGATGTGGCATTTCGCCCAACTCGTGTATCCACCGTGTTCCTGTTTCTTGAATGGCGGCGATGGCTTTAGAAAGGTCGACAGGGCTGGGCGCGGGATTCATTTGCGGTATGCTGGAAGGAAGAGGTAAAACCATAGTTTGCGACAGAACCGAAAGGTTTGCACGCTCGCTCGAGAAAATCAAATTCTGCGGCGAGGATTGATGACGCAATTCTTGCTCAACACGAAACCAGGATCAGGGAGTCTGAAAATTTATATTGTCGTTATTGCATGGCTATATGTCATTTTGATGATTGCCATACTTCAGAAAACGTTGGTGGCAGGCGTAACCATGTTCTTGTTCTTCGGCTTGGCACCTTGTGCACTGGTGGTTTGGTTGATGGGTAGACCTGCGCGACGGCGCGGCTTGGCGCGCGACGTTGCTGAGGAGGATTCGGCAACCGCGACCAGCAAATCAATGCGCGACGAAAGTTTGGACAATCCAGATCGAGGCGATGCCGATCGCAATTAACGCGATTTGCTGAAGCGTATCCGCGAGCGACGAGCGTTTGTGCAGTCCTGGAATCAAATCGGCAATCGCAACATAAATCATGCTGGACGCAGCAAAGCATAAAAATATATTTGAATACGCTTCGAAACTGCGCAGCGCAAAATACGCCAACACCGCGCCCACCAGGGTCGCAAAGCTCGAGACGAGATTCCAGAACAAGGCTCGGCGGCGACTGAATCCGGAATGAATCAGCACCAAAAAATCGCCCAACTCTTGTGGCAATTCGTGCGCAATAATCGCCACCGAAGTCACCACGCCCAGCCTGAAGTCCGCCAGGAACGCGGCGGCAATGGCCAAACCGTCTGTGAAATTGTGGAAGCCATCGCCGATGATGATCATCCACGCGGAAGTTTCCCTTCCGGACGCGGACGCGGGTGAATGCGCATGGGAATGCGAGTGCGAGTGCGCATGCGAATGGGCTTGGGCGATGGCGGCTTCCGCCTGACCGGCATGATCATGATTGTGTCGCCACAACACCAATTTTTCCAGCACAAAAAACGCCATAATCCCGGCCAAAATCCATGCAGCAGCTTCCTGAGACTTTGTGCCCGATTCAAAAATATGCGGCAACAAATCCAGAAACACCACACCCAGCAGCGCGCCTACGGCATAGCTGACAAAAATCGGGATCAAGCGCGGCTGCATGCGCCAGGCAAGCGATGCCGCGAGCAGCGCGGATAGCGTGCTTCCGGCGAGGCAAGCAATAAGGATGTAGATGAGGGTCATGGGTCGGGGATGGCGTTGCTCTATCTTGCAGCTGAGCTTGCTCTATTTGCAACTGAATTGCATAAGTTTAGCATACGCAAACTGTGACGCTTCTGTGGGCTGAGAAGCGGCGCTAATTTTCCACCCCTTGAACCACCCAAATTAGGCCCGCCATCCGCCCGGTATTGCGACCGATTTTTCCCTCGCGACGATACGAGAAAAAACGTGACGCATCACTCGCCGTGCAAAACTCACCACCGTAGACTCGCGTGACACCAGCGCGCGCCAGACTCAGGCGGGCAAGCGCGTAAATGTCGGCCATGAATTTATTGGGAAGATCGTCGCCACGCGGTACAAAGCAATCGGCAGCGGCAGGATCCTGCGACACAAAAACCTGACGAACATCATCGCCGACTTCAAACGCAGACGAGCCAATGGCGGGACCTAGCCACGCCATGATCGATGCGGGTGGAGCTTGCATCACGGCCACGGTGTTTTCCAACACGCCTGCGGCAAGCCCGCGCCAGCCCGCGTGCGCGGCAGCCACATGCTGGCCGGTGTCATCGCAGAATAAGACGGGTAAACAATCGGCCACCATGATCGCGCAAGGGATATTGGGTTTTGATGTCGCGATGGCATCAGCCTTCACATCGTCGGCTAGATCGATAACTTCATCAGCGATCACCACGCGGCTGCCGTGCACTTGATTCAACCACTTGGGTGCTCGTGGTAGCAGCGCGGCGACACGGCGACGGTTTTCGTCTATCGCTTCCGGCGCGTCACCTGCGGAGCGACCAAGATTGAGGCTGGCAAATTCGTTGAGATCGCTGTTAACGCTCACGCCACCTGCGCGGGTGGTGAAAAATGCTTTTACGTTCGCGGGTTGCGGCCAGTTGGGGAGGATCAAATCACCAGCGCTCAGTGACGCACTCACGTTTACAACTCGCGTACGAATTCAATCAGCTCCAACATATCGTCTGGCAGCGGCGCTTCAAAAGTCATCGTCTCCGATGTGACCGGATGCTCCAGCGTCAGCCTGCGCGCATGCAGCGCCTGACGACCAAATGCGTTGAAGGTATCGCGAACATGCGCATCAATCTTGGTCATGGTCGGGCCGTACACAGGATCGCCTTCCAGCGGGAAACCGATAGATTGCATGTGAACGCGGATTTGATGGGTGCGACCCGTTTCTAACGAGCATTCGAGGAGCGAATGAAATTCGTAACGTTCCATCGGGCGATAGTGTGTGACAGCGGATTTTCCGGCGTTGGATTCGCCACGGCGAACGTCGCCAATCACCGCCATTTTGGTGCGTTCGCGCGGATGGCGATCAATCGGCGCATCGACGGTACCGCTGTCTTTCACATAACCACGCACCAGTGCGTTGTAGATGCGCTTCATGGTTCGCGCTTGTAGCTGGCGCACGAGGGATAACTGCGCCGCTTCGGTTTTAGCGGCGACCATCACGCCACTGGTGTCTTTATCGAGGCGATGCACAATGCCTGCGCGCGGCAGGTTGGCGACTTGCGGATTGCGTGCGAGCAGCCCGTTCAATAATGTGCCGGTCCAATTTCCTGCGCCCGGGTGAACTACCAGCCCTGCTGGCTTGTTGATGACGATAATTGCGTCGTCTTCAAAAATAACATTAATCGGCACATCTTCGGCCTTGAAGGCGAGTTCTTCCTCACGAGGTGTAAGGGTGGCAACAATGGTTTCGCCACCAAGCAGCTTGGTTTTTGGTTGCAAAACGCTGCCGTCCACCAAAATCGCGCCATCTTTGATCATTCCCGACAAACGGCTTCGGGAATAATCGGGAAACAATTCCGCTAATCCTTGATCCAATCGTTTACCGCTTAACCCCAGCGGCACGATCAGCGTTACTTCAGGAATCTGCGTACCTTGCGCTTTGGGTGCAGCAAGGCTCGTTAGCTCGGTTGCGCTATAATCTTCATCTTCAAGTTCTATTGGCATTTGCAAATTATGACACGTCGTTTCTTTGTTCTTCCCCTCCGCTCGTTCTTCGCCTTCACTACCGCGGCACTGGCACTCAGCATGCTGGCTGGCTGCGGCATGTTTGGTGACAAGCTAAACGAGCGCAAAAACTGGACTGTCGAAGAGTATTACCAAAATGCGAAATCTGATCTTGACTCCGGCAACTACGCTGGGGCTATCAAGCTCTATGAAGCGCTGGAGGCGCGCTATCCGTTTGGTCGCTACGCCCAGCAAGCGCAGCTCGATATTGCGTATGCGTATTACAAAGAAAACGACAGCGCGCAGGCGGTGGCCGCGACCGAACGGTTTATTAAATTGCATCCCAATCATCCGAACCTGGACTACGCGCTATATTTGAAAGCGCTGGCTTTTTTCAAACCGGATCTGGGATTATTTGGGGATTTGCTCAACCTCGATCCATCGGATCGCGATCCAAAAGCGTTGCGCGAGTCGTTTGAAGCATTTAAGGATTTGGTCATCCGCTTTCCGGATAGCATTTATTCTGCCGACGCGCGCGCGCGCATGGCTTATTTGGTCAATACCTTGGCGCGTCATGATGTCTCGGTCGCGCGCTACTACATCACGCGTGGTGCTTATCTGGCCTCGGTTAACCGCGCGCAAAACGTTATCCAGCGCTACCCGCAGGCACCAGCCATTCAAGATGCGCTGGAAGTAAGCATTGAAGCCTATGAAAAAATGGGTATGGTCGAATTGGCTAATTCGTCACGACGCGTGTTGGAAAAAAACTTTCCAAATAACGCGATGGTTTCCAAATCGGGCAGTTCGAAATCGTGGTGGAAACTCTGGTGAAAAAGTAGGATGGGTGGAGCGCAGCGATACCCATCATCGGTGCCGAAATGATTGATGGGTATCGCTACGTTTCACCCATCCAAGTTACTCCACCGCCAGCAGCTGAAGTAGCTGCTCCTGCGCTGCCTTGCGAATACCTCGCGCGCCGCGTGCTGGCTTCTTTCGGTTGTAGCCGCCTTCTCCGTCCATTTCCCACGCTTGTGCATTGTCTTGCAAATACGGCGTCAGACCTTCGCTGATCACGCGTTTTTTTAGTTTGGGATCGAGAATCGGAAAGCACGTCTCAATACGGCGAAAGAAATTACGCTCCATCCAATCTGCACTGGACAACATGACCCGCTCGCCGCCGCCTTCGCGAAAATAAAAAATACGCGAATGCTCCAGGAATCGTCCAACAATGGATCGCACGCGAATGTTCTCGGACAACCCCGGTACACCCGGACGCAGCGCGCACACGCCGCGCACGATCAAATCAATCTT
>JANMQR010000042.1:0-13272 GCA_031370625.1 Burkholderiales bacterium | reverse complement strand
GTTGAAAACACGCTGCCGTTTTATTCGTCGGTCGATTTGCGAAATTCCGGTTTCAAGCTGGCCCCGGTGGATACGAATTTATTTCCCGGCGGCTTTAATAATTTGAATCAGGATTTTTTGCCGCTGTGCGTGCATGCCGCGATGTCGGCCGTGCAAAAAATCTGTCCTGATAAACAACGATTTTTGCTGATTCCCGAAAATCACACGCGCAATCTTTTTTATCTGGAGAATGTCGCCACGATACAAAAAATTCTTCTGCGTGCAGGGATGGAAGTGCGCATCGGTTCGCTCTTGCCTGAGGTCACCGCACCGACCACGCTGGATTTGCCGAACGGTGAAAAGCTGGTGCTCGAGCCGATCATTCGCAAAGGCAATCGCTTGTCGCTCGATGGCTTTGATCCTTGCGCAATTTTGTTGAATAACGATCTTTCCGCCGGCGTGATGGATGTCTTGAAAGGCCTCGAACAGCAAGTGGTGCCGCCGCTTTACGCAGGCTGGACCACGCGCCGCAAGACGCTGCATTTTCACGCTTATGATCGCGTTGCTGAGGATTTTGCAAAAATTATCGGCATCGATCCGTGGCTGATTAATCCGATATTCAGCCAATGTGGCCGCGTCAATTTCAGTGCGCAGGAAGGCGAGGAATGTCTGGCCGCAAACGTGGAAGCGGTGCTGGAAGAAATGAAGCTGAAGTACAAGGAATACGGCATCAAAGAAAAACCATTTGTGATTGTGAAAGCGGATGCAGGAACGTATGGCATGGGCGTGCTGACGGCGCGCTCGGCTGACGATGTGCGCGGGCTGAACCGCAAAGAGCGCAACAAAATGGCGGTGGTGAAAGAAGGCCTAGAAGTTAGTGAGGTCATCATTCAAGAGGGCGTTTATACGTTTGAAAGCGTCAATGGGTCGGTGGCGGAGCCGGTTGTTTACATGATTGATCAATTCGTGGTCGGCGGTTTTTATCGCGTCAATACGGATCGCGGCATTGATGAAAATCTGAACTCGCGCGGCATGAGTTTTGTGCCGTTGGCTTTCGAAACAGATTGCCACACGCCTGACTGCGCGGGTGCGCCCGATGCACCACCGAATCGTTTTTACACTTATGGGGTGGTCGCGCGATTGGCGATGTTGGCCGCGGCTAAAGAGCTTGCGCAATTGGAAAAAACGATTGATGTGGCTGCGATTCCTGCGCCGCAATCGAAATTGATTGCAGCATAAGTAATTATGAAAATCGCCCTCATCACCGATCCGTTATCGCATCTCAAAGCCTACAAAGATTCCACTGTTTTTATGATGCGCGAAGCGGTTAAACGCGGTCATGAGGTGTTTGCATTCGAAGTGGGTGATATGGCGATGCTGGCGGCGACGCAAACCCAAGGCCTTATATCGGCGCGGGTTTCCAGCTTATCGTTGTTTCAGGAAAATGATGCCTGGTATCAGGTGGATAGTCAGGCAGAAACAGCGTTACATGAATTTGACGCTGTCGTAATGCGCAAAGATCCACCGTTCGATCAAGAATATTTGTACGCCACGTTGTTACTGACCATGGCCGAAAATCAGGGCACCCGCGTGGTTAACCGCGCATCGTCATTACGTGACTACAACGAGAAATTGGCCATCGCAAAATTTCCTGAATTCATGACGCCCACACTGGTGACGCGAGACATGGCGCGCATTCATGCCTTTATCGATGAGCACAACGATGTGATTGTCAAAAAGCTCGATGGCATGGGTGGCACGTCGATTTTTAAAGTCAATAAAACCGACCCGAATCGCAATGCGATCCTGCAAGTGCAAACTCTCGAAGGCACCTGCAGCGTGATGGCACAGCGCTATATTCCAGATATCGCAGTGGGTGACAAGCGCGTGATTTTGATTGACGGCAAAGCCGTGCCGTATTCACTTGCGAGGATTCCCAAAGCGGGCGAGACGCGCGGCAATCTGGCGCAGGGCGGCAAGGGTGTGGCCCAGGCGCTGACCAAGCGCGATCATGAAATCGCTGAAGCGCTGGGCCCTACGCTCGTTGCGGATGGTTTAACGCTGGTGGGGCTTGATGTGATCGGCGATTATTTGACAGAAGTGAACGTCACATCGCCGACCTGCATGGTCGAAATTTTTGACCAGATGGGATTTAACAGCGCGGCGTTGTTTATCGAGGCGCTGGAAAAAATGCCACCGAGCATTTGAGTGGCGTAAATCTTGTTGATACCAAAGCCAATTCTTTAGTTGTCATCCCGAGGGCTTTTGCGAGGGATCTGTTTTTCGCCGTGCATCCAACATTCAACAGCAGATCCCTCGTAAAAGCATCTCGGGATGACAGTATGAAAGTCACGTTGCGAAGCTACGTGACCTCGGTGTTCGCAAATTGAGATTGTCAGCTAGCTTTGCCTGTCAAACCCGAACCTGACCTACAAGGTGGGCTATAAGAGCGCGTTTCGGAGCAAAATCCCTCGCAAAACCGCGCCAGTGCTAGAGTTTATGGCCTTAAATCGACGAAAATCTACAGCAACGATACCCGATCAAAATCCATCCCGCGCTCGACAAAATCGTAAAGCGTGACTTGCTTCGGGGTGCCGTGACCTTGATAAAAAACATCAATCCCGCGCCCGCGTTGCGCCAAGCCGCTCGGCACAATTAGGGTCTCTGGAATTTTTAGCGCGTCCATTGCCGGCAAGCGAAACCCTTGTACATAGGTTAGGCTGCCACGGGTGCGCAGATCGCCCGAGCGCACTGATGTGGCCTCTGGCTTGCCGGGAAGAATTGAAACGGTGACAGTGATGGTGGTTTCAGGATCCTCGACAATCTCCCGAATTACACCCAAATAAAACGCGCTGTCTTTGCCGATTTTCATGCCAACTAATTTGCCGATTGCCACACCCCGCGGCGAATTCGATGGCCGCAACAGGCGGAATGCGCCCCGGCTCTCATCAATGATTCCCCACGTCTCTGTGCCGTAGTTAAAGTCCGCATATTTGGCGCGGATGGTCGCCTCTGAAACCTTGCCAAACATCGCCAGGTCATTCATTTCCTGGCGCGACAATTCGCGTTTTACGTCGGGCTGTCCAAACAAATCGCCAGACAAAATGAAATGCGTTTCGCCGATGCCGAACGAAAGAACCGCCTCCTTTTCATTGGGCACCGTAATCGCGCCGCGTGGTGGGCGTCCTTCACACCACAGTAAATGCAGGCGCAGTAACTGCTCGCGTGCATCGGCAGGCTTCCAGTCGCCCGGCAAATCCATCGCTGCCGGGTCTTCACCGTCGACAAGTTTTTTCACGCGGCGGCGAAGCGAGCGCGAAATATCGGTCATATCCATAAATCGGACATGTTCTTGCGCGCTTGCAGTGGCGCTAAACGCGGCCCCGGTATTTGCCAATAAATCCAATCCCAATACCAAGCCTTGCGCGTTGGGTGCGGTCTCGCGCACGATAGACACTTTCTGCCCGAACCGTTTCATGATTGCGTCGACAAAATCAATCTGGCGTGCAGAAAGTTCGTGAATATTCGCGAGCTGCCCCAGCACCACCGCGGTATAGGCTTGGGCTACGCTCGAGTAGCCATCAACCGAGCCAACCGAATCTTTTACTTTGGCGTCGGTCAGACTGCGATGCTCGGCCTCCATCCACTGCGAATGCAGGCGCATCCACAAGCTGGTGTCGAAGCGGCGATAAATAAAACCGGCCAATAACATTTGCAAACCGATATAACGAATCGTGCGCTGAATAATGAGGGCTGCGTGTGGCGTCATGTTTTCATCGGCACTACTCACATCCACCCAGCACCGCCGATAGCCCTCTTCCATCTCCGTCACCAAACTCCGCGATACGTTCCACGCGGTGTATTCGCCTGTTGGCAGCGGAATGGTTTTGCCGACAAACCGTGTGCGCTGCTCACCCAGCAAATACGCCACGGTATCGCGCAGCAATTCCATCACGGTCAACCGCTCAATCGGCACAAAGTCGTTGCTGCGATTCATCATTCTGAGCGCATCGAGAATGCTCTGCTGCGCCTGCGCGATATTGGTCATCGGGATGGCCTTCAGCCATTCCTTGCAGGTTCGCGCATCGTCGAAAAACATCGACGGCGATTTAGGTGAAGAAAAATCCTTTGCGGCGGTGTAGGTAGCCATGTAGAAGTCCTCAATCTGCGGCGTCAATCGCTAAGCCGCTTGCTTTAAAAAATGCGCTACGTTTTGTAGTTAATAACGTGCTTTAGTTCTGCGACTCAAAAGCAATCTGAACAGCGCGACGCCACGGCGTATTTGTGTTTTCAATAGATAGTGTACCAACATGGACGGCGCCGTGTGCGTCCGCTTGTGCGTCATCGGTCGCGTCGGCCGGCAATGCCCAAATCGGCCTGGGAAACGTTGCATCTCCTACAAACCGGGGAATGACATGCCAGTGCAAATGTGGCGTCATATTGCCAAGGCTCGCGATATTCATTTTTTCAGGATTTAGCTGCGCCCGTAATACCGCTTCCAGCTTGAAAACCGCCTTCATAAACGCTGAACGCTCCGCAACGACAAGATCGGTCATTTCCTTCACGTGCGCGTTCCACACCACCCGACAAAAGCCGCGATAGGTTTCGCCGTCTGCACCGGTAACCGCGACGATGCGCAACTCAGCGTTGCGATACAAAACGTCTCCGCCGTCCGTGTTACAGAGCTCGCAAACGCCGCTCATTTGTTAGAGCAACACCCGCTCAATGCCGCCGTTGTTCGCCTTCGCGACATAGTCGGCCATCCAGTTTTTGCCCAGGATATGCTTCGCGATTTCGACCACGATGTAATCTGCGGTGGTGCCGGAATCATTGTCGAAGCGCGATAAACCTTGCAAGCACGATGGACATGAGGTGAGGATTTTAATGTCGCCTTTGAACGGCTCCGCATTAACCACAGGCAAAGCGCGCAGGGCATCCGCCCCCTTGCGCATTTCTTCTTCCTTGCGGAATCGAACTTGCGTGGAAATATCCGGCCGAGTGACCGCCAGCGTGCCCGATTCGCCGCAGCAGCGCTCGTTCGCCGTTACCGGCACGCCCATCAATTCATTCACTACTTTCATCGGCTGATAAGTTTTCATCGGCGAGTGGCAGGGATCGTGATACATGTAGCGCGTGCCGGTCACGCCTTCGAGCCTCACGCCTTTTTCGAGCAAAAATTCATGGATGTCGAGCAATCGGCAACCGGGGAAAATTTTCTCGAATTCATATTTCTGCAATTGATCCATACACGTGCCGCAACTCACCACCACGGTTTTGATATCGAGGTAATTGAGTGTGTTTGCGACGCGATGAAACAGCACCCGATTCTCGGTGGTGATTTGCTCACCCTTGTCCGCATTGCCCGCCGCTGTTTGCGGATAGCCGCAACATAAATAGCCGGGCGGCAATACCGTTTGCACGCCAACTTCATAGAGCATCGCTTGCGTCGCCAAACCGACTTGCCCAAACAACCGCTCCGAGCCGCAGCCGGGGAAATAGAAGACGGCTTCTGCATCAACACTCGCTTTAATCGGATCGCGAATAATCGGCACAATCGTGTTGTCTTCAATATCCAACAAGGCACGCGCGGTTTTTTTCGGCAGGCCGCCGGGCATCGGTTTATTGATGAAGTGAATCACCTGCGCTTTGATTGTCGGCTTACCGATGGTCGCGGGCGGCGATTTAATTTGTTTGCGCAGCAGCAACGTCTTTTTCGCCAACGAATGCGCGAAACGCTGCACTTTATAAGCCCAATCAATCATCACCGTTTTATACAGCTTGATCGTGGTCGGATCTTTTGCGTTTAGGTAAAACATCGCGGCCGAAGTGCCGGGGTTAAATTTTTTCTTGCCTTGTTTACGCAACAGATTGCGCATCGCCATCGACACATCGCCGAAGTCAATATCGACCGGGCACGGGTTCTCGCATTTGTGGCAGACAGTGCAGTGATCAGCCACATCAGAGAATTCATCGAAGTGGCGCAACGACACACCGCGCCGCGTTTGCTCTTCGTACAAAAACGCTTCGATCAGCAAAGAGGCGCCGAGAATTTTATTGCGCGGTGAGTAAAGCAAATTCGCGCGCGGCACATGCGTGGCGCACACCGGCTTGCACTTGCCGCAACGTAAACAATCCTTGATCGAATCTGCAATGTTGCCGATTTCGCTTTGTTCCAGAATCAGCGATTCCGCACCCAGTAATGAGAACGATGGCGTGTAGGCACGCGTCAAATCGCCGCCCGGCAATAATTTGCCTTTGTTGAAGCGGCCCTCCGGATCAATTTTTTGTTTGTAATTAACGAACGGCGCGATTTCTTCAGCAGTCAAAAATTCCAGCTTGGTGATGCCAATGCCATGCTCGCCCGAAATCACGCCATTCAAATGCCGCGCAAACGCCATGATCCGCGCCACGGCGGCATTCGCCTCTTGCAGCATCGCGTAGTTGTCTGAATTGACGGGAATATTGGTGTGGATGTTGCCATCACCCGCGTGCATGTGAAGTGCCACAAACACGCGGCTTCGCAACACCTGCTTTTGGGTTTCGGCAATTTTGGCGATCACGCGTTCGAATACGCGCCCAGAAAAAATCTGCGCGAACGGTTGTTGCAATTCGATCTTCCACGACACCCGAATCGCATAACTTTGCAGCAAATTAAAAACGGTTGTAGTCGGTGAAATCGCTTTGATTTGTACATCAGCCAGGCCCACACCGACCAACTCATCAACGATTTCCGAAACCGGGCGATCCAGATTCAGCAGCAGGAAATCCCAGCGCGCGCGAACACTTGCCAGCAGCTCATTGGCCTGCTCAATGCGCGTACCAAACAGCTCCTCGCGCGAAATATTTTCATCATCTTCGTGCAGCGGCAGATTGGTTTTGAATAGCGTATCGAGTGCATCAAGCAAACGAATTTTGCTATTGATCGACAGCTCAATATTCAAGCGTTCAATGCCGTCTGAATAATCGCCGAGTCGATCCAGCGGGATCACCACATCTTCGTTAATTTTGAACGCGTTGGTGTGTTTTGCAATCGCTGCCGTGCGGGCGCGATCCAGCCAGAATTTCTTGCGTGCATCTGGCGTGACAGCGACAAAACCTTCGCCGTGACGCGCGTTGGCCAAGCGCACCACCTGGCTCGCCGCTTCCATTACCGCATTTTCATCATCAGATACGATGTCGCCAATCAACACCATTTTTGGCCGCTGATTGCGCCGCGATTTGGTGGCGTAGCCGACTGCTTTCAAATAGCGCTCGTCCAGATGTTCGAGACCCGCCAAAATCGCCTTGTTGCTGGTGTCCAGATAATCCTTGATCTCGACAATGGACGGCACTGCTTCTTTCACCGCGCCAAAAAATTCCAGGCATACGGTGCGAATATGTTTCGGCATGCGATGCAAAATAAATCGGGCGGAGGTGATGATGCCGTCGCAACCTTCTTTTTGAATGCCCGGCAGCCCGCTCAAAAATTTATCAGTGACGTCCTTGCCCAAACCGGTTTTACGAAAAGCCGCACCGGGGATTTCCAGCGTTTCTTCCGACTTCAAGGTTTTGCCACTCGGGTCAAAATGACGCACGCGAAATTTCGCCATCGCGACATCATGAATCTTGCCGAGGTTATGTTCGAGACGCTCAATCTCCATCCAGTCGCCATTGGTATCGACCATTTTCCACGACGCTAAATTATCCAGCGCCGTGCCCCACAGCACCGCTTTTTTCCCGCCCGCATTCATCGCCACATTGCCGCCCACGCAGCTGGCATCCGCACTCGTCGGATCGCATGCCCAGACTAAACCAGCGGCTTCAGCGGCTTCCATGGCGCGGCGTGTGACGACGCCCGCGCCGCAATGAATCGTCGCTACCGGCTCGCTCAAACCGGGAAGGCTGATGCGCTCAACAATGCCCAGCGCATCCAATTTTTCGGTATTGATGATGGCCGAATTTTTGGTGAGCGGAATTGCGCCACCGGTATAACCTGTGCCACCGCCACGCGGGATGATGGTCAAGCCGAGTTCAATCAGCGCTGCCACCATCGGCGCGCATTCTTCTTCCGTGTCGGGGTACAGCACCACGAACGGGTATTCCACGCGCCAGTCGGTCGCGTCGGTCACATGTGAGACGCGCGCCAAACCGTCGAACGCAATATTGTCGCGCCGGGTAATTTTGCCCAGCCGACGCTCAACTTTTTTACGGAAGTCCCAGGTCTCGCGGAATTCAGCTTCAAATTTGTCAACGGCAGCATTGGCGCGGCTCAACAGCACAATTACCTTGCGAGACCGCTCTGTTGCTAGAGTTTCATTTTGCGCTTCAGCGTCAATTTCACGCCGCCGCTCAATATCGCGTAACCGATGACGCATCGCCTCAATCAGCATCGCGCGGCGCTTGGGGTTATCGAGTAAATCGTCCTGCAAATACGGATTACGTTCCACCACCCAAATATCGCCCAGCACCTCGTACAACATGCGTGCGCTGCGGCCGGTTTTGCGCTCACCGCGCAGATCGAGCAAAATTTGCCAAGCGTCATCGCCTAGCAAACGCATGACAATCTCGCGATCCGAAAATGACGTGTAGTTGTACGGAATTTCGCGTAAACGTACCGTGCCACCTTCTTCATTGGCGGCATCATCTGCGCCACTGCCGACGTTTTTAGACAGCGGGAACGGCAGCACATCGCCTTTGCGGGTCGATTTGGTAGGCGGCAAGTAGGCAGGATTGAGTGCCATGGATCGATTCATGAGTAGTTAAAAAAATAGCGTTGCATCGCTTGAGAATCAGACGTTGCATTGATGCGTAAATTTCATTCTACCGCAGTGCAGCAAATCATGATTCATATCAACGTAGATTCTAAGTAGTCATTTGACTACATTCCGTGCAACGTAGCTTGTCGCGGGCGGCATGCTAGTATTTGCATCCTCTTTTTCTGCAACTGCCGCCATGACCAAACCCTCTGCGACCGCTGCACCCAAACTGATTCGAATCGCCTCCCGCGAAAGTGCCTTAGCCATGGTGCAAAGTGAGTGGGTGGCCGCGCAACTGCGCGAAATGCACGCCGGCTGCAAAGTTGAAATTTTGGGGATGACCACCAAAGGCGATCAGATTCTCGATAAGCCGCTGGCGATGATTGGTGGCAAGGGGCTTTTTATCAAAGAGTTGGAGGTGGCACTGGAAGAAGGCCGCGCGGACATTGCGGTGCACTCGATGAAAGACGTGCCGATGACGCTGCCGGACGGATTTGCCGCGACGATTGTAGGCGCGCGCGAGAATGTGCGCGATGCGTTTGTATCGAACCGCTACGATTCGCTGGAAGAATTACCCAAAGGCGCGATTGTTGGCACGTCGAGCCTGCGCCGCGAAAGCCAGCTTCGACATCATTTTCCGGAAATGCGGATTGAGCCGTTGCGCGGCAATGTGAATACGCGCTTAAAAAAGCTCGACGATGGTGAATTTGACGCCATCATTTTGGCGGCAGCAGGATTGAAACGCCTCGGTTTTGAAGCGCGGATTAAAACTGAATTGGACGATGTGCGCTTTATACCGGCCATTGCGCAGGGTGCATTGGGGATTGAATATCGGGCGGATCGAGCGGATGTGGCGGCATGGTTGGCACCGTTTGCGAGCATCGCGACCACGGCTATAGTCGCAGCCGAACGTGCCTTGGGCCGCGCATTAACCGGTAGCTGCGATGTGCCGCTGGGCGGGCGTGGTCGGATCGTGGATGGCAAATTGCATTTGGAAGGCTTTGTCGCGCTACCGGATGGCTCACGGGTGATTCGCGATGCCCTGACCGGATCGATCAAAGATCCGGAAGCACTCGGTGCGGCGCTGGGCAAACTATTGATTGAACAAGGTGCTAATGAAATTTTGGCGACCTTGCATCGCCAACAAAGCTAGTCCCTACAAAAAATGGCCGATCTCGACGGCTTAACATTCGTCATTACCCGCCCGTATTCGCAGGCAGTGGCGAGCGCGGCCTGGCTTGAATCCCTCGGTGCGCGCGTGATTTTGTGTCCGGTACTGGCGATTGAGCCGATTCCGGATGCAATCATTGACGAAAATTTTGTGCGACTTGATTTGGCAACCGCGAGCGCGATTATTTTTGTCAGCGCCAATGCGGCCGAGTACGGGGTGGCCGCGATTCAAGCGCGCGGTGGATTTCCGGTCGGGGCGTCAATTTTTGCCATTGGCAACGCTACCGCCGAAAAACTCGGTACCGCTGGTTTAATCAATGTGCAGCTGCCGGATGCCGGTAACGACAGCGAAGCGTTGCTCGCCTTGCCCGCGCTTGAAAATGTTCGCGGCCAAAAGATTGTCATCGTGCGTGGTGTCAGCGAAGCAGGCGGCCGTGCGCATTTGCAGACCACGTTGCGCGAGCGTGGTGCGCATGTGGCGATGCTGGAATGTTATGTTCGTCGTTCAATTCGTGCTGATGATGAATCCCGAACCAGGTTGAAAGAAGCGCTTTTGCACCACAAAATTCATGCGTTTTCGGTGCTCAGTGTTGAGACGCTCGAAAGCCTGATCGCGAATTTGGCGGATGAGAATGTGGCCGAAGGGCTGCACGAATGTATGATGTTGGTTCCGCATCCACGCGTTGCTGAAGCTGCCCTTAAAATGGGGTTTGCCAAGGTGTCGGTGGTGCCGATGGGTGGGGAGCCGCTGCACGCCGCGTTGTTGCAACTCAAGCCCGCGCTGCTCGGATGATAAATTTGTAAATAAAGCCAACATGACTGATCAAGATAATTCTTCCGCCATCGACCGCAACGCATCGAAACCACCCGTGTCTGCGGCACCAGCCAAGCGTGGTTTGTTGCCATCGCTTGCGCTGGTGATCGCGTTAGTGGCGCTCGTGGCAAGCGTCGGTGCGCTATGGGAGTCCCGACAATCGGCCAGTGATTTGCAACTGAATGTGGGCACCAAGCTCGGCGAGCAAACGAATGCGCTGAAAGATACGACGATTCGCACTGAGCAGATCGTGCGCGATTTGCGCGAATCGCAAAATCGGGTCGCCTTGTTGGAAGGCAAGCTCGCGGAGTTTCAGGGCCAGCGGGTGGCGCTCGAAGAAATGTATCGCGAACTCGCGCGCGCGCCGGACGATTGGCTGCTGGCAGAAGTTGAGCAGACATTGAATATCGCGAGCCGCGAATTAACGCTGGCCGGTAATGTTCGTGCGGCGCTGATCGCATTGCAGGCGGCTGATCAGCGATTGGCGCGGGCTGATAAATTGCAAGTGGTGCAATTACGTCGCGCCATTACCCAGGATATGGAACGCTTGAAAGCAATTCCGTTGATTGATGCGCAAGGCGTCAGTTTAAAGCTTGATAATTTGATGGCGCAAGCGCCGACTCTGCCGCTGGCGCTGCCCGATGCGCAAGCGCCGGGAGAGCGCGAGACACGCGCTAAATCGGATGGCGATGGTGTGATGGCTCGCGTCGGCAAAGATATCTGGTTTGAGATGCAGCAACTGGTGCGGATTCGTCGGCTCGACAATGGCGATCCGGCGTTGTTGTCGCCGCAGCAAAGTTATTTCCTGCGTGAGAATTTGAAACTGCGTTTGCTGTCCGCGCGCACGGCGCTGATTGCGCGTGACGACATCAATTACAAAGAAGATCTTAAAATCGCGCGTGACATGCTCACAAAATATTTTGATCCCAAAGCAAAAGTGAATATCAATTCGCTGGCAATGTTAAAGCAGCTTGCCGAAAATCCAGTGTCGATTTCGGTACCTGATATTACTGTCAGCCTCAATGCCGCCCGCGCTGCTCGTGCCGCGCGCGAGCGCCCGCAACGGTAATGCCATCGTGACCTCGCGCCCCATTCGTTGGACCCTGTGGATACTCGCGCTAGGCGCGTTGGCGGTGGCGATTGCGCTTGCAGGGCGCTATGGCAGCGGCTATGTGGTGTTTGTGATTCCACCTTGGCGGATTGAACTGTCAGTGATGTTATTTGCATTGCTCGCGCTGGTGATGTTCGGGGTCGCCTATGTGTTGCTGCGATTTACCCGCAGTGCGATGCGCCTACCACGCGCCTTGAAATCGAAAAAACATGAGCGCGAGCGCGCGAAATCACGCACCGCACTTTATGCCAGCATGAAAGCGTTATTCTCGGGGCAATTTCGCGACGCTGAACGTCATGCGCGGATCGCCATGTCGGCACAAATGGCGCATGAAGGCACGCGTGATTTAGCCGCCGCTGTGGCCGCGTGGTCAGCACATGAGGGCGGCAATATCGATGCTGCGGTGCCGTATCTTGAACGGATTCGCGACGTGAAATCAATCGAGATGCGCGACGCCTCTAAAGCCTACATGTTGCTCGCCGAAGGGCGTGCGCATGATGCGCTGCCGTTGCTAAAAGATTTGGCCGTCAATGCACCCAAAAATCCGGGTGTGCTGAAAATGAAAGTAGAAGCCGAGATGGCTGAGAAAGAGTGGGAAGAAGTGCTCGCCACGCTTGGGCCACTCACCCGTGCCGGTCTGATGCCCGCACCGGCGGCGCAACAAATTCGTTTGAACGCCGAGCTCAATTTGCTCAAATCAAAACCAGCCAATCGTGAGGTGATTTTAAGCACCTGGAAATCAGTGTCGCGCGAATCTCGTTATGACGCCTCGATTGTTGCCACCGTCGCGCGGCGTCTAAACGCGCTGGATTGCGGCGACGACGCCAAGGCGGTGATTGACGAAACGGTCGACGAGCGCGGAGTGGAGCGTTGGGACAGCAGCCTGGCCGCTGTTTATGCGGAATGCAAAGCCGAATCAACCCTGGCGCAGATTGAGCGTGCCGAGGGCTGGTTGCGCCAGCATGCGCGCGACCCGGTTCTACTGGCCGCGATTGGCAAACTGTGTATGCGTCAGGCGTTGTGGGGCAAGGCGCAAAGTTATCTGGAGGCGAGCGTCGCGCTGGCCCCCACGCTGGATGCGCACATGACGCTCGCGCGCTTGATGGAGCAGATCGGCAAACGAGATGAGGCGATTCGGCACATTCGCCGTAGTGCCGAGTTGGCGCGGTAGTCTGGCAACGTAATTCAGTAAAGATATGGCGCAGTCAATTGGCAATGTAACGTTGATGGTGCGCGATTACGATGAGGCCATCGCGTTTTTTACGGAGTCACTGGGGTTCGAGTTGCAGCAAGATAGCGACCTGGGAAGCGGCAAGCGCTGGGTGGTGGTTACACCAACACCTGCTAACGCCGCTTCAAGTGGTTTGTTACTCGCAAAAGCGGTTGGCGCGGAGCAAGAGAAAGCGATTGGCAATCAGTCCGGCGGTCGCGTCTTTATGTTTTTGCGCACGGATAATTTTGCG
>JANMQR010000026.1:0-10082 GCA_031370625.1 Burkholderiales bacterium | reverse complement strand
GGGGAAGGCCGGGATGGGGGTGTCTCCGAAACAGGTATCGCCCCCATCCCAACCTTCCCCCGTCGCCGGGTAAAGGAGCAGTTCAGTGAATGTTTTAGTAAGTTGAAGATTTTACGGCATACGTTTGCCGCTGCTCGAATTTATTAAATCCACTCACCTACAACGGTTTGCAGCGCCGTGATTGCCGCTAGCCCGGCCGTCTCGGTGCGTAACACCCGCACCCCGAAACTCGCCAGCGTCACGCCTGCGCGTTCGGCATCAAAAATTTCATCCTGGGCAAAGCCGCCCTCCGGCCCAATGATAATTGCCACCGGCGCACGCACGTTGCCCCATACGCCACGTGCTGCGTCAGGATGCAACATCACGCGTGGCACGCGAGAAGGCTTCTTCAACCACGCTGCAAACTCCATCACGCCGTGTACCTTGGGCAGACGATTGCGTCCGCATTGCTCACACGCGGCGGTGGCAACACCTTGCCAATGCACGGCGCGTTTTTCTGCACGTTCTGCGTTGAGTTTTGCGGTCGCGCGTTGGGTCTGCACCGGCTGAATCGCGGTCACACCCAGCTCGGTCGCCTTTTGGATAATCCAGTCCATCTTGTCACCGGTTGCGAGCGCCTGGACGAGCGTGATGTCCAGATTCGATTCACGCTCGATCACGTGATGCACATTGAGTTCAACAATAACTTCACGTTTGCCAATGCTCACAATGCGTGCTGCAAATTCACCGCCTGCGCCGTCGAATAACGTGACCATTTCATCTTCGTGCAGCCGCAACACGCGCAGATGCATCGACGCATGCTCATCAAGCGCGAGCGTGCGCGGCAGTGTGCCATTGCGGGCAATGGCGGCGGCAACAAAAAAACGCGGGTGCAAGAATGATGCGGTTGAATCGTGATTCAAAGCACGTCTCCGACGCGAT
Source organism: Burkholderiales bacterium (assembly GCA_031370625.1). Classification (GTDB taxonomy): domain Bacteria; phylum Pseudomonadota; class Gammaproteobacteria; order Burkholderiales; family Usitatibacteraceae; genus UKL13-2. The sequence goes on along the minus strand of JANMQR010000026.1, from coordinate 9,161 downwards.
TGATGATGAGCGTATTATAGCGACGCGTGCGATGTGAATCATGCCTTTACGCGCGCAACAAAGGCGCGTTGATTAGCGTCTGATTTATCATCACACACCAAACGTAATTCATTTTTCTTTAACGATATTCTAATGTTGCTCGCCCCACTTCCTCTGGACACGCCGGACACACCGCGCCAGACCTTGCTTTCCGGCCTGCCTGAGTTTGCGGCCCCGGTTATTGAACTAATGCGCGAGATCGCCGCAACCGAGCTGATGCCGCGTTTCAAACACGTTGCGATCGAGCGAAAACACGATGGCACTGTTGTCACCGAAGCTGACCGCGCGGTCGAGGCGGCACTGATTGCGGCGTTGCCCAAGATTTTTAATTGCGCGGTGTTGGGCGAGGAAATGACGCCAGAAATACAGCAGAAAATTTGGCGCGATGCGGATTGGTTGTGGTGCGTCGATCCGCTTGATGGTACCGGCAATTTCACCAGCGGTAAGCGCTATTTTGGTATGTCGGTAGCGCTCATGTATCAACGCGAAAGTGTGTTCGGCGTGGTGTTGGACCCGAATGCAAATGAAGTTTTTCACGCGGTGCGCGGGCAGGGCGCATGCATGATCGACAGTGCGGGCGAAAGCAAACGACTGAAGCAAATGCCGGCGAGACACTTGTCGGACGCCATCATTGAAGTGGGTCGTTACAAGCGTCTGGGGCGATTACAAGTTGCGCTAAAAAGTAACCCACCGTTCAAAAAAATTTCATCCAGTGGCGCGTCAGTTTTGCAGTGGTGCCACATGGCGTGCGGGCGCGTGGATGCGTTCGTACATGCGGGCGAGCAGCCTTGGGATTACGCGGCAGGCGCGTTGATTTTGGAGGAAGCCGGGGGTCGTGCGGCCACGTTATTGCACGACAATTATTGGCGCTCAGTCGACGTGCAAGGCTCGTGGGAAAAATCAGCGATCGCCGCGCGACACCCCGCTTTGTTTGACGAGTGGAAGCGCTGGGTGAGAAGCCATCTCTAGCAGCCTGTCGGACTTAAAGGGAATCGGCTGCAAAATGATCTGGGCGGTGCATATTTCCCCGCTTTTCTACGCCAAGGGAACAACCATTGGCTTGAAAAGCGTGAAAATCTGCCCTCACCCAGCTCATTTTTCGCATCGATTCTTTAAGTCCGACAGGCTGCTAGCTGGCGGTCTCAAGTTTTAAATACAAACCCTAATATTGGCGGGCATCTTGAAGCATAACTGGCTTGAAACGTCCGTAGATATTGGGGTTTTATAGATGCTCGTGGTTTGATCTCAAAGGGTTCACCTTAGCCCCAATACAGGGTATGCCCTAGTTATGGCGTGACGCAGAAAGGCCTACGCTGTGATCATCGTCTGTGATCACTGAGGTCAAAATGTCATCTGTTAACGCGGCACAGCAAGCAAGCGCACCGGCACCTGTCGAGCAAACGCAGCCGTCTGCACCTCCACCCTCACCCTCGCCGCCCGAACCGGTCGCGGTCAAGGTCGCGCCGCAGGATTCGCAGGAAACTGTGTTGAATCGGGCTTACGCCGCGATGGCCGATAAGGCCGGGCTCAACGCATCGGCGAAAGAGGCGTTTGTGCGTCACTTCGATCAGTCGGACAACTATTCCAATCACTTGCAGAGCAACGGCACAGCTCTTTCGGCGACGGATTTTGCGGCCATCAAACAAGCCGGAAATGTGGTGGTGTATCCAACCGCCGCACATGCGCAAATGCTCGACAATTTGAAGGCGCAAGATCAGCCGATACCCGTGGCAAATCCAGTCACCCCAATGGGTCCCAGTACGGCGACCGCCGCGACAGAGAAACCCGCGCCGAGCTTTTTCAGTGATCCTGAAGGCTGGTTGGGAAACAAAATCGATAGCGGCGTAAAGAGTGCGGAATCGGGCATCGATGGATTTAGAAAAGACGTCGTCGGTTTTGGCCAGGAGCACGGTGGCTTTGTCGGTGAAGCGTTGGCGCGCAATGTTTCGGACGGCATTGGCTTTGTTGAAGGCGGCGCGTTGGCGCTCTACGATATGGGGTCCGGCGTCGTCAAGATCGCGTCGGGTGCAGGCCATTTGCTGAATCCAATCGACTGGATTACCAAGCCTCGCGAAAACCTCGGTCGCCTCGAAGCGGTGGGCAACACCGTGGGCACACTCGCAAAATTAGGCAGCCCGATTGGCTGGGCGATGGATCCACAAGGCAATGCAAAGGCCGCGGGGCAGCTTTGGGATGGCGTCACAAAGGGCTACCAAGACGCGGCCAAGGACGGCGACTATTCCAAATTTGCGGGCCGGTTCGTCGTCGATGTCGGCAGCTTTTTTATCGGTGCCGGTGAAGCGAATGCGGCGGTGAAGGGTGCCGAGGGCGCAGCAGCAGCGGGCCGCATCGGTGAAACAGCAAAAACAATTGATGGCGTGGGTGATGCTGGTAGAGCGGTAAACGCTGGCGAAAAAGCCGGAGAATTCGGTCATGTTCGGCCTGGTCCAGGGGACGCGGCGGGCGTGGGAAAAACCGCTGGACGCGCGGGGCTTGAGCAGGCTGCGGCGATTATGAAGACCCACGCACCCCAGCTAAAAGCGGATATTCAGGCGCTTGAAGGCGCAGGCTGGAAGGTCGAAGCTGGCACCGCCGGTAAAGGCAGCTACGCGGATCGCACCACCAAAACAATTGTGATCGATGCGAACGCGCAGTACGGCGATGCGGTTTCGGTTTTGTCCCATGAAGTGGGTCACGCTAAATTCACGCCCGCGCTTGATTATTCGAGCCGTGAAGCCTATCTAAAATCCACCTTGGCCGACGAGGGTGAAGCGGTACTGCGCAACATTGAAGCGCGCAACGAAATTTTAAAAAATAGCGGACATGATGTGGGTGTCAATGGCACCCAGACCGCCGAATACTCAAAAGTTTACGAGCAATATTTGGTTGATGGGGATCGTGCCGCCGCGCGTGACAAGATCGGCGATATTTTCGGTTCGAAAGAAAAGACCTCCACCACCGGTCAATCCTATAACGATTACTACGGCGGTTTTTATGATGCGAACATCAAGCCGACGCTGAAGCCTGCCCCAGAAATTCCTGGTCGCGTGGAAAGCGCTGGCGGTCGTGTCGGCGAATCCAGCACGTTCAAGACCAATGCGGAGGTGCCGACAAAGTACACCGACGATGTGCGCTTCAATGATCTCGCCACTGATCCTGCGCACGCAGGCGCAAATGCGATTTCGGCCAAGACACGCGTTGAAGCGATGACGGGTTTGGAAGCGGAAGCAAAAGGTCTTATTCAAGGCCCGATCTCGCGCGGGCCGGCTGAGATCGAATTCTTTGATGTGCACGGCAACCCGTGGGATGTGAAATCGCCGATCACGCCGGAAGCGGGTGCCAAATGGAAATTCTCGGTTGATCAGGTGGGTGGCTCGATTAAAAAAGAATTGAGTGAAAAGGGCTCGCCAGGCGGCACCTTCCCCAACCAACTTAGCGGTGAAGCAGCGGATCGCAAAATTCTTTTGAATACCACTTATATGTCTAAAGCCGATCATGCGGCACTTACCCAATGGATGAGTGCGAATCTGACACCAGAGCAACTCGGTCGCATTTTTGAGGTTAACATTGCAAAGTGATATGACGATGAATACGACGATGACCATGGGTAACGCCGCACTGCCAAAAATCGATGCGCAACAATTTGCTGTGATGTTGAAGCGGCACCACGAATACGTCAAAGGCGCGGGCGGTGAGCAGCTCAATTTATCGGACGCCGAATTTGTCGACTGCGATCTCAGCGGCGAAATGCTGAACGATATCGTTGGTGCGCGAGGTGCTGTATTTACGCGCTGCGATTTTTCGCGCGCAGACCTGTACGGCATCAGCTTTCAGGACTCAACAATAGTCGCGTGCAAATTTAATGAGGCCAAGCTCAACAAGTGTGAGTTCTGGAGCGTTAACGTGAGTGATTCAGTGTTTGATGATGCGATCCTGATGGGTGCGGAATTCAGCAGTGCCACGATCAGTGACAGCCGTTTTCTACGGGCAAATTTGCGTGGCGGCGCACTGGCGCAATCCACTTTGACTCGCTGCGTGTTCGATGATGGCGATGTCACCGGTGCCGCAATGTCGGGTAACAAGGAAAAAGACGTGTCCTGGAAAAATGTGAAAGGCCATCTCGCTAAAGCGGCCAATTTGACCCTCGTGGCCACCACTGCGGCCGCGCTGGCGATGTCCAGCGCCACGGCCTCCGCAATCGGTGACGAATCACGTATTGCGGCGAGCCAAACGGCGGCGCAAGCGGTGGTGGAAAAATTGTTCTTCTCGGTGGTTGATGATTTAATGGCTTCCTCTTTTGCGGACGCAAATGCGGTCGCCAAAATACTCAATACAACAGTGGTAGCGGCAAGCGAGACCGAGCATTTCCGCACATTTGTGGGCGGCGAGAAACGGCCGATTGCGGCGGGTGCCGGGCTTGCGTTTATTGACGTCGAGATACGCCAAAACAAGCAAGACACCAAGCGCGCGATTTTGGTGGTGTCGCTTTCAAAGTCAGTTTGTATTACCCGCGACAGTGTGCTCAAAAAGTTCGCTTCGCCGATCATCACGCCGCCCAGTCCGCGCTCGACGGAAGTGCAAAGTTATATCGCGTATATGTTGAAAGGCGGCAAGCTGTCGTTCGGCTTCACGCAGGATCGTCCCGACTGCGTCGCGAGCGTGGTGGTGGATCGCACGGAATAGTTGCAACGATTAAGTCGTAGTCGTAGGTCAGGTTGCGCAGCTACCTGACATCGGGCTTAGCAAATTGAGATTGTCGGGTAGCTGCGCAACCTGACCTACAAGCTAGCATTGGTGCGGTTATTAAGCCATTTTTGCTTGTCAAGCCGCGCCAATGCTAGTGTTTTATTTGTCTACTCTTCCTTCTCCGCACCGCCTACGTTTAAATTCAACTCCTGAATTTTTCGAGTTAGCGTATTGCGACCGATGCCTAATAACGTCGCCGCTTCGATTCTGCGTCCGCCTGTGTGCTCCAGCGCTTTCACGATCAATGCGGATTCAAAACTTTTATTAAGGCCATCGAAAATTTCCTTTTCGCCGCGCGCGAGTGACGCGGTGACTTCGCGTTCGAGTGATCGCTTCCAGTCGCTGTCGGTTTGAATATTCGCTTTGTCACCGCGAATGTCCGGCGGCAAATCGTTAACCTCCACCGACTGGCCCGGTGCCATCACCGTAATCCAGTGGCATAAATTTTCGAGCTGTCGCACGTTACCCGGAAATGGATGTTGCGCGATAAAGGCGAGCGCGGTGTTCGATAATTTTTTTGAATCCACGCCCAATTCTTTGGCACTTTTGGTGAGGAAGTGTTTGGTGAGCAGCGGAATATCGTCGCGGCGTTCGCGTAATGCAGGCAGGCGCAAACGAATCACGTTCAAGCGATGGAATAAATCTTCGCGAAATAATCCCTGCTTCACACGTTCTTCCAGCGCTTGATGGGTCGCCGCGATGACGCGCACATTCGCCGTTTGCGGCGTGTGTCCACCGACGCGATAAAACTGTCCGTCTGACAACACGCGCAGCAATCGTGTTTGCAAATCAGCCGGCATGTCACCGATCTCGTCTAAAAATAAGGTGCCGCCCTCGGCTTGCTCAAATCGTCCACGTCGCATCGTGGCCGCACCCGTAAACGCGCCGCGCTCGTGGCCGAATAACTCGCTCTCCAATAAATCTTTGGGAATCGCGGCGGTGTTGATTGCGATAAATGGCTTGGCCGCACGCGGGCTGTGGCGATGTAGCGCCTGCGCGACCAATTCTTTGCCCGTGCCCGATTCGCCGGTGATCATCACCGTGGCATGGCTTTGCGAGAGCCGACCAATCGCGCGAAAAACTTCCTGCATGGTCGGCGCAGAACCAAGTATTTCGGGAGCAGTTGTCGTGGCCTCGTCGGCAGGTGCTTCGCGCATGCTTTCGTCGATCGCGCGACGAATTAATTCCACCGCGTGATCGACATCGAACGGTTTCGGCAAATATTCAAACGCACCGCCTTGAAACGCGGCGACCGCGCTTTCCAAATCTGAATACGCGGTCATGATGATGATCGGTGTTGCCGGCATTTTCGTTTTGAGACGCTGCATGAAATCGAGGCCGGATGCGCCGGGCATGCGGATGTCGCTGATGACGACTTGTGGCTCATCATCGTCAAGCGCGTCCATGGCTTCCTGCGCGGTGCCGAATGATTTAAAAACGATGCCTTCACGGGACAGCGCTTTTTCGATGACCCAACGGATTGATTTGTCGTCGTCGATGATCCAAACAGGTTTCATTTTTTCTTTCGTTCGCTTTTCGTTTTGTGACCGGCGTTCGCCGGGGTGCAGTTACTATTTTTTTGCGCCGCTTAAGCTTGCGGGCGAGGCCGTGTTTTCACGCACCGGCAGCAGCACCGTAAAGCGCGTGTCACCGGCAACGCTTTCGAATTCGACCACACCCAAATGCTGGTTAATAAAATTTTGTGCGAGTGACAAACCGAGGCCGGTGCCGCCGTCGCGGCCTGACACTAACGGATAAAAAATCTTGTCGCGCAGGTTTTCCGGCACTCCGGGACCATTGTCAATAATGTGCACCATGATCGCGTGCCGATGACGTTGTTTCGCCAGCGTGACCTGGCGCGCGATGCGCGTCGTGAGCCGAATTTCGCCACTGCCATTCATGGCTTGTGCCGCGTTGCGGGCAATGTTTAACAGCGCCTGTATCAATTGTTCCTTATCGCCATAAAGCTCGGGCAAACTGGTGTCGTAATCGCGGCGCACGCGAATGCCATCGGGAAACTCGGCGAGAATGAGTGAGCGTACTCGCTCAAGCACTTCGTGAATATTGATGTGCGCCATCTTTGGTACCCGATGTGGCGTCAGCAAGCGATCCATCAACATTTGCAATCGATCTGCTTCTTTGATAATGACCTGCGTGTATTCGCGCAAATCCCCCAGCGGCAATTCGCGTTCAAGTAATTGCGCCGAGCCACGAATCCCGCCCAGTGGATTTTTTATTTCGTGGGCGAGGTTACGAATCAGTTCGCGATTCAGTTGCTGGTTTTCGATTATTTTTTCTTCACGCGCGATTTTTAAATGCTGATCGAGATGATGAAACTCGAGCACGATGCTGTCGTCTTCCAGCGGCGCGGCAACACAGGCCAGATGCAGCAAGCCCGAGCCGTTGAACTCAACCGTCAATTCGTTTTCGTTGATGCCCACATTATTTTTTACCACTTGATCAAGGATCGAAAACAACGCAAGGTTGCCGGGCAATAGTTTTGCGAGCGGATGACCGAAAGCATTTTTTTGGCTGAACTGGAACAGGTTTTCAGCGGAAGGATTCGTGTAAATCAAATTGAAGCGGCGGTCTAAAACCAGCACGGCCGTTGACAGCAGCTCCAGTCCGACATATTTCGCACGCTGACGATCAAACATTGGTATCGGTGTTGGCATTGGGGCATTGCTGAAAAAAAGTGAAACTGAAAAGATAGGCAACATCGACAGGTGCGACGGTTTAATCTCGCGTCATAGTGCAAAAGCAAGTTCCTTGCCACAGCAAAGACCGCGAAAAATAATGGTCGGCAACACGCATTGTAGGCGTTTGGTCGGAACACCAAACAGAGGCGTGCAGCGGCAAAAAAAAACGCCGAAGGCTCATCACCCTCGGCGTTGAAATTTCGATCAGACAAACGATCGAAAGGAGTTCTATTCAGCTATTGACGTAACGCCGCCAAACTCTGCTCGCGCTGCGTAATTTGATCTTGCAGGCTGCGGATGCGTTCGAAATGTTGCTCGACCTGCGCCTTGATATCGTTTTGAATGGCAGCTTTTGCAGAATCGCTTTGGTCGATGATGGTCGGCAAGCGGGCGCGCATGGCGCGAAACGAGGCTGACCGATTTTGTTGTTCGGCAAGTTGCGCCTTTAGTGTGGCAAGCAGTTGTTCTTCTTTTTCGAATTTGGGTGCCGTCAAAGTGGTCTGCAATGACGGCATTACTGGCGCAGGAAGCTCAAGGTCGCGAATATTTGCGGCTGCCATTGTCACCGAGGCTGGCGGCGCTACGCTGACCACAGCAGGTGCCGCGACGGCTGGCAGTAGCGGCGGATCCGCAGGAGGACGAATACCAATGTCGCCTGGCGAAGCATCACGCGGAGAGAGCTTCACTACCGGTAATTTATAGGTCGATGGAGCCGGAGGCTCCACCATTGGTTCGGCGATTTGTGCCGCAGGCCGCGTCGGTGTGGGCGGAACGCGCGGCACTGAAGGCGCGGAAACCGGCGTGACTATGGCGGTTGCGGGTTGCACAATGGGTGTCCGCGCACTGGCGGCGAAGGTGGGCTGTGCTGAAGCAGATGCCATCGGCATGAGCGGCAGCATCGGTGCCTCAGGTTTGGCGATGGTCGCCGCGACACCGACCGGGATTAACGCAGGTGCGGCCAACGATTGCGCGCTGCCCGACACCGCAGACGCGCCAGCAGGCGCACCCGCCTGTCCGCCGCCCAGCATGCCCGCAGGCGAAGACGGAATAACGGTGATTGGATCAAGCTCAACTTTGGTCGCGCCCTTGGTTGGCGAATTCGTGTAAGTAATGCGGCCGCTGGCGTCGACCAATTTATAAATCACTGGGCCGGTCGCAGGTGCAGTGGATTGCGACGGAGCAGGTGCTGCCAACGCATTACTGATGATTGAAAGCAACGCCGCAGCCGTCAGCAATGCGGCCATGCGCGAGAGCTTCGCACCGCTCGCAATCGAGAATAATTCAAGTGAAGTTTGCTGAGTCACGCTGTTTTTTCCCTGCAAATCATGAGTGCTAAATTCTTCAACCGGATACTTACACATCAGGCAATGAGGATAGGCGGTTCAAACAGGTTTTTCAACGCAATGGGTTGTGGCGAGGCAGCGATCTGTTACTAGGGATGGTAAGTCCGCTTAAATTCACCCGAAATTTGCCAAAAAATCCACGTTTTTCAAGGCTTTAGGACGATCCCGCTATCGACTTTAGCCATTAGATGAGGCCCAAAACAAAGGGCTGCATTGTCGCCAATGCAGCCCTGTTGGTGACGCACGTAAAACTAAGACGAGTAGTACATCTCATATTCCACTGGGTGCGTGGTCATGCGGAAGCGGGTGACTTCCTGCATTTTGAGTTCGATGT
>JANMQR010000379.1:0-5991 GCA_031370625.1 Burkholderiales bacterium | reverse complement strand
TGGCGGCGGCATGGGCGGTGGCGGTATGGGTGGGATGGGCGGCATGGGCGGGATGGATATGTAATGCAGTTCGGGCAAAAGTGAAAATCTACTTTTGCCCGGCTTTAGTCAGTCAAAATGATCGGCAAAGCCGGATCATTTTGGATGGCAAAACCGAAAGCATTAAGAGCCACAAAACAAGAGCCCGGGAAACCGGGCTTTTGTTTTTCTTTATCTACAACTCAACAATTGGGTCGTGACAACACACACAAATTTTATTGCCGTCCACATCCCGAAAATACGCCCCGTAATAATTCGCATGATATTCAGGCCGCAATCCCGGCGCGCCTTCGCTTGATCCGCCGTGCGCCAGCGCCTGCTGGTACGCGCGATCAACCGCATCACGACTAGGTGCCAGCAGCGCGACCATTTGCCCGTTGCCGACCGTAGCCATGTTGCCATCGTAAGGTTTGCCAATCAAAAATAATGGCCGCGGTGCATTCGGCGAAACCCATGCCGCCCATGGTTTTTCGGCATCGCAAAACCTCAACTGCAACCCTAGTTCGCTCATGATGGCGGAATAGAATTTGAAGGCTTGGTTGAAGTTGTTTGTGCCTAGGAAAATGTGGGAGAGCATCGGTGTTGTTCCTTAGGAGACCCTAAATAATTTTAGGTAACCGCATTGAGAGTGATCCATCGCTGAGCGACTGAATCAACGGTACGATAGAATTCACTATGAAATTTATGCCATCATCCTTGGAGCACTCTTGCGTAAAGCAGAGTATTTGCGCTTTGACCTAACTAAAGTAGATTTCACCACAGTCCATGACCCGCCAGTATTACTCACAACGCAAAGGCACAAATCCGAATCTCAAGGGGTTGCCGCTTGCCGATGTGCTTGCACTTTTCACACGCTTATTTGTTCAACTCTATAAAGACGGGTACTTCAGCGAAGCCTTTGGCTTTATTTGCGTTGACGTTGGCCAAATCCAAGGCAAAGTAACGGATCCTGAGCTTGAAATGCTTTTGAACATTCGAAAGAAGGGACTCTGGCCTGTTACGGAAAAGGCCGCCTCCTACTCTGAAGACGATTTCTTTGACGTGATTGAGTTCCTCCATCAACATGTATCCAAACCGATCAACGGCAACTTACATTCATACAACGATTGTGGAATGCACTGGGAAACATTTGATGGGCCACCTGGCCGAGCTGAATTTCGGTTGAAGGTAAATGGAGTGCTCGCACTCTATGAAGGCCGTTTCGAAATTTCAGTAGATGGAGAAATTTTGCAGAAACCAAAGGTTGGCTTTGAGCAAATTTTTGACGCAGATCTCCCAACTAATGAACACAATGTCGTATCTCGCGTGAATGCTGCGACTCTACGTTACCGACGGCACGGTTCATCACTTGAGGATCGTCGCCAGGCAGTACGTAACCTCGTCGATGTATTGGAGTACCTGAGGCCAAAAGTAAAAAAGCTTCTCACTAATGCCGACGAGCAAGACCCATTCAATATCGCGAATAACTTTGGAATTCGACACCACAATGAAAAGCAGAAAACAGGCTATGACACAAGCATTTGGCTGAGTTGGATGTTTTATATCTATCTCTCAACCATACATGTAGTTTTGCGAAAGATTGAGCAAGATTCAAGTAGTTGACATTTAGGCGGGCAATCAAGTTCTCTCCCACTTCTTTCGATGCGCAACTGAATTGAGCCCTTTAACCTTCCGGCCTTTTAAAAGAGCGTCAATATTGACAAGTTACTAATGCGCTCGGCAGAATTAGAAACAACGCTAACTAAATTCTTCGGTCTGCCAACTTTCAACTCATCTGATCGCATACTCGTCAGTAAAACCATGTGCGGCGTAGCGTTCGAGCACGCTGAAAGCGTAAAGATGCTCATTGCATCAGGCAACTTCACATCCGCCTTAGGGCTGGTAAGACTACAATACGAGGCGTTGGTCAGAGGCATGTGGTTGCGTTATGCCGCGTCCGACGATGCGGTTGCAAAACTGACGAACGAATTTTCTCGTGAGTCGGTGGGTAATTCAGAGAAGCTTCCAATGCCAGCAAAAATGTTGGAAAGTTTAGAAGGCAAGGCTCCAGAGGCTGCGATGATCTCTTTGCTAGATTTTAAGGAGCACCAATGGAAGCCCCTAAGCTCATATGTGCATGGGGGCATTCACGCCGTGCACAGACACAGCAAGGGGTATCCGGTAATGCTACTCCAGCAAGTATTGAAGACGTCTAACGGGCTTTCAACAATGGTGGCAATGCTTTTGGTGATTCTTTCTGGAGACACTTCACAGCAAGGGAAGATACGAGCTATTCAAATTGAATATTTCGACTGTTTGCCAGAGTTAAAACAGACTAACTGACCTTCGCCTGGCTTTGCTGACCGACACTCGATATGCTGAGTCTAATTTTGCGCGCGAAGAAGTGCAGGCATTTTTACCATCATAAGCACTGGCGTGCATTTCGGAGCAAAAACACCTGAAAATGCCCACCCATGCTAGAGTTTGCCCTTGAAATAGATTGGCGGCGATCACAATATCGCATCAGCAAACTCTATCAACATAACAAGACGTAAACGCTTCTGAATTACCAAACGTTGTACTCTTTGTCCCACGGCAGCATCGCGTCATGCTGGCGGATACGCTCACTTCACTCATGGAGATTTAAATGAAAAAATTAACCGCACTACTTTCAGCAGTACTTTTCGCTATGGCTGGCGCTGCGTTTGCGCAGAAGGCAGAAACACCTAAAGCTGCGCCTGCAACACCGGCGGCGGCCCCAGCAGCCATGGCACCGACCACGAAAGCCGCACCCGCCCCTACTCCGGCACCTTCCGCAAAGGCTGATGCGAAAAAAGAGCCGCTGGACATCAATTCCGCTACCAAAGATGAATTGAAAGCGTTGCCTGGTATTGGCGATGCGTTTGCAGACAAAATTATCAAGGGCCGTGGCAAAACGGGCTATTCCGGCAAAGATGATTTGCTGAAAAAGAAAATCCTGAACGAAAAAACTTACGATGGCGTGAAAGAAATGATCATCGCCAAGCAAGGGAAAAAAGACGAGAAGAAGAAGTAATTTAGTCGACTCCCGCGAGGCGCGCTTTAAAAATGCACATGGCAAGAACATAATTTCTGTGCATCGTTCGTACCACCCACAGGGGGCAGCATTTGCTGCCCCTTTTGGTTTCCGGTCGAGCTTGAGCGTACACGCACACAAATTTGCAGTGCCATCGCGACCGCATCAGCGTTTGCCTCGGTCGGCGCTGCATGTCCCGCTATAATACTGAGCTAATCCACGCCAAATCATCATGACCAATTCCCCATCCTTCATCGATAACAAAAGTGCTGTCGCGGCATTGTTCCAGCAGGCTTTGACGACTGCTTTTCCGACGCTTTCGGCGGACGATTTCAAAATTGAAATTGAAAAGCCGAAAAATCCGGATCATGGACATTTCGCCGTCAATAGCGCGCTGCAACTCGCGAAGAAACTCGGTAAAAAGCCGCGCGAAATTGCGGATGCCTTGGTCGCCGCGTTGGCACCTTCCGATTTACTGTTGCGCGCACCGGAAATTGCGGGGCCGGGCTTTATCAATATTCGTTTGTCACTTGCCGCCGAAACGCGCGTGATCAACAATATTTTTACCAGCGCAGAATCGTTTGGCCGCTCGACTGATGGCGACCATAAAAAAGTGCTGGTTGAATTTGTTTCTGCAAATCCCACCGGCCCGCTGCACGTCGGCCATGGCCGTGCCGCGGCGATTGGCGATACGCTTTCACGACTACTCGATTGGCAAGGCTGGGATGTATCGCGTGAGTTTTACTACAACGATGCCGGCGCGCAGATTAATAATTTGGCACTGTCGGTACAGGCGCGGCTGCGTGAAAAAGCGGGGGTTGATTCAGTATTTCCCGAGGGTGGTTATCACGGCGATTACATTCGTGAAATTGCAGATCGCTATGCGGAAAAATTTCCGCATGATTTAGTCGGCGACGAAATCGACGCGGTGCGCGCACATGCGGTGGCGTATTTGCGCAACGAGCAAGATCTGGATTTAAAAGCATTCGATGTCAGTTTTGATCGTTATTATTTGGAGTCGTCGCTCTATAGCGAAAATTTGGTTGATAAAACCGTCGCACATTTAATCGCGAACGGAAAAACTTATGAGCAAGACGGCGCACTGTGGTTGAAGACGACCGACTACGGCGATGACAAAGATCGGGTGATGCGGAAATCCGATGGCAGCTTTACCTATTTCGTACCCGATGTGGCGTATCACGTCACCAAATGGGAGCGCGGTTTTGCGCGCGCCATTGTGGAGCTGGGTGCGGATCATCATGGCTCGCTCGCGCGTGTGCGCGCGGGTTTGCAGGCGATGCAAATGGGCGTGCCCGCGGGCTATCCGGATTACGTTTTGCACCAGATGATTACAGTGATGCGCGGCGGCGAGGAAGTGAAAATTTCCAAGCGCGCGGGTGATTATGTGACGCTGCGCGATTTGATAGATGAAGTCGGTCGCGACGCGACGCGCTATTTTTTCATCATGCGTAAATCGGATTCGCAGCTGACGTTTGATATCGATCTGGCACGTTCGAAATCGGAAGAAAATCCGGTTTATTACGTTCAATATGCGCATGCGCGGATTTGCAGTGTTCTAGCTCAATGGGGCGGTAATATTGCGACGCTAAAATCGGCGGATCATTCACCGTTAACGAGTAAATATGAATCTGATCTCATGCGTGCCCTGGCGGATTTTCCGGAAACGTTAAGGCATGCGGCGACCGAATTAGCGCCGCACATTGTGGCCGTTTATCTTGCCGATCTCGCCGCAAAACTGCACACCTATTACAATGCAGAAAGATTTTTGCTGGAAGATGAAAAGTTGAAGCTTGCGCGCTTATCGCTCATCTTGGCGACTGCGCAAGTGCTGAAAAACGGCTTGGCCGTATTGGGCGTATCCGCACCGGAGAAAATGTAGTGAGCAGCAATTACCGTCCGAACCCTGGCAAGAAAACATCCGCAATGAGCCCAATGATTACGGGTATCGTCATTGGCTTGATCCTGGGCGTTTTTCTGGCCTTGGGCTTTGCGATTTGGCTGAATCGCCATGCAACGCCGTTCGTCGAGAAATCGAAATCTGTTGAGCTTCTGCCAACACGACCTGCCCGTCCCGACACGCCCAAAGGCGATGTGATGCAACCCGCGCCCGCCACCTCAGCCAACGAGATTGCCAAACCCGGCAGCGACAAACCGCGTTTCGAGTTTTATCAAACCTTGCCGGGTGATAAAGATGGCACCAAAGGCAACAGGCCAAGCAAAGTTGTTGAGCCTAAAACTGCGGCCAAGGCGGATTCGGCGACCACGGCTGCGCCAACGCCTAATGCGACTACAAGTGACGCCAACAAGGATGCGGCTAAGCCACCCGCGAAGGAAAGCTACGCACTACAGGCAGGCGCTTTTCAAAGTGAATCCGACGCAGAGAACCTGAAAGCGAAAATTGCTTTCGCGGGCATGGAAGCAACTGTGCGATCAGTCAACTTACCGGACAAGGGCACGTTATACCGTGTACGCCTTGGCCCATATCGCAGTCTGGACGAAGTGAACAGAATCAAGGCAGTGCTGTCTCAAAATGGCATCTCGGCAGCCGTGGTTAAACCAGAATAGCTGCACATCAGGCGGAAAGAATTCGCGAACTCGCACACTCATTAATAGGACGTCACATTATGTTAATTTCGAAATTAGTTAAATCGCTCTTAGTTGTTGCCACGATGGGTTTTGTTTCGGCTGCGGTTGCGCAGCCACAACCTCCCGGCGGCGTCCGCGACGTCACCGCGCCCACACCCCCGCAAACTGTTGAGAACGATGGCAAGGTCGAGGTGCTCGAATTTTTCGGCTATGGCTGCATTCACTGCGCAAATCTTGAGCCACGCTTGGAAGCGTGGGCCAAACAGCAGCCCGCCGACGTCAAGTTAAAGCGTATTCCGGTCGCGTTTGCG
>JANMQR010000378.1:0-20417 GCA_031370625.1 Burkholderiales bacterium | reverse complement strand
AGTGACCGCGATTGGTTTCGCGATTGGCGCTATCGCATCCGGGCTCGCGGGCTTTATCGGCATGAACGTTTCGGTGCGCGCGAACGTGCGTACGGCTGAGGCGGCGCGGCGTGGCATTAATCCGGCGTTGAACATTGCGTTTAAGGGCGGCGCGGTGACGGGCTTGCTGGTGGTCGGATTGGGTCTGTTGAGCGTGGTCGGATTTTTCTATGCGTTGAATGGCTCAGCGCCATTTGGCGCAAAAATGAGCGATACGATCAAGCCGCTAATCGGCCTCGCATTCGGCTCATCGCTGATCTCAATTTTCGCGCGTTTGGGCGGCGGCATTTTCACCAAAGGCGCTGACGTCGGCGCTGATTTGGTGGGTAAAGTTGAAGCCGGTATTCCGGAAGATGATCCTCGCAACCCAGCCGTGATCGCGGACAACGTGGGTGATAACGTCGGTGATTGTGCGGGTATGGCGGCTGACTTGTTTGAAACCTATGCGGTAACAATTATCGCGACGATGGTGTTGGGCTCGTTGATTTTGAACGCGCCAAGCACAGTCGGTAATGTGGTGGTGTATCCGCTGGTGTTGGGCGGCTTTGCGATTATCGCGTCGGTCGTTGGTTGTTTATTTGTTAAAACCAATGACGGCGGTAACGTCATGAATGCGTTGTATCGTGGCTTGGCGGTTGCGGGCGTGTTGGCGCTAATTGCGTTCTACCCGATCACGAAATGGATCATGGAACCGGTGGTTGCCAACTACCCGTACTTGACGGTGAATAGTTTGTATGGCGCCGCAGTCGTCGGCCTGGTATTGACCGCGTTTTTGGTGTGGATCACCGAGTACTATACCGGCACGCAATACGCGCCCGTGAAGCACGTGGCTGAAGCCTCCACCAAAGGTCACGCCACCAACATCATCGCCGGTATCGGCGTGTCGATGCGTTCGACTGCTTGGCCAGTTTTGGCCGTGTGTGTGGCGATTTATGCGTCATTCGCATTGGCCGGTTTGTATGGCATTGCGGTGGCGGCAACCTCGATGTTATCGATGGCAGGTATCGTTGTGGCACTAGATGCGTATGGCCCGATTACGGACAACGCCGGCGGAATTGCCGAGATGGCCGAAATGCCGAAATCAGTGCGTGATGTGACTGATCCGCTGGATGCAGTGGGCAACACGACGAAGGCCGTGACCAAAGGTTACGCGATTGGCTCAGCTGGTTTGGCCTCACTCGTTTTGTTTGCCGATTACACCCACAAGCTGGAAGAAACCGGCCGTCATTTGACGTTTGATTTGTCGAACCCGGCCGTGATTATTGGCTTGTTCGCAGGCGGCATGATTCCGTTCTTGTTCGGTGCGATGGCGATGGAAGCGGTCGGTCGCTGCGCAGGCGCGGTGGTGGAAGAAGTGCGCCGCCAGTTCCGCGAAATCAAAGGCATCATGGATGGTACGGGCAAGCCCGATTATTCACGCGCGGTGGATTTGCTGACCAAGGGCGCGATCAAGGAAATGATTATTCCTTCTCTGCTGCCAGTGTTAGCGCCGATTTTGATCGTCGTAATTGTTGGCTTGTTGATGGGCTGGGATGCAGGCCTGCAGGCGCTCGGCGGCATGTTGATGGGCACCATTATCACCGGCTTGTTCGTGGCGATTTCGATGTGTACCGGTGGCGGCGCGTGGGATAACGCCAAGAAATATATTGAAGAAGGCCATCACGGCGGCAAAGGCTCAGACGCGCACAAAGCGGCGGTGACCGGTGACACCGTGGGCGATCCTTACAAAGACACAGCAGGCCCGGCGGTGAATCCCCTGATCAAGATTATCAACATCGTGGCGCTGATGATTGTGCCGGTGTTTGGTACGGGAAGCGATAGTGCAAAGGCAGTGGCAGCATCTGCAAAGCCGCCAGTAATTGTGGAAACTAAAGCAACGGCGGCACCTGTGGCCGCTCCGGTTGCGGCCGCTCCAGTGGTTGTCGCTGCACCTGCTGTGATTGCATCAGCCGCACTCGCGAAAATTTATTTCGCCACCGGTGCAAAAGAGCTACCAGCCGATAGCGCGAAATCGCTTGAGCCGGTGATCGCGACCGCGAAAGCCAATGCAGCAGCGAAAGTAACGCTTTCTGGTTTTCATGATGCGACGGGTGATGTAGTTAAAAACGAAGAGCTGGCCAAGGATCGCGCGAAAGCGGTTCGTGAAGCGTTGAAATTGGCTGGCATCACAGATGATCGAATTGAAATGAAAAAGCCGGAAGTGGTGGCTGGTACGGGCGACAATGCAGAAGCACGTCGCGTGGACGTTGCGGTGAAGTAATTTTTGAAACAAGTAACAAAACAAAACGCCGACGATCTAAATCGTCGGCGTTTTTTATTCGTTTTTTATTTTAAAACACCAATGTAGACGGGCGTTTACAGAGCATTTTGCTCGCGAAGCCGCGCAGATGCTAGCCTTTAGTTGTCATCCCGAGGCGCTTTTGCGAGGGATCTGCTTCTTGAATAAGCGTGCGGCTCAACTAAAAAAAGCAGATTCCTCACCCGATAGAACTGGGTTCGGAATGACAGTAGCTTGGGGTTGTAGGATCGGCGGAGCTGCTTTTGCGACGAGGTGGCCTTGGGCCATACCCATCATCGGTTTCCAAATGCTTGATGGGTATCGCCAAAACCCGGCTCCACCCATCCTACGCGCTAACCTTTAGTTGTCATCCCGAGCTGATTCTGCGAGGGATCTGCTGTTGAAGTGTCGGTACGAAAAAGCAGATTCCTCACCCGATGAAACTGGGTTCGGAATGACGGTGGTTTGGGTGGTTATCCACCATTCAACCCGGCAATTGGTAATCTTTATAATCCTCCCGCAATTTCGTTTTCAATAGTTTCCCGGTCGCGGTGTGCGGCAATTGATCGACAAACACCACATCGTCCGGCGTCATCCACTTCGCGATTTTGCCATCGAAAAATTTGATCAACTCATCGCGGGTGACGGTCATATCTGGCTTCAATATCGCAAGCACCAATGGCCGCTCATCCCACTTTGGATGCGCCACGCCAATCACCGCCGCTTCGAACACCGACGGATGCGCCACCGCGATATTCTCAAGTTCAATTGAGCTAATCCATTCGCCGCCGGATTTGATCACATCCTTTGATCGATCCGTGATTTGCATGTAACCATCGGCGTCGATATTGGCCACGTCCCCGGTCGCAAACCAGCCGTCCACCAGTGCGGACTTCTCTTCTTTGAAATAGCGTTCCACTACCCACGGGCCGCGTACCAGCAAATCGCCTGCGGCTTTTCCATCGTGCGGGAGTGCATGGCCTTGGTCATCCACAATTTTCATTTCAATGCCAAAAATCGCGCAGCCCTGTTTCGCTTTAACAGCATCTTGCTGATCGGCAGACAGCTTTTGATGTTTTGGTTTTAAGCGGCAGCACGTACCAAGCGGGGACATCTCCGTCATGCCCCACGCATGCACCACCGTCACGCCAAAATCATGTTCGAACGATTTAATCATCGCGGGCGGACACGCTGATCCACCGATCACGGTTTCTTTGAATGTGCTGAATTTCAGATTGCTCGACTTCACATAATTCAACAACCCCATCCACACCGTTGGCACGCCCGCGCTGGTGGTCACGCCTTCGCCTTCAAACAACGCATACAAACTTGCGCCATCCATCGCGGGCCCGGGGAACACCAGCTTCGCACCCGATGCCGGACCCATGTAAGGCGTGCCCCAGGCGTTGACGTGAAACATCGGCACTACTGGCAGCAACACATCGTGCGATGTCAAACAAAATCCTTCCGGCGACATCGCGGCATAGGTGTGATAAATGGTCGAGCGGTGTGTGTACAAAACACCTTTGGGATTGCCCGTTGTACCGGATGTGTAGCAAAGCCCTGAAGGCGTATTTTCATCGAGCAATGGCCATGCAAAATCAGGTGCTTCTGCAGCAATCAAATCTTCGTAGCAAAGCAAGTTTGCAATTCTCGCGGCGGGCATATGCGCGCGATCTGTCATCGCGATGAATGCTTTTACGGTCGGCATTTTTGCCGCGAGCGCTTCCACCAGCGGCAAAAAAGTTAAATCAAAAAACAGATAACCATCTTCGGCGTGATTGACGATATAGGCAATTTGCTCAGGAAACAATCGCGGGTTAATCGTATGCGTGATCGCACCCATGCCCGACACGCCATAGTAAATTTCGAAATGACGATAACCGTTCCATGCGAGCGTGGCGACACGATTCCCCTCTTTCACGCCCAAATGTTTTAACGCATTCGCCAACTGCTTCGCGCGACGATTCGCATCTCGATAGTTATAACGATGAATATCGCCCTCGACTCGACGCGAAACGATTTCGGTATCGCCATGATTCGCTGCGGCGAATTCGATTAGTGAAGATATGAGCAGCGGGCGCTGCATCATTGAGTGTTGCATGGCTTCCTCCGGTTTTAGTTTGTTGTGCCGTTATTGTGGCACAACCATTTCAGCGGAAGCACCGCGATCTAAAGCGGTTAGTTTCAAAACCGGTACCGCAGACCCAGCATGAAATGCTGCACGCCACCGTCAGTGCCGTTGAACAACGTTTTGTTACCAACCACCGCGCCGCCAGAGCGGTGATGAAAGCGAAACACCAGATCCACATCGGGTTTGTCGGGCAAACCGAATGTGATCTCTGGCGAGAAATAGTGTTGCGTGCGCGATCCGCCGGGCACTTTGCCGCGCGCCTCTTCGTACAGCGGGACACCGGTGGCAAAATTAAGACCGGTGGAAACGGCCAATGAAGTGCGCAGAAAATCGCTCCACGGAAAGCGCACCCAGCGCGCATAGATGGCAACCCATGCTTCAGTTTCACGTAGCGCACCGTAACGTTGTCCGAGCCCGATTTCAGGCTCGAAATAGATGGTGTCTGCAATCCAGACATAGCGTTTCGACAACGCCGCGCTCACCATGCCGCTGTTGCCGAATTGCCAATTCCACGGCGCGGTGTACGGCCGCTCCAGCGCGAGTGCGGAGCGCAGCGTGGTTTCAAGCCGTGGGCCAATTGAGATCGTGAGTGCGCAATCGCCGTTGCAATATTTTGCCTTCGCATCAAAGTGATCAGAATTCGCTTGTGCGACGCTGTCAGGTGCGGTGAAGATCAAAAACATGATCATCAACAAGCTAATCGGGTTGATTTTGCGGGCGGAAAAAACCACGGCATTAGCGACGCCCGAAACGGAAGTAGTCTTAAATAACTGCGCGCTCATTGAGCAAACTTTCTTATTCGGAACGCGCCACTAACTCCCTAAAACTTCATCCACTGCTCTCCTTTATTCCAGCGAATTATTTGATAGACATTGCGCTGCGACGCGAGTTCCCTCAGCTTGGGCGCAGTTGATATCGAATCAATACAAACGTGCCGGTTCGTCATAAGCGTAGCCAGTTTCACTCGCAGGCGGAGGTGAAAATCTGACCGAGTCGGAAATGAAATCGATGGTGGATTGCACCACGGCAGCGTTACGCAAAATGCGCCGGTGGCCCAAACCCTCAGTCGCAAACAAGCGTGCACCGGGCCACGTGCGGGCGAGCGCCACGCCGCCGTCGAAACGCGTTTCTTTATCGCCGCGATCATGAATGAAAAGTGCTGCCGCGTTAATGTTTGCGACCGAATCCGGCAATTCAAATTCCTGCCAATCCACGCCATAACGTTTTTCAAATCGCCACTGCATCGCCGCGCGAATTCGTTCGGGAATGCCCAGATAGCGTGAGAATAATCGCGAGTAGTCGATGAGTGAAGCGGGTGGGGCGATCAATACCGCGCGTGGTTTTCCGCTGTGTGGCGCGCCTGAAAGCGGTCGGCGCAGTGCGCTGGCAATGCCCGCCGAGCCGAGCGAATGGCCAATCAATCCCGCCACTGCCACGCCTTCCGCGCTCATGTGATCCCACATGGCATCCACGCCCCGCCAGAAATCGACCAGTGCCGCTTGGCGGCCTTCGCTCATGCCGTGGCCGATATGATCAAAAATGATCGGCTGATAACCGGCTTCGACGAGCTTCGGTACGAAGGCGCGAAACTGCGCACCACGCCCGCCCCAGCCGTGACTCATGATGATGGCCGGATTGGTTGCATCGCCAAAGCGCCATGCGCTAATTTTGCCGGCGGATGTGTCGACATTAAATTGCGCGCCAGCATCCAGCAGACGTTGCTCAGGTTGTGAATGCGCGAAGCGCGGCGGCGTGAGAAATAAGTCACTCGCTTTCTTTAAAACGAATCGTGGCGCGACTATTGAGGCGACACCAACGCCTGCGCGAACGCTGGCGCGTTTCAACGATTGTCCCAACGTTGAAACGTCAGTTAATAGAACGATTGTGCTATTTATGAATGAAAAAATTGAAGATGATTTAAGGTCTGCAGTATTCATAAAAACTCCTTCAGGTTGCCAATTAGGATTTGCGACGCACGCCTGATTTTGCCAGCGTTTTGTGTTGCGGAACAGCCATTGCGCTCTTGACCAGACGCGCAAACGCGCGCTGGGCAAACACATTTGCGTTCTGATCGCGAAACAAATTCCGCGACCGGTAACAAGAAGCGATCACGCCAAAAAGTTCAAACGCAAATTGCTCACTGTCGGTATCAGGTGCAAACTCACCGCTGCTAATCGCCATGTCCACGGCTTTGATAATGCCGAGATGTAAGCGGTTCATGTGCTCTACCACCGCATCACGCACCGGCCCGTCGCAGTCGTCAAATTCGGTCGATGCCACCATCAGCGGGCACGCCGCAAGATCGCTCCGGCGAGTCCATTCCAGCCAATTATCAAACAGCGCGACAATACGCTTCAAGCCGCGCGGCGCAGCCAGCGCAGGGACAAAAGCAAACTGGTTAAAGCGCCGCACGCCTTCATCAAGCGTGGCAATTTGTAAATCTTCTTTTGAACCAAAATGCGCAAACAAACCGCTCTTGGACATACCGGTTTGCTCGGCCAACACGCCAATGGTCAACGCGCCATAGCCCGCCACGCTCGCGTGCCGAAGCGCCGCATTAAGAATGACGGCGCGGGTTTCTTCGCCTTTGGTTATTTTGGACTGAGCTGCATTCATGGATTAATAATAGTACGAACGTTCGTAATTTGTCAAATGCTAACTAAAAATTATTTTTAGATCAAAAGCCTAGTATTGGCGGGTGTTTCAGAGCAAAAATTGCTTGAAACGGTCGCCAATGCTAGAGTTTGTGTTTTTTATCAGGCCTGTCTCGTTCAATGAGCGACAAATACTGTTCAAGCGAGCCGCCGCCAAGCGGCTTCACCATCACGCGAATCGTATTCGTCAATTTGCCCATGGCGACGCCATCCCGTGTGCGAGTTTCAATGTAGCCAAGCGATTCCCAGAAGCGTTCGGCGCGCGCATTGCCCTGCACCACACCGAGCCTGAGCCAGTGCGCGCCATTCTCTATCGCCCAGGTTTCGAGCCCGCGGTAAATGGTGTGTGCATCACCGTTGCCGTGGCGCGAGGTAGCAACAACGAACAAACCAATGTGCCAAACGTCCGACGCCAAAAGATCGGAAATAATATTCGCCATCGCGACCAATTCGTTCTGCGTATCGACGTAGCCAATGAGCCATTTTTTTGTGAAACCCCAGCCCGCTGGCGGCTCGCCGTGAATTTCTTCATGCGCTTCGTTCGGGCCCGCAGCTCCACCATGCACCGCGAAAAAGTATTGCGGATTTGCGTCGAAGAAGCGCTGTAGCAGCGGTTCCTCGTTGGACGTGAGTTCGATAGTGCGAAGAGCTGTGATTGGCGAGGAGGGGAGTTTTGTATGCGGCATTGTTCACGGGCATTGGGAAACGAAAAATTATTGTAGTCAACTATTCGCAACTTGGTGCGATAGAAAGCGGCCATTGCCGATTCAAAATTTCGCAGCAGTGCTGCAACACAGCATGTCATCCCGAGCGGTCTTTGCGAGGGATCTGCTTTTAGGATATCTAGTTTGCGGCGAACAGCAGATCCCTCGCCTCAGCGGCTCGGGATGACAGCGTGGGGCTAACACTGGCGCGGTGTTTGGCGGATAAATGGCTCAAAAGGCGCGCTTTGCTTGCACTTTGATTTTCGTATTGCGTTGGGCTGGTTTGGGGGTGGGAAATGCGGTTGTTTGACTGTCTCAATTTGCGAAGACCGATGTCAGGTAGCTGCGCAACCTGACCTACGGGACTTTTCCAGCAGTGCAACAACACACAGCATGTCATCCCGAGCCGCTGTTGCGAGGGATCTGCTGTTCGTTGCGCATGGCATCCTAACAGCAGATCCCTCGCAAAAGCGGCTGGGGATGAAGGCAAGGGGCTAACACTGGCGCGGTGTTTGGCGGATAAATGGCTCAAACGCCGCGCTGTGATTGCACTTTGGTTTTCGTATTGCGTTGGTCTGGTTCGGGGTGGCAAATGCGGTTATCTGGTCGTCTCAATTTGCGAGGGCCGATGTCAGGTAGCCTCATTTGCCGACCCTGAACCTGAGCTACACATCATTGTCCGGCGCACAATAAAAAACGGCGAAGATTCTCATCTTCGCCGTTCGTTTTTACCGCGTAAAACCAATCAAGCTTTATTCAAATCATCCGCCTGAATCGGTAATTTGCGAATGCGTTTTCCGGTGGCGTTGAAGACGGCGTTAGCCACACTGGGCCCCGTGGTTGCCACAACCGGCTCACCGATGCCGCCGGGTTTTTCAGTTGATGCAACCAGATGGACATCCACTCTGGGCATGTCGCTCATTCGTACGACGGGATAATCATGGAAATTTGATTGTTCGACTTTGCCGTCTTTGAAGGTGATTTTTGAGAGCAGTGTGGCGGACAATCCGTAGGCGACGCTGGATTCAATTTGCGCTTTGACGATATCCGGATTCACCATCATGCCGCAGTCGATGGCGACGGTCATGCGGTGTACTTTTGGCGTGCCGTTGGTGACGGAAATCTCGGCTACTTGTGCGACATAGGTGCCGTAGCCTTCCATGATCGCGATGCCGTGGAAGCGACCATTACCGAGTTTGCCGCCCGCTTTGTAGCCGGCTTTGTCGGTGGCGAGTTTGAGCACATTGCGGTAGCGCGCGGCATCAGCACCTTCGAGCAGCGACATGCGAAATTCCAGCGGATCTTTGTTCGCGGCCAGCGCCATTTCGTCGGTAAAACTTTCATTCGCAAACGCGTTGAGCGCGTGCGAGACCGAGCGCCAGTAGCCGACGCGCACGCCCGAATCGTGAATGGCGGATTCGACACTCATGTTGGCGATGTTGTAGGGTGTCACGGCCGCTTCAACCATGAACGGATCGAGCCCATCCTTCACCACCGGCGGGAATAATCGCGCTGTAACGGATTGCGAGGTGAGCCGGAATTTCATGCCGACGGGTTTGCCTGCGGCATCAAGCCCCGCAGACAAGGTATTCAAACTCACGGGACGATAAAAATCATGCGCCATATCGTCTTCGCGCGTCCAAATTAGCTTGACCGGTTTGCCGACTGCTTTGGAAATTTGCACCGCTTGTACGATGAAATCAACATCAATGCGACGCCCAAATCCGCCACCTAAAAACGTGGTGTGGACGTTAACTTTTTCTTTCGGGAAGCCGGTGATTTGCATCGCCACGCCTTCCGCTAATTGTGGAAATTGTGTGGGGCCGTAAAGATCACAGCCGTCCTTGCGCACGTCAGCGGTGAAGTTCATCGGCTCCATGGTCGCGTGCGCGAGGAACGGTAATTCATAGCTCGCCTCAATTTTTTTAGCAGCCCCTGCAATCGCTTTATCGGCGTCACCGGTTTTCTTCACCGAGGCTGCCGGTTTGGCGAGCGCGTCTTTCAAGCCTTGCGAAATAGAGGCAGTGGAAAGTTTCGCGCCGGGCCCGTTGTCCCATGTGATGTTGAGCGCATCGCGCGCGGTTTTGGCTTGCCAGAATGTTTTGGCGACCACCGCCACGCCGTCATCAATCTTCACCACCGCGATCACGCCGGGCATCGCTTTTGCCTTTGCATCATCCACGCTGATCGGCTTGCCACCGAGTACGGGACACTGCGCGAGGGACGCAATCAACATGCCGGGCAATTCAACATCCAAGCCAAATTGCGCCTTGCCTGTTACCTTGGCCGGTGTGTCCAAACGCTTGACCGGCTTGCCGACAATCTTGAATGACTTCGGATCTTTCAACGCCGGGTTTTTCGGTACCGGCAATGCCGATGCTTTCTCAGCAAGTTGGCCGTAAAACATTTTCTTGCCGCTTTTGGCTATGACTTGGCCCATCTCAGCACGACAATCGCTCTCCGGAATTTTCCATTCCGCTGCCGCAGCGGAAATCAGCATCATGCGTGCTTGTGCGCCCGCCACGCGCAGGCCATCCCACGCATCGCGCACGCTGGTGGAGCCGCCCGTGAGCTGGCCGCCCAGTAGTGCGTTGATGTAGACCGGATTCGCCGGAGCCAATTCAACATTGACTGCCTTCAAATCAACTTCCAATTCCTCCGCAACCAACATCGGCATGGAGGTGTAAGTGCCTTGGCCCATTTCCACGCGATGACAAATGATCGTCACTTTATTATCAGAGCCGATCTTGACCCACGCATTCGGCTGCGATGTTTTTACGCCGTCTTTTGTCATGGCGGTTTTAGCAAGCGCGGGCATCGAGACGCCAATGACCAGACCGCCAACAGCGGCGGTGGACAATGCAGCGCTGGATTGCAAAAATTGGCGACGGCTGGAATTCTTCACAATGTTTTCCATCGATTTTTTCATATCAAGCCTCGCTCTTTTGACCGGCGGCCTGATGAATCGCCGCACGTACGCGTTGATAGGTTCCGCATCGACACACATTGCCACTCATGGCTGCATCGATATCTGCGTCACTCGGTTTTTTATTTTTATTGAGCAATGCAACAGCAGACATGATTTGTCCGGATTGGCAGTAGCCGCATTGCGGTACATCCAGCGCGATCCATGCTTGTTGAACCGGGTGCAGACCTTTGGCCGAAATACCTTCAATGGTCGTAATATTTTTCCCCGCGCAAGCTGACAGCGCCGTGGAGCATGATCGAACCGGCTCGCCATTCAAGTGCACAGTACACGACCCGCATAGCGCCATGCCGCAGCCATATTTGGTGCCGTTCAGTTTGAGATGATCCCGCAGTGCCCACAGCAGCGGTGTATCGGGTGCGGCATCGATTACGACGGCTTTGCCGTTAACGTTTAGTTTTGTCACGATGTGTGCCTTTCTTTAGTGGACGGGAAAAACTGACGACAAAGATGGGTAACTCGAACAGATGAAGTACTAATGGCAAAAAAATTTACATTATTTGTCACATGACGAAAGGTGACGTAAAAAGTTTAAAGCCGCGCGCTGGATGGCTATCGACGCGCAAAAACCGCAAAAAATTCATAGTGGCTGACGTTACGCCGAAGCCGCGAAATTGTCATGTTGCGCCGCACAATTTATTTCTTTTGGCAGCCGGTGTTCACATTTGCTGGCAGCGCGCACACCAATACAATCCGCGCCCCGAAATATCGATGCGATTAATCACGCCGGCGCACACGTGACATTTTTTACCAGCGCGATCAAACACCCAATGGCGAAATTGAGCATACGAAACGCCTTGGCTTTTCAGTCGGCGCGCAATCGCCATATCGTTGGTGATGCCTTGAGTACGATATGACTGTCGCGTGAGATCAAGCGCCGCGTTGGCGAGACTTAAACGCTTGGGCACGTCTAAATCCGCAATGCGTGCGGCGGGATGAATGCGCGCGACAAATAAAATTTCACTGCGCAAATAATTGCCAATGCCAGCAAGAAATCCCTGATCCAGTAATAACGCGGCGAGACTTTTGCGCGC
Organism: Burkholderiales bacterium; assembly: GCA_031370625.1. Lineage (GTDB taxonomy): Bacteria > Pseudomonadota > Gammaproteobacteria > Burkholderiales > Usitatibacteraceae > UKL13-2. Next base: position 8,588 of record JANMQR010000378.1, on the reverse strand, counting down.
AAAACGCGGATCGTTGATTTGCGCAACAACATCGGCGAGCACCGTGCTGGCCGCCAGTAACTCCACGCCCAGCTTGGCAATGTAAGGATGCTCGGTAATTCGTGCGCTCGGCCACACCGAAATATCCGAGGCGCTGTACAACACCGCAACCGCATCGTTCGTATGGATGGCCATGCGAATCTGCAAACCCGGCTGCGGCGCTTGATCGCGTTTTAGTACGCGCCATTGCCCGTAGAGTTGATTGTGGCTGTAAATGGTGACGCCGTGATTAAAGTGGGTAAGCATCGCCTTGCCGCGCGGCTCGATGCCGGTCACGATTTCGCCGCGCATGGCCGACGCGTGTGGCATCAGACGCGGAAACGCAAACTCAACCAGCCATGCGCGTTTGCCGCTCAATACTGCGGCGAGCTCGTCTGCCGAGCGTTTTATTTCAGGGCCTTCAGGCATGATCCTAAAACAGTTTCAGAATTATTATCAAAGGTGTGCAGCGTTATTTACGATGTTGGCGAAGCCACGCCTTGAGCTCGGCATCGGGCAGCGCTTTGCTCACGTAGAATCCTTGCACCACATCGCAGCCGAATTTTTTTAGATCGTTGTATGTCGCCTCGTCTTCAACGCCCTCGGCGACTACCGACAATTCAAAATGATGCGCGAGATCAATCACGGAGCGCACGATTTGTTGATCGCCTTTTGACTTTCGCATGTGCTGAACGAACGATTTGTCGATTTTTAGTTCATCGAGCGGAAAGCGTTTAACGTAGGAGAGCGATGCACTGCCGGTGCCAAAATCATCAACGGATAGTCTGAGACCTTTAGTCTTCAGGCGCTGCAAAATCAACAGGGATTGATCCATGTCGCCGATGGTTGAGCTCTCAGTAATCTCTAACGTCAGATCGCCAGGCTTCACTTGCCATGTGCCCATGCATTGCTCAACAATTTCCGGCAAATCGGTTTCGCCCAGTGACACCGTTGAAAGATTCACACTCACGCCGACATCAATGCCGTCGCGACGCCACTCGCTTTGATTGCGGAACACCGTGTTCATCACCCAGCTCGTGAGCGGATTAATCATACCGTTCGCTTCGGCCACACGAATAATCGCGGTTGGATCGACCATGCCGCGGTCGGGAACGTTCCAGCGCAACAGCGCTTCGACGGCGTTGCAGCGGCCGGTCTTGAGATCCACCTGCGGTTGGTAATGTACTTCGAGCGAATTCGAGCGCAGCGCGTCACGAAGCAATGCTTCCAGACCCGAGTAAACATCGAGATCGCGACTATCCTCCGGCTGAAAAATATGCAGCGACAAATCGCGATTCGCGGCAATGACGTTTGCGATGTCGGCATTGACGATCAATTCTTCTGCGAATTTTGCGTGGTCAGGAAAGCTGGCGATGCCGATCACCGGACGCACCACGATCATGCTGTTTTCGAAGCTGAACGGCGCTTCCAGCGTTTGCCGAATTTTGTTTGCGGCAAGCCAGGCTTGGGTGCTGGATCTTAAGTTAGGCAGCAGCACGCAAATTTTATCATCCGAGATTTGCACGTAACGGTCAGCCGGGCGCAGAATCGCGGGCATCCTCTTCACAGCCCGCCGCATCACGTCGCTGCTTGGTACACCTAGCAGCGCTTCCAGTTTATCCGGCCGCGCCAGCGTTACCATCAAGATCGCAACAAAGCGCTGCGACATGCGCGCGTGATCCAGCGCGTTCGATAGTGTGGCCTTTAGTGAGTCTCGCGCTAGCTCATTCTGCGCTTCGCCAGACCGCTTGGTCACCGCACCAGGAAAATCAGAATTGCCGGCTTCAGATTGCATTCAGTGGTTAATTACGTTGATTGCCAGAAAGAAAAAGATTGTTCCGAGCGGATGATTGTTACTGCAAATAAAATTCGCTCACGTCCAAGCCAAACGCTTTCGGCGGCAGGCCACGACGAATATACACCGGCTTTTCTGATACGTCGTAGAGCAAATCCTTGGTGGTCGGAAATTTGCGCACGGTTTTGTCGGCCTCGGTGATGATCATCACCTTCGGCTTCAGGCGCTTTAATTTATTGTGGGTGGCAACCACTGCCACTTCGCCGGTTGAAAGCTCCACCAAACTGCCCACCGGGAACGCGCCGATCGACTGGATAAATTGCTCCAGCATTTCCGAATGAAATTGTGTGCCTTCGTAGCTCGACATGGTTTGCAACGCTTCGTGCGGCGACGCGGTTTCAGCGTAATTTCGTTGTTGCGTCATGGCCGAGTAGCTGTCGGCAATACCTGCCATACGCCCGAACACGGTAATTTTTTCGCCCGCCAGCCCAAAGGGATAACCCTTGCCGTTCATACGTTCGTGATGCTGGGCTACGCCGTCCAGCACATCAGAATGAATATTCGGTGTCTTGTGCAAAACATCTAGGCCAAATTGCACATGCTGCTTCACCAGATCAAATTCGGCTGGCGTCAGGCGCTCGTGTTTTTCGAGCAGCTGGATCGGGATCTTGATTTTGCCAAGGTCAAGCAGCATGCCGAGCAAGCCCAAGTGCGACAGACTCGGTTTTGGATAGCCCAGATGACGCCCGAATGCGACCAGATTCACGGCCACACTTAACCCATGTCCGTAGGTCGACATATTTTGTTCGCGCAGGCGCGCCACCCACATCATCGCGTCGGGATTGCGCACCATGCTCTCGACCATGTCATCAATCACGGCCTCCACATTTTCCAGCTGGAGCGCGCCGCCGCTGCGAATATCCTCAGTTACACGATGCAACAAATCGTTGGTGCGGGTGAAAGCTTCGTGCGCGAATTGAATTTCTTCTTCGACGGTTAGCTTGTCTTCATAAATCGTAAGTTGCACGGTTTCCGGAATGAAAGATGGCCGGACATAAGGTTGCGGCGTATCGTATTCGTCGCTGATTTTGCTGTAGTCGATGTTGTCTTTTTGTTTGGTGAGAAACAAGCTGCGCACGCTGTCTTTCAGCTGACCGAGAATGCCGCGTTTGCGCTCGCCACCTTTCGCACCTGCGTCGAGACGGGCGCGAATCGCTTCGTAATAAACCGTAAAACCTTCGTCGCTTTCCGGCTCCCCCGCTTGTGTACTGGCGCGCATGGCGACAGCAAAACTGGTTCTGCCTTTTGCAGGCCCGTTTGCGCTTTTATCATTTTGTGCGGATTTTTTATTTGACGCGATCCGATGGGCGGGATCACTTGCCGCTTCGGTGTCGCCGGTACTACCGTCGGTCGGTGCGCCTACTTTGGTAATAACGACGAGCGGTGCTTCGTGCAGCTCGCGGCGTTCCAGCGGCTTCGGCTTGGGCAGTGGCTCATACGCGCTGCCGGTTGAGCGCTGCGGGTCAATCATGACCCAGGCACAGCATTCGATCACTTGATCAAGCTGCTCGCGATCCTCGATCAGAAAACCTTGCAGCAAAAAAGGCGTGTCGATCCATGGCCGATCTAAATCAGCCACGAACATACCAATTCTCAAATCTGCAGACTTAACTTTCCGATACATTGGTTCGAGGCGCCAGCTCTCTAAAAAAATACGCTACTTTTGCAACGCTATTCTACGACGATCTGACGTCACGTAAGTTTACGAGCGTTGCGCACCGCAAGTTCTTTTACGGCGTCTTGGTATCTATTATGGGGCTCAGTTTGGCAATTGCGACACAAACGATTATGCTCGCGCATCTTTAAGCCTAAGAATTGGTCACATATGAAGTTTCAATTATTGATAACCGATGGTCAAGCACGGCGTGGGCGCATGACTTTGAACCACGGCGTGGTGGAGACCCCGGTATTTATGCCAGTGGGTACCTACGGCACTGTTAAGGCGATGAGCCCGCTCGAGTTAAACGAGATCGGCGCGCAAATTGTGTTGGGAAATACTTTCCATCTCTGGCTTCGCCCGGGGCTGGACGTGGTGGAAAAGCATGGCGGATTGCATCGCTTTATGGCCTGGGATAAGCCGATTCTGACCGATTCAGGCGGATTTCAGGTGTGGAGCCTGGGCGATTTGCGCAAAATTTCGGAGGCGGGCGTCGCGTTTCAATCGCCGGTGAATGGCGATAAATGCTTTCTCTCTCCCGAAGAATCGATGCGCATTCAGAAAGTATTGAATTCTGACATTGTGATGATTTTTGATGAATGCACCGCCTATCCGGCGACTGTTCCAGTGGCGGCGGATTCAATGCGCTTGTCGCTGCGCTGGGCGCAACGTTGCAAAACTGAATTTGGCCGACTCGAAAATCCGAATGCGCTATTCGGCATTGTACAAGGCGGCATGCACGAAAGCCTGCGCGACGAATCGCTGGCCGGGCTGGTGGATATTGGTTTCCACGGCTATGCGATTGGCGGGTTGTCAGTGGGCGAGCCGAAGGAGGACATGCTGCGCATTCTCGCGCATACCGCGCCGAAGCTGCCCGCCGACAAGCCACGCTATTTAATGGGCGTGGGCACACCGGAAGATTTGGTCGATGCGGTCGGCCACGGCATTGATATGTTTGACTGTGTGATGCCGACCCGCAATGCGCGCAACGGCTGGTTATTCACGCGCTTTGGCGATATAAAAATTCGCAATGCGAAACACCGTGACGATACGCGCTCGCTCGACAACACTTGCGGCTGCTACACCTGCCAGAATTTCTCGCGGGCGTATCTGCATCACTTGCAGCGCACACAGGAGATTTTGGGTGCCAGGCTCAATACCATCCACAACCTTTACTACTATCAGGCGCTGATGCAGGAAATGCGTGACGCGATTGAAGCGGGGCGTTTTGCTGCGTTCACAGCAAAATTTCATGCCGAGCGGAAGAGTACCGACGCCGCAAGCGTCGCAGAGCAGAGCGCTGAAGGTGAGTGATCGGGCGGGTTTGGGCAACGAAATGGTATAATTTTCAGTTAATTTTTGGGCGCAACATCGGCCCAAGCCCACGAAAATCTTGTTTTCGTTGGCAACGTCTCCACATCACATCCAAGCCAGACCACCCGTTATTCACCACGCCACTCGGAGAACCGTTCCATGATTAGTCCTGCATTTGCCCAGACCGCTACAGCCGCCGGCCCGGAGAGCACGCTTATTGGCATGCTGCCCATCCTGTTGATGTTCGGGTTGCTATATTTCCTGATGATTCGTCCGCAGATGAAAAAAGGAAAAGAGCAGAAGAGCATGATCGAAGCGCTGCAAAAAGGCGATGAAGTGATCGCCATGGGCATCATCGGCAAGATCGTTAAAGTTACGGATGCATACGTCGGCCTCGAAGTGGGCGACGGAAAAGTCATCCACGTACAAAAAGGCGCAGTCAGTATTTTGCTACCCAAAGGCACGTTTAATGACGTGACCAAATAAGCGTACGTGCCCGGCTCTTGCTGCGCCTTTGCGTCAGGAGCCTTACCGCTGGTGCGATCTGTAGCCGCAGCTGCTGCCACGCTCAATTGCCCGATCAAATTCGCCGTTAAAGTTTTGAGGTTTTCATGAATAAATACCCTGCCTGGAAATACGCCATTATTATTGTTGCGTTGGTCGTCGCTTTCCTCTTCGCGCTGCCTAATTTTTTCGGCCAGGTACCTGCGCTCCAAGTCTCCGGATTGCGCGCGAATAAGGCCGACGCAGCATTACAAACCCAAGTGCAGGAAACGCTGAAGACCGCCAATCTCGCGGCTGATTCAGTGACCGTAGAAGGCGAATCGCTGCTGGTTAAGTTTAAGGATGCGGACACGCAGCTTAAAGGCCGCGACGCGCTACAGGCCAAGTTGGGCGATGGGTTCGTGGTCGCGTTACAGCTGGTCTCAAACTCGCCCGCATGGCTCGGCAAAATCGGTGCGCATCCAATGTATTTGGGCCTTGATTTGCGCGGCGGTGTGCATTTTCTGATGCAAGTCGATATGAAAGCCGCCACCGATAAAGCGGTGGATCGCTACACCGGTGATATTCGTGCATTACTGCGCGACAAGAAGATTTATCACACCGGCATCGCGCGCGCGGGCGAAAGCACCACGGTGAAATTCAAAGAGCCTCAAGAATTCGCCAAAGCAAAAAAAGAAATCGAAGCGATGGCACCTGAGCTGGCGTTGCGCGATTCTGTGGTTGGTGAAGAAACGGTTTTAACGGCGGTGATGAAACCTGAAACCATCACCAAGCTTCGCGAATCGGCGATTGAGCAAAATATGACCGCACTTCGTAAGCGCGTGAATGAGCTTGGTGTGTCAGAGCCAATTGTGCAACGTTCAGGCGATGATCGAATTCTGATTCAACTTGCGGGCGTGCAAGATCCCGCTCGCGCGAAAGACGTTATTGGCCGCACTGCATCGCTTGAGTTGCGCATGGTGGATGACGATATTGCTAACTTTGAAAGATATCGCGACATCCCCCCGCCGTTCGGCCTCGACAAGATGATCAGCTCGAAGAATGAAGTTGTGTTGGTGAAAAAGCAGGTCGTAATTACCGGCGACAAGGTGACCGATGCGCAACCTGGTTTTGATTCGCAGACTGGTGCGCCGACGGTAAATGTACGCCTTGATTCCGCAGGGGGTCGCGCAATGCTGCAGACCACACGCGACAATTTGAAGAAGCACATGGCCATGATCATGATCGAAAAAGGCAAGCCAGAAGTGCTCACGTGGCCGACCATTCAAGGTGAGTTTGGTCCGCAGTTCCAGATTACTGGCATGGGCACGACCAACGATGCAAAGAATTTGGCGCTGCTGTTACGCGCCGGTGCGCTCGCAGCACCCATGGAAATTATTGAAGAGCGCACCATCGGCCCAAGCCTCGGTGCAGAAAATATCGAGAAGGGCAAGAATTCGCTCTTGTTCGGTTTCGCGCTCATCACTGTTTTTATGATTGCGTATTACATGTTGTTTGGTGTGGTGTCGGTGCTCTCGCTGGCCGCCAACCTGTTGTTCCTTGTCGCCTTGTTGTCGATGCTGCAAGCGACTATGACGCTGCCGGGCATCGCCGCTATTGCGCTGACACTCGGTATGGCGATTGATTCCAACGTGCTGATTAACGAGCGCATTCGCGAAGAACTTCGCAACGGCATGTCGCCGCAAATGGCGATTCAAACTGGTTATGAGCGTGCTCTCGACACGATTATCGATTCGAATATCACCACGCTGATTGCCGGTTTGGCGTTGTTGATTTGGGGCTCAGGCCCAGTGCGTGGATTCGCGGTGGTGCATTGCCTCGGTATTGTCACTTCTATTTTCAGTGCTGTGATGGTGTCGCGCGGCTTGGTGAATCTGATTTATGGCGGCAAGAAAACCGGCAAACTTTCCATCGGCAATGTGGCTTGGGCCAGGGAAGCTAAAACAGAAGTAAAGACCGCCAAGGCCTGATCGCATTTATACGCCATCAGATAAAAATTTTGCAGCAAGAGAAGAGATAAAAAATGGAATTTTTCCGATTCAAGAAATCAATCCCGTTCATGCGCTACGCGCTGATTTTCAACATTATTTCAGGGCTAACTTTTTTGCTCGCGGTGTTTTTCTTGGCGACCAAAGGTCTGCATCTTTCAATTGAGTTCCTCGGTGGTGCGGTGATGGAGGTGAAATACGACAAGCCCGCCGAGCCCGACCGCATTCGCGATGCCTTAGTAAAGGCAGGTTTCGTTGATATTCAAGTGCTGAAATTTGGTTCGGCGCAGGATGTGCTGATTCGACTGCCTCTGAAATCAGTTGCGCCTACGGATGCTCAAAAGGCAGAACCGGGTGCTACTGCTGCAAAAACGCAAAACGAAGCGATGCAAAAGCAGAACGATGCAGTGATGGCCGCACTTAAAACGCAAGATGCTTCGGTAAAACTCACTCGTACCGAAGTCGTCGGCGGCGTTGTGGGTAAGGAGCTTGCCACTGATGGCGCGTTGGCGTTGCTGTTCGTTTGCTTGGGCATCATGGCGTATTTGGCGATTCGATTTGAGTGGCGTTTCGCAGTCGCCACCATCATCGCGAACTTGCATGACGTGGTGATTATTCTCGGCTTCTTCGCCGCGTTCCAGTGGGAATTTTCGCTCCCGGTATTGGCGGCGGTGCTGGCGATTTTGGGCTATTCGGTGAATGAATCCGTGGTCGTGTTTGATCGTGCCCGTGAGAATTTCCGCAAGATGCGCAAAGCCACGACTGAAGAGATTTTTGATGCTGCCATTACGGGCACCATTTCCCGCACCATAATCACCCACACCACCACGGAAATGATGGTGATTGCGATGCTGCTGCTTGGCGGGCCGACCTTGTTTTACTTCGCACTTGCGTTAACGATTGGCATCTTGTTCGGCATTTATTCGTCTGTGCTGGTGGCGTGTCCGCTCGCAAAATATCTTGGCGTATCGCGCGAAGATTTTGTGAAAGTGGAAAAGAAAAAAGAGAACGAGCCCGAGGTTATTTCGGCGGCACCGTAATTTCTTCAGTGTTGAATTTTTGAAGCGGCGCAGATGTTTATCGCGCCGCTTTTTTATAGCCATCGGAATGCCAAGTCTAGTATTGGCGGGCATCTACAAACATAAATGCTCCGAACGCCGCACCAGTGATGGCGTTTAAGCTTTGCAAGTAAGAGAGTAGGTCAGGTTGCGCAGCTACCTGACATCGGTGTTCAATTTAACGTCCGCGTCAG
>JANMQR010000375.1:0-14632 GCA_031370625.1 Burkholderiales bacterium | reverse complement strand
ATTTGTATGCGACTTACCCCAGTACTCGTTGGATGTTAGCTTGCTGTATCTCCTTCCCCCATGAAAATGGGGGAAGGTTGGGATGGGGGATCGTCCGCATTTGGGGCAGCGTCCACCAATGTACTATCGCCCCCATCCCATCCTTCCCCCGTCGCCGGGGGAAGGGGTATTTCGGTGAAAGCTTTAACCAATCGCATCAATTGCGTAGCGCTACACTAAAGTATGAATTTTTCTGAGATCTTCATTCGCCGCCCCGTTGCCACCACGCTACTCACCATTGGCGTGGCACTGGCCGGTGCAGTCGCGTTTAAGCAGCTGCCGGTATCGCCATTGCCACAGGTAGATTTTCCAACCATTTCCGTATCAACAGCACTTCCAGGTGCGAGTCCAGAAGTGATGGCGGCGACGGTGGCAACACCGCTGGAGCGAGCGCTTGGGCGAATTGCGGGCGTGAATGAAATCACCTCATCGTCATCGCTCGGCAGTACCAATATTGTTTTGCAATTTGATTTAAGCCGCAATATCGACGGCGCAGCGCGAGAAGTGCAGGCGGCGATTCAAGCGGCGCGCGCGGATTTACCCACGAGCCTGCCATCAAATCCGAGTTATCGAAAAGTCAATCCATCGGATGCACCGATCATGATTTTGTCGTTGACCTCGGACACCTTAACGCAGGGGCAAATGTATGACGCGGCATCCACCATCGTCGCGCAAAAATTATCGCAATTAGGCGGGGTGGGACAAGTCACCGTGGGTGGATCATCGCTGCCTGCGGTGCGTGTGGAATTAAATCCGACCGCGCTAAATCGTCTCGCCATCGGCTTTGATGAGGTGCGTACCGCGATTACCAACAACAACGTTAATCGCCCAAAAGGCTTGGTCGAGGATGGTGATAAAAGCTGGCAAATTTACGCAAATGATCAAGCGAAAAAAGCTGCCGACTATTTGCCGATTATCGTCGCTTATCGTAATGGTTCCGCAGTACGCCTAAGCGATGTCGGCGATGTAGTGGATTCGGTGCAAGACTTGCGCAACTACGGTTCGGCCAATGGCAAGCCATCGGTCGTGCTGTTGATTAATCGGCAACCAAACGCCAATATCATCGAAACAGTGGATCGCATTCAAGCGTTGTTGCCGCAACTCCGCGCAGCCATTCCCGCCTCAATCAACTTGAGAGTCGCACTCGAGCGCACCACCACCATACGCGCGAGCTTGCGCGAGGTGGAGCGAACGCTGGTGATTTCAATCGGGCTGGTGATCATGGTGGTGTTTTTGTTTTTGCGAAATTTTCGCGCCACGCTGATCCCCGCCGTCGCCGTTCCCGTGTCGCTGATCGGCACTTTCAGCGTGATGTATGCGGCTGGTTATAGCCTGAATAACTTGTCGCTGATGGCGATGACGATTGCGACCGGCTTCGTGGTTGATGATGCGATAGTGGTACTTGAAAACGTAACGCGGCATATCGAAAAAGGCATGAGCCCGTTCGAGGCCGCGATCAAAGGCGCGCGCGAAGTAAGTTTTACCGTGGTATCGATGTCGATTTCGTTGATCGCTGTATTCATCCCCATATTGATGATGGGCGGCATTATTGGCCGCCTGTTTCGTGAATTTGCGGTGACGTTATCGGTCGCGATTCTGGTCTCGTTAGTCGTGTCCCTCACCACCACTCCGATGATGTGCGCACGTTTGCTGCGTGCTAAAAAAGATGAAAACGCAACCGCAGCCAAGTCCACGAAGCGCACCAATGTGCTGGTCAAATTAGGCAAAAAATTTTCCGCTGGTACCGAGCGTTTTTTCGCGTGGATGTTGCGCGGTTATGAACGTAGTCTCGGCTGGGTGCTGCGACATCCGTTGCCGATTGTCGCCATTCTTCTGGCCACCATCGGGTTAAACATTTATCTTTATGTGATCGTGCCGAAAGGTTTTTTGCCGCAGCAGGATACCGGGCGCATCGTCGGCGGCATTCAGGGCGACCAAAGCATTTCATTTCAGGCCATGCAGGGCAAGCTCGGCGAATTTGTTGACATCGTATTGCAGGATCCGAGTGTCGATAATGTGATCGCGTTTACCGGCGGCGGCCAGCGAAACGGCGGGCGAATGTTCATCGCGCTGAAGCCGTTGGCTGAACGTAAAACATCAGCCGATGCTATCGTCGCGCGGCTCCGGCCCAAGCTATCAAAAGTCGCGGGCGCAAATTTGTTTTTGCAGCCAGTGCAGGATTTTCGCGCGGGTGGACGGCAATCAAACGCGGCCTATCAATTCACCTTGCAGTCCGATGATTTGCAGGATTTGCGCACCTGGACGCCGCGTTTGCAGCAGGCATTGCAGGACGTGAAAGAAGTTGCCGATATAAATTCAGACCAACAAGAACGCGGCCTGCAAATGAGTTTGCTGATTGATCGGCCGACCGCATCACGGTTGGGCGTGACCACGCGCGCCATCGACACGGCGTTGTATTTGGCTTACGGCCAGGCCGTGGTGTCCACGATTTATGCGACCTTAAATCAATATCGGGTAGTGATGGAAGTGGCACCACAATATTGGCAAAGCCCGGAATCACTCAACGGCATTTATGTGCTCTCACCCACGCGCGGACAAGTGCCGCTTTCGGCATTCGCGCGCTACGAGCCCACCACTGCACCGCTATCGGTGAATCGGCAAGGCCAATTTGCAGCGACCACTGTTTCGTTTAATTTGCCCGAGGGTGTTTCACTTTCCGCCGCGGTGCAAGCGATGCGCGACACCATGGCGAAAATCGGTATGCCGCGCACCATCACCGGCAGTTTTCAAGGGACTGCGCGCACGTTCCAACAGGGCTTGGACAGTCAGCCGTGGTTGATCCTCGCGGCGTTAATCACGGTGTATCTGGTGCTCGGCATTTTGTACGAAAGCTATATTCATCCACTGACGATTTTGTCTACATTGCCGTCAGCAGGCGTGGGTGCGCTGCTCGCGTTGCTGGCGACCAAAACTGAGTTTTCGATCATCGCGCTTATCGGCGTGATTCTGTTGATTGGGATCGTGAAAAAAAATGCAATTCTGATGATTGATTTCGCGATTTCAGCGGAGCGAAACGATCACCTCTCGCCGCGCGATGCGATTTTTCAAGCGTGTTTGCTTCGCTTTCGCCCGATCATGATGACCACCATGGCGGCGCTGCTCGGGGCGATTCCGCTCGCGATTGGCGCTGGCGACGGTGCTGAGCTGCGCACGCCGCTGGGCATTTCAATTGTGGGCGGGTTACTGGTGAGCCAACTGCTGACGCTATATACGACACCGGTGGTGTACTTGTATTTGGATCGATTTAGGCTGTGGAGCTTGCGCACTTTCAAACGCGACAAGCGCGCCGGAGCCAATGCGGACAGCGCAAGCAATATTGTTTTGGAGAGTAAATGAGTCGCTTCGTCGCTGTCACCGTTGTTGTATTGCCGTTAATGCTCGCGTCCTGCGCCATCGGGCCCGATTACAAACGCCCCGAAGCGGCCGCGCAAACCAATTTCAAAGAAGCCGGCAATTGGAAAATTGCCACGCCCAACGATAACGCCAATCGGGGAAAATGGTGGGAAGCATTTGGTGACCGCGAATTAAATATCTTGGTTGAGCAAGTCGATATCAATAATCAAAATTTGAAATTGGCTGAAGCAAAATATCGTCAGGCACAGGCCTTGGGTGCATCGGCGCGCAGCAGTTTCTTTCCAACGATTTCAGCGTCTTCAAGCGCAACCCGCAGCGGGCGAGGCGTCAGTAACAGCGCCGCAAACACTAGCATTGGCGCGGCTTCCGGAGCATCGTCAGTTTCGAACAGCTATAACTTGAACGCTAATTTTAATTGGGAGCTCGATCTGTGGGGGCGCATTCGTCGCCAGGTTGAATCAAGCAACGCCAGCATCGAGGCAAGCGCAGCCGATTTGGCTTCAGCGCGTTTATCAGCGCAATCCGAACTGGCGTCCAACTATTTTCAGCTGCGTGTGACCGATGCACAAAAGCAACTTCTCGATGACACCGTGGCGGCATTCGCGAAATCGCTCGAGCTTACCAAGAATCGCTACAACGTCGGTGTGGCTGGCCGGGTTGATGTTGCGCAAGCGGAAACGCAACTGAAAAGTTCGCAGGTGCTAACGCTTGACCTTGGCATTCAACGCGCGCAGCTCGAACACGCGATAGCACTTCTCATTGGCAAAGCACCGGGCAATTTCACGCTACCAGAATCAAAATGGGCAATGACCTTGCCATCGATTCCTTTGTCGCTTCCGGCGAGCTTGCTTGAGCGACGCCCCGACATTGCCAGCGCAGAGCGACGAGCAGCAGCCGCGAACGCGCAAATTGGTGTCGCCATGACGGCGTACTACCCGACGCTCTCGCTCGCCGCCAGCGGCGGTTACGGCGGTGCGGCGTTATCGGATTGGATTAGTGCGCCAAATCGTTTCTGGTCGCTAGGCCCATCACTCGCCGCAACGATTCTGGATTTTGGCAAACGCGGTGCGGCGAGCGATCAAGCCATCGCAGTTTATGATCAAACAGTGGCGACGTATCGGCAAACGGTGTTGCAGGCGTTTCAGGAAGTTGAAGATAATCTGGCGGCGCTACGCATTTTGGAAGCGGAAGCAAAAGTGCAAGACGAAGCGGTGCGTGCGTCACGCGAATCGGTTGCCCTCACCTTGAATCAATATAAAGCGGGCACGATAAGTTATCTCAATGTGGTGAGCGTGCAAACCTCGCAGCTCGCCAACGAACGCAATGCGATGACGCTGGCGGGACGACGATTGACGGCATCGGTGGCGCTGATCAAGGCGCTAGGAGGCGGATGGACCAATGTCGAGGTTACGAAGCCGTTATAGTTGAAGGCATAAACTCAAGCACTGGCGGGCTTCACCGAACAAAAATGCCCCAATCGCCGCGCCAGCATTGGTTCTTCAATTTCCACTATTTGTGGTTTACGTTAAAACTTCTCGCCGCGGATCACGCTCACATCGCCAAAATAAAGCGATAGTGAAAAATTAATCGCGTATACCTTGAGCACATGCTCAGCGATTTTTGTGGCAACACTTTCATCGCAGATAATTTCCATCCGAATCGAACGATCACCCTCCCACGCTGCGTCGCGTGCGCCGCGCGTACCGCCGCCGCGAACATCGGCAATAGTGTAGCCATTCGCACCGAACTCTTTTATATCGCGCACCAGGAATTTCTCCAACGCAGATTCGCCGATGATTACGAGTAGTTTTTTTGAGTAGGTTTGCATGTTGTTGTCGTCAGGTTTTTGATTTTAAGGCACAGATTTGGCGATGAATTTAGCCGTGAATCCGCTTGGCGATTTCAAAATAAAGCGGGATGCCGAGCGTTAAATTAAATGGGAACGTAATGCCCAATGCCGCGCCGATGGAGAGCGCAGGATTGGCTTCTGGCAACGCGATTCGCAATGCCGCCGGTGCCGCGATATACGACGCACTGGCCGCCAGAATTGCGAGCAAAGTGGTGCCGCCAAGTGACAAGCCAATCGCGTAACCAACGGCCGCGCCGATCACCGAAAACACGATAGGCGTCACGATGCCAAAACCAATCAAAAATGGTCCGGCGCGTTTCAAGTCACCGACACGACTGGCTGCGACCAGGCCCATTTCCAGCAGAAAAAGTGCCAACACGCCTTTGAAAAGATCGAAGAATAATCCTCGCATGGGGTCAATCCCTTGCGGCCCCGCAAACCAGCCGATCAACAGGCCGCCACCCAACAACACCACGGATTTGCCGAGAAAAATTTCGTGCAACAGAGTTCGCCATTCGATTTTCTGTCTCTTTTTCCCCGCGCTGCTCTCTGCGAGCGTGCGTGCCAGCAAAATGCCGACGACAATGCCGGGCACTTCCAGCAACGCGACAAAAAGCGGCATGTATTCCTCAAACGGCACGGCTTGCTTGACCACAAACGCCAAGCCCACGGCGAAAGTCACCACGCTCACTGAGCCGTAATGCGCGGCGATTGCCGCTGAGTCGATGGTGCTAAATTTGCCCAAAAATCGCAGTGCGGGATAGGCGAGTAATGGCAACAGTAATCCCATCGCAATCACCGCGACCGCCTGCGGTGCCACCGTGGCAATGGGATGCTTGGCCAATTCGACCCCGCCTTTTAGGCCAATCGCCAGCAACAGATAGATGGAGAGCGTTTCATAAAGCGCCTCGGGTAATTTGAGATCACTTTTGAGCAATCGCGCGACAACACCGAGCAGGAAAAACAGTACAACAGGATCCATCAGGTCGAGCTTTCAAGTGGTTGGCTTGTACAAATTATGGCACGCGTATCGCCGGCAAAAGTGTCGTTATCAGCGGTAAGGAATGCGTTAAATCGCGAATCAAGTTTGATTGACGTGTGCCAAGTAACGATTCCAACAGTCGCGCTAGACTGGCGTCGCATTCACAGATTGCGCTCACAACTGCCCAAACTAATTCCTAATAATTCGGAGACCGCCATGCAATTGTCAAAATCGATATTCGCGTTGAGTAGTTTTTTTGTTTCCTTGTCCGCGTATGCAGCCACGCCGGCAGCAACGCCCTTGCCGGTTTCCGTGCCGGAAAAAGCGGGATTTAACGTTGAGGGACTGTCGCGAATTGATGCGTTTTTCGCACGTGAAGTGGCGGCAGACCGCGTGCCCGGCGCGGTGATCGCGATTGCGCGCGACGGAAAGTTGGTGCACTACAAAGCGTATGGGTTTCTGAATAAATCAACGAATGAAGTGATGCCGATTGATGCGATTTTTAATCTCGCCTCCATGACCAAAGTGATGACATCTGTGGGTGGACTGACGCTGAATGAGGAAGGTCGATTGCCACTCAAGTCGCGGCTGTCTGAATATCTGCCACAGTTTGAAAAAATGAATGTTGGCGTCATGAACGCTGGCAGCGAAATGAAACTGGAGCCTGCGAAACCAATTTATATTCACGACCTGTATCGCCACACCTCCGGCATCACCTATGGCGGACGCGGAGACAGTGCTGTCCACAAACTGTATCCATCCGGCTCGGCCCCGGCAGCGGCACAATTTTCGGGCGACGAATTTATTGCCAAACTTGCCGCCACCCCATTGCTGTATCAGCCGGGCACCGTGTGGGACTACGGTTTTTCAACCGATGTGCTTGGCCTCGTTATCGAAAAAGTTAGCGGAAAACGGCTGGGCGACTATTTGCAAACCTCAATCTGGAATAAAGTGGGCATGCGCGACACCACGTTTAATGTGACACCGGAAAATCGCAAACGCATCGCGCGACCGCTCGCCAAAGATCCCATCACCGGCCGCGATCAAAACATCGCCATTCTCGACAAAGCCGTGAAATTCGATTGCGCGGGCTCGTGCGCATTCTCAACAGTCGCCGACTATTTGCGGTTTGGACAAATGCTGTTGAACGGCGGCATCATTGACGGCAAACGCGTCCTGAGCCCCAAGACGGTTCGAGCGATGACAAGTGATCATTTGGGTAGCAACATCAAAAATAATGTCGCACAGGTCGAACAGCACCGCGATGGATACGGTTTTGGGCTAGGCGTGGCAGTGCGCATGGAAGACGGCGTGGCCGCAACGCCCGGGACCACCGGCGACTACACTTGGAATGGCGCAAACGGCACCGCGTTTTGGGTCGACCCGAAGGAACGGCTGGTGGTGGTCTACGGCACCGTCGCCCCCGGTGAAATTCGCAAATACTATCGCGAGCAAGTAGGCGCACTGGTGTATGGGGCGATGCTTGAATTGCCTTCGGCAAGTAAATAGCTGTAGATACGACAATGGCCTGAAAAATATAAACGCCAATATCCGCTTGCATCTTGGGGCACTTTTGCTCTAAACGGCACGTGGATAAATGAGTTTTACGAACGGCCTGGCCTCTCTAGTCGGACATCTTTGCAGGCTTAGCGCCAGACTTGGCTTTCTCGGTTGCCGTGTCGGTTAGCGGCATTTGTGATCGTCTCGATCAGTCATTTTTCCGGAGACCCTCAGCGCGATACCACCATACCGTCTAAGGGTCCCCGTCGAATAAATGTGGGTTGCAGCAGACGCTTTAGGACGTTAAAAAACAAAAAAGCCCCGGTTTATGGGGCTAATTGAGTTATTAAAGTGGCTTTGATGGATTTGGTTGAGGAGGCGTCATTCACATCATGGCTTGAAAGCCCCACCAGATATCGACTTCGTGATGTGAAAATTCAACAATACCCCCAGATATACCCCCAAAGCACATCAGCGTTGACTTAAGATCGCGCGCGCCCGCGCGGAACGTACCGCAACCATGTCTTGTGCAGCTTTAACGTCCAATGGTGAGACTACGAATCGGCGCGACGGCTTTAATCTGCCTTGCGAAATGGCTTTCGCTTCTTTCAGGCTTTGCATTAGGTTACTAAACAGTGATTTATTCACGGGCATAGATTTCTCATTGAATGGCGAAAAAGGTGTGTTGAATTTGCTTCACCATAAACGACTTGAGTTGAAATTGCTTGTAGCCCTCACGCAGCGCATCGGCATACGTGTCGTAAACACCCGCGAGTTGATCTCCATGTACGAGCACGAACTTACCCGCGTCTTTCAGCGAATCCGCTTTGTGGGCGTTGTACGTTTCAAGTTCTTTTGCGAGTTCTGTGCCCATGTTCATTTTTCAATCGAGTGAACTTACACACTGTCTAAAAATATCATGCATTATCGCTTGCGGTGTTCCCGATCATAACTCAAAGGAAATAGGCGAGGGCTTGCGCCGCGCCATTCTGAAACAACTTGGAATGAAAGAAACACCATGACCTACTTTTGCAAATTAACCCCTGACACCGCCGGATTCACGGTTTCGTTCCGCGATATTCCCGAAGCGCTTACCCAAGGCGATACGGTGGCGGATGCGCTCGCGAATGCGGCTGATGCTTTATTGACGGCGCTCGAATGTTATTTTGATGATCGTCGCATCCTTCCCGCCGCCAGCGCACCTAAGCGGGGCGAACATGCGGTGTCCATTCCGGCCATCGTTAGTGCGTAAATTGCGTTACACAACGAGATGGTGCAATCGAGCAAAAAGCGCGCCGTGCTCGCCCGCGAATTGCATTTAGTGCCGTCAGGCGTGGATCGTTTGCTGGATATTCGCCATGCGACCAAATTGGAGACTATTGAGCAGGCGCTGGCGACATTTGGGCGGCGGTTGGTGTTGCATGTTGGGTGATTAGTCAAGACCCGTTTGCTTCTGCATGCCGTCTCGCTCTTTCGATGCGAACCGCCCACGCAATAACTGAAATCAATTCCGTTCCGCCGTACTCAACAACCTCCTGAATGGCTGCGCGACAAGCGGCGCGCCACCGCCTAGGAAATTCTTGAAGGCGCGTTTCACGCATATCCACATGCAAGAGTTCGCCTTCATGACAACACCGCTCTATCAAAAAAAGCACCGGCACGTCTGAATTGTGTAGCGCGTCAAGCCACCACTCTACGCACTGATACTCGTCTTCGTCTTCCACATCCAAATCGAATAAGCCCGCCGTTTCCCATTCGTCAGAAATTTCCGGAAACAAGTCGCCCTCGACCCACGGCCCGAGCTGAGGAGGGTCAACAAGTTCGCCATTCATGTAGCGGCGTCCGGAGGAGAGTTTGTAAGTCATTGCAGTTAGTAACGTGTTTAAACCGCACACTACAACTGAATTCGGATCATTTGAGCACCGCTGACAAAAATCGCCCGATGCCGTCTAACTTAAAGTCAAGCGAGGGATCGTATTCTCGGAACGCATTTGCGACGGACATCGATACTTTTAACGACTTGCCAGAGCTAAGGGCCAAAGGTGCCTTTGCGGGCAATGAGACGAAAGTTACCAGTGATTCATCCTTGACCATCCACTTTGTTCGCGGATACGCCGCAATGTGGACGCCATCAATGAAAAGGTCGAGTTCGTTATCCTGGAGCGCTCGTAACGCGTCGTTTAGTGACTTCGGATCACGCTTGTTAGGAGCATATGCAATCGCAAGTTGTGCGCCATCAGCTTTTTTTACTATCGTTAGAGCAACCCTACTTTGCTGCCCCGGCTTTATTTGTGCGATTGTTGCGACAACCGTGCCATCTTGCAGCGCGTCCAGTCGCCATCTGCTGGCTGAGAGAATCATGTTGTCAATTTGAAAATCGCGCAAATCAGTCGCAGAGAGCCAATAAATTTTATCGGGGGAAACAAGCGAAGCCGAGTTAAGTAGCTCTCGGCTGACACCCATGGACTCAAAATACTTCGCTAAAACAACAACCGTTACTTGCGTTGCGCCATCGCCAACGTTGCCACGCGCACTATAAAATTGGTGAATTCCAAGCCGGGCGTCATTTTCAATTAGTCGATTTACCCCGCCCACAATCGCGACCGAACACGCCGATGCGCAGACCACATCTTTTACAAATGTTTCTTCAGCGCCACCTGAGTTCGGAATAACGCGCGAGTATGAGGGAGCGAGGCATGTGTTGAATCCAAGCTCTCGAATAGCCCGCCCCAGATCGATAGCGCCAGCCAAGTCGCCGCCTCGACTATTGAAACAAATAGCCGATTTATATTCTTTGTCAGTTAAGAACGCGCGCAGCTTTCGGCTCGAATCACGTTGTATATTGCCCTCGGCGAGTATTCGCGGTGCGCACATACTTCCCGTGCCCGCGCAAGGCCAAAACATCGAATATGTCATCGGGTTTGAGTTATCAGCACGAGCCTCCGAAAATATGCAATATGCGATAACCGCGACGAGAAATTTTTTGTACCTCAATATGTCTCCATTGGCTTCAACGTCTTTGCAACCTCACAAATAACTTACACTATCTATTTTACGCTTCCGAGTAGAGCACTCAATATTTTTGCACCAGATGATCGTTATACATTTGCTGTAGATCGCATCGCAATGACGACAACTTTGTCTCTAGCATTGTTCATTCGCAAAAGCCGTATTTCCCGCCTTCAACACCAAAAAATCGAGTAGTTCATTAATCGAATGCTCAGGATTCAATTCGCGTAGCTTCTGAATTTTAAGCCAAGCATCTTGTGTCGGATAATAATCGTAACGTTTCCATTTCTGGCGGAACCGTCGCAAGGCTTCAACCCTTGGTATAACCTTGTGGTTTTCGATTTCCGGTAATGCTGATGTGCTCATTTGGTTATTTCCTTCAATTTTGTTAGGGGCTACCAAACCCCATGACGCGTGCGCGCGTACTCCTTGGGTAAACCTTAGTATGGCAAGTTTGCCGTCGATACTAGCTTTCCTTCATTGGTCTTTGGGCCAGTGGAAAGACCACCATGCAGCTTACAGCGGCCATTCGATAAAGCCTTGCATTGACATGCCGTCCCTTGCCTTGTCATCGCTGCGCACTTCTCCCCGCGACTAGGGGTATTTCTCGCCCGGTGGTTGACCGCACTTACTAAAGTTACTGCATCGCGATAGGGGCGATTTGAATTGCGCATGATGCGAGCAATAGCGAGCCGACGTGACGCGCTTCCGACCGGGTAGGGAATCGGTCTCAACAATTTATTCATCCTGTGCTCCATTTGGTGCCAGTTGCTTCAACAGATCGCGATAACTGAGGAGTGCGCCGGGAAGGTCGCGACGGGCTTCGGCGCGTATCTGCGCATACTCATCTTCTGGCGTTTTATAAGTGGGGCCGACAATGGCGAGTAGTGCCTCAAACTCTCGCCATTGCAGCTCATTGATGATGTTCGGTTTTGCCGCTTTAATCGCCGCACGTAACGAATCATCGAGCGCACCTTGCGCCCGAATCTGGTCTTCTGTGAGCAGTTCAAAACGGATACCCTTCGCCAGAAATGTATCGAGAGCGCCCATCAAAACACCTCACTCATAACGTCAAAATCATTTTCTGATTCGCGAAGGTGCTCAAATTTATCGAAGGTGCTCACACTATTTTGATGAGCATCTTCGGTATTTGATGAGCGCCTTCGCTGAATTTTCCAATTCCACCCGCCGTTCATTGCCATCTTCTCAGTAACTACACCCACTGCCTTTTTCGCACGCCTCACAGTTGCGAACGAAATCCCCGCCTCAGTCGCCGCTGCTTTCACGGCCTTTGCGGAGACCGGCCCATTCGCCAATAAGTCATTCAAAAACTCGCGTCCCTCGCGTAATGCGCCACCATCCGCTTCATCGGTAGCGTCGGCGCAAGCGAGCATTTCTCGCGCCGTCCCTTCTATTGCCACCCCCCACACCGCATGCGAAGTAATCAAGCCGGGGTGTTGTGGTAGTTCAATTTGTCGCAAATCATAGGCGAACCCGCCTTCATCCGGTCCAATGTTTGACTTCGAACGAGCAAGCATTCGGCTGGGCTTTCCCGCTTCTACTTGCTCATTTTTTGCCGCGATCATCACAACGCGCGCGAGCGCTGCGAAAGCAATGGAACCAGTTATGCGTTCTGTAGGATCGCGCCCCGCGGTGCCTTTGGAAAAATGTGTGATTCCAATCACGGCGCAATTCAAAGCCGCGCCCAAATCTACCAACGGTTGCAACGAGCGACGTGTGTCTGCGTTATTATGGGAGTCGCCAGCAACAGCGGAAACAACGGGATCGACAATTAACAAGCGAACATTGCCCCACGATTGCGCAGCGTCGCGCAACCCTTTCATGTCCTTGGCTGGATCAAACGGAAAATTGCCGCCGCTGCCCTCTGTGCCCGTAACAAATTTAACCCGTTCTAGGTTCGCGCCTGATGCGATCAAACGGGGAACTAATGTGTTCGCCGGATCATCTTCACCGCTCCATATCAGCACATTTCCAGCTTCGGCTTTGGTTCCGTCCGGCCAGCGACCGGCGCTTGATACCGTCGCAGCAAGCGCAATAGCGAGAGTCGTTTTTCCCGTACCCGGTGCACCGCCCAAAATATGAAACTTTCCGGCTGCTAACCAGCCAGTCCACAGCCAATTAATGGCTTCCGGTGTAATGTCAGCGGCGCTTTGCAAGGTAACGTGTCGCGCGCCTGTGTATGCGCTCGCAGGGCCGTCATTATGCGAAGATTGATGTGTTTCCAGTTCTGGCACCATCGCGCTCGCTACCGCACGTTTAACTGCGTCTAAACCGCAATGCGCTGCCATGTCGTTAAAGTCGGTCACGTCATTCGGCCTTGCATCGCCAAAATCAGGAATCGCCACCTTACCGCCTACTGCGCGTGCCGCCGCTATTGCTTTGGTTATTCCTGGATTGCCAGATGTTGCGGCGTCATCATCGGCGCAAACAATTATCGGCATATCGGGCAACGTTGTGCGGATAGCGATTGCCACAGCTTCGAGATTGCCTGCATTGAAAGCGACTGCAACGGAATAGCCTGTTGCCTCACGGACAGTTGCACCCGTGGCGAATCCTTCAGCAATGCAGATTGCGCTCGCGTCTTTAATGTTGCCGATAATGTGACAGCATCCTTTTACGCGACCATCGGGAAAGAAGCGCTTTTTGCCATCCTCGCGTATGAACTGAAGCGAATGAAGCACGCCGCTTGCCAGCACAGGAATAACCAGTTCGCCTTCGTCAAGCCTTGCGCCGTGAGCATCAATACCTTTGCGAATGAGGTAGGCATGATCGTTGGTCGCTGGTTGAGCGTATTGCCAAATTGAAGAGGCTTTGGTTGCTGCTTGCAATTGCCTAGCCGCTTTTTCTGCATCTGCGCTCGCCTTCGATTCGGCAGTTTGACGATTAAACGCCGCTCGTTGTGCGGCTGTGTACGGTGCTGATCGTTTAGCCTGCCAGCTTGCGGAAAAGTCTTGAGAAAAATCCCCATACACACCGCCCAAGCCATCAGCGAATAGCTTGCACCATCCGGCGGTGTTGCCGGTGCCCTTGTCTATGCCGGGGAAGCGGTAGATTTTTTCAGGCTCGATGATGTTGGGGGGAGTTAGTCCTGCCGCCTGCATCGTTTCTAAAAATGAAAGCGAGCGCATTATTTCGCTTCCAGACTTGTTAGCAGCTTTCGATCACGTTCCAGCTTTATCACGAGTGTTCGAATCTCTGCGTCGGTATTCCCAGCGATGCGAGCAGCGTTGAGAGCAGAAATTTCAGTTCGAGGCCACCCTACGCATCGCGGCCCTAAGCTCACTTGTTTCGTAAATAGGCCTTGGGCGATGCGTGAGTAGATGTAGAGCGAGAGTATCCACTTTCAGACTTAACCGCTGGAAGCCGCAGTATCGTGTAATCCATGTTTTTCCTTAGCGCATCTAGTGGCGCGTTGAACATGGTTAGCACTTTTACATAGGGTTATTTGGAAATCATCACCTCGGCATGCACACGGCATGCCTTGCTTGCGAAAGCTATATTCTTTTTGCCGCCGCAACTCTTTTTTTCTCAGCGCGAACACATTCAGCCAAAAATTTGTGTGGGACATCTTCGTTGTTTTGCCATCTGAAACTCTGCATTCCTAACATTAAGTCAGCGGCTTTCGGAGCAGACAAAGTTGGAGAAATATTTACCTTCCAGTACTCGGTTACTGTCTTTCGCATAGCGATTTTGGGTTTACTGCTGACATCTGCTTTGATTTTTGCTTGCGCTGACACAAATTGATTGTTTGATGCAAACGCATTCGCTAACCCAAGCGATTCCGACGCGAGCGCGAATTGTTCGATAGCGATTTCAGACTGACCTAATTTGATCGATTGAAGTGCCTTGTCTAAATA